>DDLS01000187.1:13353-37292 GCA_002340255.1 Cyanobacteria bacterium UBA2566
TAACATCGAAAAGTGCTGTAAGCATACCAGAGATGAAACGATTATCCAGAATAAACTACCCATGATTGATGAAATTGTGGACGAGGTGATTGATAACTTCACTTAACTGTTATTTGTAGATTTACTACTCATTAGTAAATCTATGTTTCTTCCGGGCTAGATAATAATCTCAGGGTAGGATTGGCGTAAAGACTAATTTCTGTAACTGTTTTAGATTCAACTTGCTCTTGATTTATTTGATTCTCTATTTCGCTAGTTAACCAGTTTAGAAAAGCATCTTTGCACTCTTTTTTGAATCTCAGTTTTTTGGATTTGGGTGGATTGGGTTGTGAAGGGTTTACCGATGGTGAATTAGATTGATTTTGCATCTTGTTAGAGCCAAGTAGATTTCCTAAACCCATCAAATTCGCTGCTTCTTTTTGCTGGTAATCTTCAAGCCAGTTAAATGGAGAACATTCCATTTTGGTTAACAGTAGCTTATAAAATAACGGTTTTTTATTGGTATCTGAGTCATCATTCCGATCTATATTGAATAGTTTATCGGTATGAATAGTGGATTGACTTTTAGCTCTCGCAATTAAAAGCAGAATCAAAGCTAACTGGACTGCACTACCTAGCACCAAAGGAATTAATTTAAATGAAAGGGAAGTTCCCACCAGAGTAATTGGGGCGGTTTCGGGAAATATAATATGTGCGCCTTGGACGGTTGTTGACCAACTAATTCCTTGAAATACACAGAGAATACTTGTAATTGGATCGTTAGTTACCAGCTTAAGTGTTGTGCTAATTTTAGCTCCTAATTTAGCAATCTTGTTAGTTGTATTAGGCGAGTTTTGGTTGTGAGTATCCATGACACTTTTATTTGAATTCAATAGTTGTATTGATTTTTTGACAAAATTGCCGAACTAAACTAAATAGCAATATGCATCGCAACATATTTTTGACAATTATTCAATTTTAGCAACTCTTAGTCTCGGCATCCTTTCCCCGGAGGATTTTGCCCGCTCAAAATCTAGTGTAAACAAAATATTCCAGATCTGTCATTTAGTTAAAACTAGGAACTACGCTAGAATATGACTAGGAAAAATTTTCAACGGGAACTTGGATTATGGCTTCTACCGACGATCTCTTTGCCCAAGCCTCACAGGAATGGGACTTGGAAACTCTCTATGCAGACCTAGCCTCAGCCAAGGGCAAACGGCTAACTCCCACTGAAAAGCTGCACTTGCGGGGGTTGCTTTGCGGTCACAGTCCGGCGGAAATTGCTAATAAGTTGGGTAAAATTCCTAAAGGTGTGGAAGCGGATTTATGTAACACTTTGTATCGCTATGTGAAAAGTTTGGTCGGTAGAGAAAATGGCAAGGTAGATAATTGGCGCAATATTTGTGAATGGCTGCATGAAGCGGGATATAAAACTCAATGTTTAGCGCCTCTGTATCAAATCAATGATTGCTTATCTTTGGATTTGGTGGTGAAGAAAGCCAATATAAAAATAGAGCAAAATTAACTCCTGATTGACATTAATATTAGACTAGCAGCTCCGTTATCTTCAGAGAATGCAGAGGAAGTGTTAGAAATGTGCGATCGCCCCCCAGAAAACGATTTAAACTAAGCCAACTGGGCGTTACAACCGCTTCAAAATATCAATCGCTCTTCGGTTAACCTAACAAATGGGGGCGGGTTTGCGCTTTTCATGGATCGTGAAGATGAAACGTTGGGCGATCGCAAACCATTCTGAAGCCTGTAAAAAATCTGCGGTTGTGGGCATGGCAATGTTATCTTAAGTTACGTTTAGCCAAGAGTTATAATACAGCGCATTCCGCTATCGCGGACATGAATGCGCTGGGGAATAGGGAAAGGCTGTAGGGGCTTGCATATTTTTCGCCCCTACTCAGGAGTGTTTTTCTGAACGGGAGATCGAGCGTGTTGGAGTGGTTAAGTGCAATTCCCCTAGCCTTGTGGTTAGATCGAGCAGGATTAGAAGATGTTTTGCAGATCCCAGTTACTTGGCAACAAAATACGTCTCGCTGGGTTCTGCATTCCGATCGAGGGGTTAATCTAACAGAGTTGATCGACCCTTATCTGAACAGTTGGAGTCAAAAAAGTCTCGGTCAAAGCTATCAGGGCCTATGGCTACAATCAGGAGAACAAGTTTTATTTGAGCATCAGGGGACCACTCTTTTTTCTGGCGCTTCTTTAACCAAGGTGGCAACCACGTTAGCCGCTCTGAAGGAGTGGGGCCCCTATCATCAGTTTACGACTCAAGTGGCGATCGCGGGTGAAATCAACGATGGTGTGGTTGAAGGAGATTTAGTGATTATTGGAGGTGGCGATCCGCTCTTAGTCTGGCAAGAGGCGATCGCGATCGGTCAACAACTTCATGAATTAGGAATTACCGAAGTAACAGGCGATTTAATCATTACTGGCCCCCTGTGGATGAATTATGAAACCGATCCAGCAACGGTGGGGGCACTCTTCTATCGCAGTATGAATGCTCATCTCTGGAGTAGCTATATAGAAAATCAGTATCGCAGTTTACCCCATGATTTACCGCGTCCCCAAGTGGCGATCGCCGGTTCCATTCGCTCCCAGGAGCTACCCCCAGCTAACTTAACTCCAGTGTTGCGTCATCAGTCCCTCGCCCTCCTGGACATCCTCAAACGACTGAATGTTCATAGTCACAATTTCTTGGCCGAAACTCTAGCCGAATCCCTAGGAGGAGACGATCGAATTGAAGAGATGGCGGCTGGTTTTGCCGGTATTCCCTCGGATGAAATTTACCTGATCAATGGATCGGGATTGGGAGTTGATAACCGCATGTCTCCCCGTGCTTCCGTCTTATTACTGATGGCAATACAGCGTTATTTACAGTTATATCACCTCAGTATTGCCAATGTTTTTCCGGTGGTCGGTTATGATGGAGGAACCATTAGCGATCGCCAGCCTCCTCAGTATAGTATCGTTAAAACCGGTACATTATCAACCGTCAGTGCTTTAGCTGGAGTCATTTTTACCCGCGATCGGGGTTTAGTTTGGTTTAGTATTATGAATCAAGGCTGGGATATTGAAGGCTTTCGCGTGCAACAGGATGAATTATTGCGCCAATTAGCTCAAAATTGGGGCGGTGTTAACGCTCCTCCAGAAACCCTACACCCTAAAACCCAGCTTGCTTCATCTCTACGGACTCTTGGGGATTTCTCCCGTCATCAAATCCTTTGGTAAAATAGCAGTCAATCTGCTATTACCGATTACCCATTACCAGCGCGTAGCACTATAATTCTATGGGACGCAAAGCTAAACTCAAACATCAACGCCATCAACCCCAGACTCCAAAACCTCAGCCGGAGTCTGTCCCTTTAGACACGACCGATTTTGTCCAAGACCTGCAACAACAAGGCTATCAATTCAAAGAGAGTGTAACTGCACCAGAGATTCCCCAGGATCAGATTAAACCGCAGTTATGAAAAATTGACAGATTGTCTTGCCTTGAACTTATGTCTAAAATGATTGACCACGATCGTTTATTTAAAGAATTGCTCTCAACGTTTTTTGTTGAATTCCTTGAATTGTTCTTCCCTCAAGTCATCGATTATATAGACACTCAATCCATTATTTTACTGGATAAGGAAGTATTTACTGATGTCACCGAAGGAGAGAAACACGAAAGCGATTTAATTGCACAAGTCAAATTTCGCGGAAAGCCCTCTTATTTTCTCATTCATGTAGAAGCACAAGCCAGTTCACAAAAAGACTTTGAGCGACGAATGTTTGTCTATTTTTCTCGCTTACATGAAAAATTTGCCCTACCCGTTTATCCCATTGTCATCTTCTCCTACAATATCCCTCTCAAGGAAGCCAAAAATAAATATCAAGTCACCTTTCCTGATTTGAAGGTTTTAGAATTTAAGTATCAGGTTGTGCAACTCAATCGTCTCAATTGGCGAGACTTCCTCAATCAGCCAAATCCCATCGCTTCTGCTTTGATGGCTAAAATGAGAATTGACCCCCAAGATAGACCCAAAGTCAAGGCCCAATGTTTACGATTATTAACGACTTTGAAGCTAGATCCAGCCCGGATGCAGTTAATCTCAGGATTTGTGGATACTTATCTCAAGCTGAATACTTCAGAAGAGATAAAATTTGAACAGGAAATTAGCACATTTACTCAACCCGAACAGGAGGCAGGTATGGAAATTATCACCAGTTGGATGGAAAAAGGTATCGAACGAGGCATCGATCAAGGATTGATGCGAGAGAAAGAATTAATTATCCGTCTGATTAAGCGTAAATTAGGCGAGATTGATTCTGAACTGGAAACGGAAATTAAAGCCTTAGAAATTGATCGAGTAGAAGCGTTGGGAGAAGCCTTACTCGATTTTAATTGTGTTGACGATTTAATCGCCTGGTTTAACCAAATGTAGGAATAATCGGTTTCCCAGCACCGATTACCTAACACGTTTGATGTTGGCGAAGCCGAAAGTGCTTTAAGGATGAGTGAGAGGATTGCTGACAACGTTGGACTGCGGTGAAATTGGAGTTTTAGCGGTTCCAGTATAGAGTTGGGTCTCTTGATCTAAAACCGAAATTACGTTTTGATAACAGAGTTCACATTGGGCTAAAGAATCGCCGATATTGGTTAATCCCAGTTTGCCAAATTCAGACAAGGTTCCCATTAAATGAAATACGGTTCCGGTTTCAGTTCCCGTGTCAAAATGAAGATTATGATGGGCGATAATATCGATTAAATCATGGGGCAATAATCCTTGATAACGTTTGTTTTTCAAATTGTCGGTCGCTAGATAGTATTTCGGCCGCCCTTTTTGGCTATAAAATAAGCCATCCTCAGAATTATAAAAGCCTCCGGTCAAATATTGTAAAGTCATAAATGGATGGGTTGTGCCTCCACAGCGCAGATTGATTTCAATGGCAAATACATCCCAATCGGAAGAAGCCTTATCTCCAGAAGGAACGACGATAAAATCAATGGCAAAACGCTCTAAAGCTCCTTTTTCGGCTAAGTTTTGGCCAATTAAGCGGCCAAATTTCTGGATTTTAAGGCGATAGGCTTCGTCGGCGGGAAATTGACACCCTAGATAAATTTGTCCATCAGGACCGCCTAAAATTTGGTCATGGGTGGAGAGGATTTCTACGGTTCCTAAGGGGGTGATTTGGGCTTGGACACTGGGCGATCGCTTTTTGTCTCCTTCAATAAAGGCTTCGACAATAGCGCCTAATTCGGGAATACGGGAGCTAAAGCTGGGCCAGGTTTCTCCAGGGCCTTGAAATCTGAGATCCTGAAACTGGTTTTTAATGGCGCGGACGCGATCGCCATGGGAAGCCTTTCCCGGTTGATAATCAGCAATGGGAGTTAAATGGAGTAAGGCATTGCCTTCACCAGAAAAGCCTTCATTGAGCTTAATAACCATGCGCTTTAGATGGGGTTGTCGCTCCCATAACTCGGCGGAGGCTTCGGCTAAGTCTGGGCAGTTCCACACAGAATAACAGCCATCGGGATGGGGAATGTTACATTGGGCAAAAATTTCTCGACTGCCCGATTTTGTGCCCCAATAGAGTAAATTGGGATCGCAAGCAAACAGGGGAAGTTGCAATCTGACGGATAATTCCCGTTCCCAGGAGGTGGAATTAAAACACACCATATAGGATCGAGGGGAACGGAGCGATCGCCGAATTCGTTCGATTAGACGGGGACGGTCTAAAATTTTTTCCGTTAGAGATTTACAGGAGCGATCGTAAGCGGAGAAGAGTAACAGGCGATCTCTAGCATGGGAAAAGGGAATACCGGGTAAAAGATGGAGATAATAATCAATGATAATCTCTGGTAGGGGTTCAGAGGTGACATAAATGAGGCGAGTGCGAGGATTTTTTAATCGAATCAGAGAAAAGAGCATCCGTTCTTCGTAGTGCATTACCCCTTCAACTTTCTGAAGTTCTTGTTGATCTAAGGTCAGAGACGGAATAACCAAGATATCATAATCATCAGGTTCGGTTAGGTGCGAAGTCTGCCAAGTCGGGGGGATAAAACTCCGTTTCGCTGGCGCGATCGCATTTTGATCGACCCTTTGAGGTAACTCACAACTTTGATGGGAGAGTGAATTTCGCCATTGAGTTTGAAGATATTGAAATTCCTCAATGACATCTGGTCGATCTTTACATTCGATGACGTGGTTAGAGTGGTGCATGAGGTTAACCCCACGATAAGGTCTAAACAATAGAACCTTATCAGATCGGATGTCTGCTATTTGATGAATAATCTTTGAGCAACTTTTGAGCAACGACCCACCCTTTTACACTCAAGTCTTTTCTGTCGATCCCAGGTGAATTATGATCATCGAAGATGAAGAACTGCGGCAACTTTATAAGGTCTCTAGCGAGGAACACCTGCAAAATCTAGAGGCAGGTATTTTGCACTTAGAGCAACACCCAGAGGATGGGGAAAAACTTCAAGAAGTGCTGCGAGAAGCTCATACCCTCAAAGGAGACTCGCGCATGTTGGGGGTGAAGGATGTGGAATCTCTCGCCCATCAAATCGAGCAAGTGGTGGGTAAACTTAAAGAGGATAGTACCGCACTTCAGGGAGGAATGGGCGATCGCCTCTACTATGGTTTAGATGCCATGGGCAAAATTGTCCAGGAAGCAGTCACTGGTGAGCCTTCAGGTATTCAAGGCTATAAAGTGTTGGCGGTACTCATGGGAGCAAATATCCCCGAAAGCCCCACTTTTCAAGCTGAACCCCAGCCAGAGCAAACAACAGAGGTAGCAGAAGCAGCACCGGAACCCAAAACCGAACGAGAGGAGCCAATAGAGCTAGAAGAAGCAGCATCTGCAATGGAGGTCTCCCTTCCCGAACCGGAGTCGAAACCCCAGCCAGAGGAGCCACCAGCACCACCAGAAGTGCCATCTGCACCGGAGGTCTCCCTTCCCGAACCAGAACCCGTAGTACAGGAGCCACAAGAGCCTGTAAAACCGATCTCCGTTTCCCCTCGTCCTCCTGTCCCCGCGTCCCCATCTCCCCCACCTGTTCCTCAACAGACAGCCTCAAAGCAGGAAGCACCGATAGTCAGATCCAATTATCGGATTGAGAGTGTGCGGGTTGCGACTCAAAATTTAGATGATTTGATGACGCAAACGGGAGAGTTAACGGTCAGTAAAATCCGCATGGCTCACCATATCAATACGATGAACGATATGGTTTCTTTGTGGGAAGAGTGGAACCGGCAAACCTATGGCAATCTAGGGTTTGAGCAGAGTCTAGACAAGTTGCAATCGCTCAAACAACGCCATGAAGAGTATTTAGAAGAGATGGGGAAACTGTTAAATCAGTTGCGATCGCGAGCCTCCGAAGATGTAGCTCGCTTAGAGGCGATCGCCAATCAACTCGATTCTGGCATTCGCACCCTACGCCTGTTGCCATTATCCACCATTTTTAACCGGTTTCCACGTTTAGTTCGCGATTTAGCCAAACAACAAGGAAAACAAGTTAACTTAATTCTTGAAGGTGCAGAAACGAAAGCCGATAAACGCATTTTAGAAGAAATGAAAGACCCTTTAATGCACATGATCCGTAATAGTATCGATCATGGCATTGAAACTCCTGATGAACGTATTGCTCAAGGCAAACCAGCCCAAGCAACGATTCATCTTAGAGGATCTCAAATTGGCAATAGTATTATTATTGAACTTGAGGATGACGGTCAAGGCTTAAACCTTGACCACATTAAATACACAACTAAAGAAAAAGGATTGCGGCGACCTGAAGAACTTGAAGCCATGACCGATCAACAAATTCAATCTCTCATTTTTGCCCCTGGTTTTTCCACTCGACAGTTCGTAACCGAAGTTTCTGGACGCGGTGTTGGCTTAGATGTGGTGCGTACCAATGTTGAACATTTGAAGGGAAATATTCATGTTGAATCGACTCCCGGTAAAGGGTGTAAGTTTACCATTCAACTGAGTACCAGTTTAGCCACGGCTTCCGTGTTATTGGTCTCAGTTCAGGATTCAACCTATGCCATTCCGGTGGAATTTGTGAAGACCACTTTGTTGATTCCAGAGCATCAAATCTTTGCGATCGAAGGTCGAGATACTTATGCAATGGGAGATCGGCCGATTTCTATTGCTAGACTCGAAGAAATTTTAGAATTATCCTCTTCTTCTGAATCTGAGTCTGAGTCATACATCCCTAAAACGAGGGAACTTTTGCCTTGTCTTATTCTGCAAGTCGGGCCAGAATTATTAGGAGTAATTGTGGATGAGTTGCTCGATCAACAGGATATTATTCTTAAACCCCAAAGTCGATTACTGCAACGGGTACGTAATATCTCCGGGGCGACTATCTTAGGCACGGGGGAAGTCTGTATGGTTTTAAATCCCCAAGATTTAATCAAGTCAGTCCAGAAGAGAAATCTCCAACGTAAAATTCAGTCGTCACAGGTAGTAAAACAAAAAGAAGAGCATCGAAAATCAGCCGTTTTATTATTAGCAGAAGATTCGATCGCCACCCGCACCCAAGAAAAACGAATTTTGGAAAGTGCCGGTTATGAGGTGGTCACAGCGGTGGATGGCTTGGATGCTTATAATAAGCTCAGAGGTCGTCATTTTGATGGTGTGATTTCTGATGTGCAAATGCCCAATTTAGATGGATTATCATTAGCAGCTAAAATTCGGGAGCATAAGGAATATGCCGATTTACCGATTATTTTAGTCACGTCTTTGGCTTCCGATGAAGATAAACATCGGGGCGCAGAAGCTGGGGCAAGTGCTTATCTAACGAAGGGAGGGTTTAGTCAGGAGTTGTTATTAGAAACAGTACGGCGTTTGGTGTAGATGTTTCCTTCTCTCTTACAGGAGCCGGGGAAAAACGGGTTTACCCATTACCTATTACCAATGCAAAGCGCTATGTTACTGGACTTCAACCATTTTAGTTACATTAATCAAGGTCTTATCGCCGCGTTTAAGTTGATATTCCCCGCGCCAAGTTCCTGGAATCAGGGGGCGATCGCGGATATTTTTCTTACCAGCATAGGCTAAAATGATGCGATTGGGGCGATCGCGCACTCTTGTTCCATCACTAACCACCTGACCCTGGGGATCGATGACCCGCAACTGTTCCTCATCTCCTTGCAACACTCCAAACCCATGCACCCAGAACACTAAAGCCTCCCCTTGTACCGATAACTGCTCGTCGCGAAACTCACCCGACCATACCCGATCGAGATCCGGCACTTCAGTGGCAAACCCCGCTCGAATTAACCCCGTCGGTTGATACTCAATATCCGTACTCCAGAGGGAAGTCCCCGAAACATTACATCCCGGCTCCGCTTCCGGCCCCACAAACGGATCGACCACATTCCCCTGATACCGCACTGTCAAATGCACATGGGGAAACGAAGACTCTCCCGAAGACCCAACCATTCCCAACACCGTGCCTGTTTGTACCTCCGTTCCCGGTTGCACTACCACACTCCCCTGGCGTAAATGACAATATTGGGTTTCCCAACCCTGGCCATGATCGATGACCATACCATTGCCACAATTAATCCCTTCAATCGCCTCTAAATCTGCCGGAGAAGTAATCCGCCTATCTTCGATCCCATCCCGTACCCGTAACACTCGCCCCGGAGCAGCCGCCAGAACCGGTACACCTTGCTGCATTGCCCATTCATCCGGAATCCCAAAATCCGTTCCCGAATGACCATCATCCGTCATCCGCCCACATCCCACATCCACATAACCTGGCCCTGGATCGCGGTCTACATAGCGCAGAATATAACAGTCCTCTCCTAAAGAACACTGAATCGGTTGGGCAAATTTCGGCCAAGTTTGAGTTTGGGCCTGACTATTGCCATTCAATAGGCTACAACTGGTAAATAGGATTACGCCTACAACCATCAACAATATTGTGGATACACGGTTGAGTCTTAAGAGCTTCATAACCAAAATCAGGGTCTAAGTGCGGTAAGATACAAATTATTCCTACAATTATACTCTCCGTCCTAATCTCATGACCCAATCTGCACTCCAGAGAGCTTGGTTATCTCTTCCCGAACAGGCTTCAGAATCTAGTGTTAACCAAAATTTTATACCCGTTTTCTTAGACTCCCTAGGATTTACTCAACATGAATATTGTTGTGAATATTATATTGGTAGAGGTAAGCATAAGGTTGATTTTGCAGCTCGTCAAAACACGGACACTGATAAATTTGCTCAAACTCGCCAAGACCCTTTTTTAATCATTGAAAGTAAAGGACGGCATATTAATTTTATGCATCAAACGCCCTATAAAAAGACTGTCGATCAACTCAAGTATTATCTAGCTTCTGAAGCAACTTATTGTCAGTCTGTGCGCTGGGGTATAATTACGAATGGAGATTATATTCAATTATTTCGCAAGCATGGCAAGGTTGTATTTCCGGTGACAAAACTGATTCAACTAAATGCAGAGAATATCGATCAAAAAATTGCTAATATCAAACAACATATAGAAGTCCCGATAAGAGCATTATTTATTGCTCTCTATAATAATAAAGGTGGAGTGGGAAAAACCACAACTACCATTAATCTGGCCGCTACTCTAAATGGAGTCTATCATAAAAAAGTTTTAGTGGTTGACTTCGATCCTAATCAGAGAGATCTGAGCAAAAACTTAGCGATTAAAGCGGCATCAGAATCTTTATATGATTGCTTAGAGGACTACAGAAACCATCACATTGTCAATGCTATCTCGACCTATAGAGTGAAATATCGTCAGGGAAAAGAATATGGGTTTGATGTCATTCCTGCCGATCAAAAATTTCTGCATCTAAAAGAGCAAGAATTGACGGCGAAGGTAACGAGAGGTAGATTAAGTCAGTTGTTACATTCATTGAAAAATGAATACGATTACATTATTATTGATGCACCAACGAATTGGAAAATTTTTAGTCAAGAAGCTATCATTACCACAGATGTTGTGTTGATGCCGACTCAGTATAATAATCTCGCCTCTTTAGAAAATGCAGCAATGGCAATATCGGAGTTGTTTCCAGAAGTTGGCAGACAAAAACGGGAAATATTTTTTCCTGATTGTGCCGATCCAATTGCTTTACCCATTTTTTACAATCAAGGCAGTGCAAAAATTCCAGAGCCTCAGAAAGTTCAAGCACAGAAAGCGATTGAAGAAATTATTGATAGATATCACAAGCAATTGGGATTAAATCTCTTTCCTTATTTCTTTCCTAAATATAAGCGATCGACGCAAAATAGGGATGTTTTTACCGTGAATAACTATGCTTATATTGCGAACGGTGCTTTTGCTAGAAAACCAGGGGTTTATCTGCATAAAACTGTTTTGGAGAGTTACAAAAAGTTAGTGAGGGAGTATTTTATCTAATGCAACAGGAAATTGGCGCTCTAATGTACCTTTATTTAGAGGAAATTGAACCGGGAGAACCGGTAAGGATGCATGAGTTTCTGATTAAAGAGACTGCGAAGGCAGTCAGTCAGGCAGGCGATCGCAATTGGCTCCCTATTGTCGTCAAACAAATCGGTCAAGATAGCTACCAAGTTATCAGTAATATGTTCGCCTATGCCGTCGCTGAAGAAGCGGGTTTAGAGAAAGTCTGGTGTATCATTGCCGATGATTCAGAAGCGACTCAAACTGCCTCTGAGCTACTGTCTCAAGAGCGCTTACCGAAAATAGACTTAGCCACGGCAACGGTTGACGACATTCAACGAGGATTAGATTACTTAATCCATCGTGAAGTTAATCCCTTAAAAGGAGTAAAATTTGCGGTTGCCACTAACCGTATTTTTGAAGCACCTCGCCACCATTGGCAGTCGAGTTTAATGGAGGTGACGAAGCTCAAGTGTGGCATCACCAAAGGGGCAAAGTTGAATGTATTTAAGGAAGTCTTCTATCTCTGTGCTCAACCCACTCCTACTGTAGAGGAAACACAAACCGAGATTCAGACAACCGATCTGAAGAGTTTGACGGTTACTGAATTGAAAAAAATCGCTAAAGAACGGGGATTATCAGGTTATTCTAAATTGAAGAAGGCGGAGTTAATTGAGTTGTTAAAAACGTAAGTGGCGATGCTTTTAATTCAGGAGTTGATTGAGTTTCGTAATCGCCTCTATTAAGATTGAAGCGGCGCGATCGCTCTCAGTTTCTGTAGTAAATTTACCGAGGCTGATTCGTAGCGCTCCGTCAATCTCAGTTTCTGGCAATTGCATGGCTCGGAGAACGTGGGAGGGGGCTGGGGTTCCGGAAGAACAGGCTGCTCCGGTGGAGATGGCGAGTTGATGACGGATTCTAGAAATAATGGCGCTGTTAGGAATATGGGGAATGGAAATGTGCAAGTTTCCGGCTAAACGGTGGTGGATGTCGCCGTTGACGATCAGGTTGGGGATATTTTCGGCGAGCAGAGATTGGAGGCGATCGCGGTTTTGGGCGATTCTGGTTTCATCTTCTTCCATTTCCTGGTAGCGTAAGGCACAGGCTTCTCCTAAACCGACAATACCGGGGGTGTTCAGGGTTCCGGGACGGATGTCTCGCTCTTGCCCTCCACCATAAAGCAGGGGGTAGGGAGAATAGGGTTGACGGATGACTAATGCCCCAATGCCTTTGGGAGCGTAGAGTTTATGGCCGGAAATGGCGAGATAGGTGATTCCCCAGTCGGAGAAGTGGATAGGAATTTTACCGACGGCTTGAGAGCCATCACAGAACCAGGGGACAGAATGGTTTTGGGCTATTTGACCGATGGTTTGTAGGGGGTAAATGGTTCCGACTTCGTTATTGGCTGCCATGAGGCACAGGAGATCGGCTCCTTGGGAACAGAGGTGTTCGAGATATTCTAAGTCAATTCGTGCTTGGCGATCGACTTTGAGCCACTCAATTTCCACCCGTCCATGGTCTTCCAAGGCTTTGCAAGTGTCTAAAACGGCTTTGTGTTCAACAGGAGAAACAATGAGACGAGGTGGATGCCAATCCGTATATTTGGGGACTTGCCCTTGAATGACTAGATTGATGCTTTCGGTGGCTCCAGAGGTAAAGATGATGTCTTTGGGGGCAGCATGGACGAGTTGAGCGATTTGTTTACGCGCTCTTTTCACGGCTTTTGCAGCTTCGTCACCATAGTGATGATCGATACTGCTGGCGTTCCCGAAGCTGGTGGTCATGGTTTCGAGGATGCGATCGGCGATGCGGCGATCGACCGGGGTCGTCGCCTGATAATCAAGGTAAATGGCTTGGTCTTTTTGCCGCATTAGCTGTTACTTTAGTCAAACTCCGTATTCCAAGCTAAATAAAAGTCATTGATTTACACTAATCAATAGTTTCACCTTCATCAGAAGTCAGAGTAGGATTCCCAGGCCATGATATAGTTGGTAATAAAGGAGCTGTTTGATCTTCAACTCTATCACGATATTTTTGCTTTAAATCTCGAATTTTTTGTTTGATTTTTAATCCCAGAGAATGACTGATAATTAATGCTAATAATTGTCTTTCAGATTTAGTACCCATAATTCTTTGTGTTGAGGGATTCCAAATCACCCGAACCCAAGGGGATTTATTAATATCCATTGTTATGTTATCCATAATAGCTTGGATTGTATCCTCAAGAGATTTCCCTTGAATTAGAGCGAGTTTAATTACTTCAGCTATAATGAATTGACCGATGGGGCGAGCAAAAATATTTCCTCCTGGTATTGGTTTACCAACATCATCTAGTATTAAATCACCATCCACATCTGTACATTTACGAATATCGCCAGGATTCTTTTTCCCTGTTAAAACTGGCTCAAAATCAGAGCAATGTTCTAACAACAGCATCCAAATTTCTTCTAAGAATATATAATAAGAGTCAAGATCATCATTAGAAGGTCTAAACTGTTTAAAGTTTTTATCAATTTCTAAACCACCGTTATAGGCACTCAGCAAAATTTCATTGGTTTCATAAAAAGCAGCTAAAGTCGTGATATAAGGATCATGAGACTTACTGGGAGATATTTGTTTGGAACCAAGATTAGATAAAACCAACCCTTGTAGAGTTTTATTTTCTTTAACTAATCTACGACTAACAATTGCGATGCTATCATCTTCATCAATCGCAATATTCATGCCTGATGTGGTTGGTTTAGCTCGACGATTGAGTGTAGAAAATAGTCTTCTTGTACGTTCTAAACCTTCCTTTGTTTGTTCATGTTTAAGAATAATGACACTAATTTCTTCTGAAGCTAGATCTGGATCTTTTATAATTGCTTCTTGGATAGATTTAAGTCTATGTTGACCATCTAAAGCATAGTAAATTTGACTTCCATCAAACCGAAGTAAACCAAAACCATAGCTGTGCCGATCTTTATCATCTATGAGTTCATGTTCCTCAACACGAACAGGTGAGAACTCAGGATCTCCTCCATAAACAGCTACAACTAATGCACCATAAAAACGTTGATGTTCATTTAAGAGATAAGGAACCATCTCTTTCTGAACACGATCTTGTATTGCTCTTTGAATAAGTTCATCTAAACTTTGATTAGCATGAATCTCTTCCGCTAGTCGGCATTCACGAGCAATTTTACCAAGCTTCATCACTGTTACATAGTATTGCCAATCACCCATATGAGCTTTTAAAGCTGGAACATAGTCTGGCATCTCATTTCTCCTGTTAAATAGTAGTACCTAGTCAAAAGCTTTTGCCCATAACCGTTGACGGGATGGAATTTTTTCGTTGCATGGAGGTTGACAACACATAAGAAGGTGTTCTTCAACTGCATCAACATAAATCCTGGGTAATTCTGCCCACCAGAAAAATAAGTTATTACGGTACTTATTGAGCATAAATACTAATTTTGCACGACCTTTAATCATTTGTTTTTCTGTTAAATATGACTGAAACCTTTCTGATAAATATCCTGGTGCTGCTTTTCCAATATACAGAGGTATGTGAATTTCTTCTGGAAATGGATATCCTAGTTGTGTCGAAAAACAATAAACTCCATGATTATCAGGAATCATTACCTCAGATGCTGACACGAATTTGCATTTTTGCCACTTTAATGTTACTCGATTCATTACTGTAGAAAATTCATCAACATATTCAGGTAGCCAATTTAAATTTAATTCATAATCCCTGGAAAAGCAGCCTGCTATAGCATCTTTCTGAGTCGCAAAATCATACAAGTCATTCATTGCTATACTACTCTGTCAACCATTGATTCATACGTTTCCAAAGAATATCACATATACGCTCTGTTCTTTTTTGCACTAATTCTTTATCCCATTTACCTGTTTGCCCTACTTGGACAATTGGCTTAATATGGTGAGCATACCGTGCTTCTTTCAAAGATTTGATTGTTTCACTATTTAATTCAACTCCCTTCTCTTGAGCAATGTTCTTCAACTTTGAAAGTTCGTCTAGATTGGTTTCAGCCAAGTGAGAATAGTAAATCCACTTTTCAATCCATGATTTGTTGCTAGCAGAGCTATTGATATTTGTAGGCAGTAAAGTCAAGTTACCAATTTTCTGATAGTCCCCATCATTGCTATATAAATCTTGATCCCAACTACCAAGATCAGGGTTTTGAGGTGCAATATGTTCAATAGTTTTGCAGTCCTTTTTCCATCTTTCACTATCTTGGTAATCTGGACTCGATTCAGATCTTCCGATTTTCATTAAGCCTGTTTCATCTGGATCTGGTATTGTGTTATGTGCCGTTATCATTAGAGCAAATTTACAAACTTTTTGAATATTATTATCATATCTAAGATAAGACATTGCTTTTTGTTTCCAACTTACTTGTGTTCCTATTTGTTTCTCTGCTAGAGCCTCCTGACAGTGATTTTTCAGCACGTCTAAAGACAATTGAGAGTCTCCTTTCTGCCATGATATTTTGTCATAGAGTAATTGTCTATAGGTTGCATCTAAACCAGTATTAGGTAGAGCTGAACGCCAAAGAGTAAAAAATGCTGCAATAACTTTACATGCTATAGCAAATTTTTTTTGTTGCTCGTCATCTCTACCATTATGATATACAGTTAAGGAATAGAAACGGCTTAAAACTGTGTGTGCCATCTTATGATTTGCATCATTAAGATAAACTAGACAGAAAAAAGCAATTTTTCTTTCAGAGTCAGATATCAAATTGAGTTCAGGGAGAGATTGATTGCCCGTCTTATTTTTAGGTATGATGATTTTTTTATAATATTCAGCTACAATTCCCATTTGCTCCATAAACTTTTCTTGATCCTCTAGTGAAGGATCTTGACCATCTATTGAAGAACAGGATTTTTGGAACTTATCAATCAACCATTTTCGTTGGATACTAAATTGTTTGGGTACGGCTTTTCCTTCGTAGGTCAAAGAAAATAAAGTTAAATAATCATTGGTTCTTGCATTTTTAGCAGAAGCATTTTGCTGTAATCTCGTTAAATCTTCTATTTTTGTCAAACTTTTATCGAAATTTGAGTTCCTAAATTCTTGGCTCTTTACATCGGCAACATGAACAACTAAAGGCTTAAATGTTTCTATAGCTGTCAAAGGAGTTCCTGTTGCATTTAACGATTGAAACATATCAAAAGCACGTATTTGTGATGTGGGTCTAATAACGGTAAAGCAGCAGCGTTCAAGTAAGTAACTAGAAAAAGCAAAAACTTGAACTAGAGAGCAGATACAATTTTGAATTTCCTTTAATTCTTCTGAAGGTACTTCTTTAAATCCATTAATAATCTCAGTTAATTCTGGACGATCATAATTCCAAAATTCGGACTGAGCTATCTTACTCAGGATATCCCAAGCTGATGGATAATTATTTGCATCATTTTTATGAGATTCCTTGACTGTCTCTAAATAATCATCAATGATTTCAATTTTTTCCGCAACGACAGAACCCTTTTTAGGTTTTGGGTAATCATGAAAATCAACTGGTTCATTTTGAATTGCATCGATAAACTCTGCTAGATATAATGATATGTGTGCTTCAGATGTATAATGCTCTTTTGCATTTCCATCTAGTGTCCAACGATCTTTATCCTGTCGAATTATAATAGGTTTACGTTTGGGAATTCCTCTCGTAAGATCGAAAGAAAAAAGCTTGGTTAATTTATCTAGATGACTATCAAAGGCATCCTGTAATTGTTCTAATTGATCTTCATATTCTTCTCTATTTGCAACAATTTTTTTTCTTAGTCTATGAATACTCTTGTACAAGCAACAAGCTAATAGTGCAATTGTTGAAATTCTCTGCTGACCATCAATGACATTATCTATGTTCTTAGGAAGAGCTTTAGAATCTTTGGGGGTAATGTTCTTTTCTTTATCGTATTCCCCTACTAAAATCAGTGTACCCATGAAATGTATTTGTTCATGATTGCTTTGTAGCTCAAATACTCCTGAACAAATATCGTACATTAATTGCTCAATATTTTCTTTCTCCCAACTATAATCCCTCTGGTAACGAGGGATATAGTATCCAACCCCCTCGTTAAAAAAAGATGAAATAGGTTGACTTGAAGTCTGAAAAATTCTTGAAATATCCATATCCAGATACCTTGATTAACAATATAGATGTAATTAGAGATGACAAGCTAAACAAGGCAACTCATCATCTTGTTCATCGAGAACAGATTCAAGGGCCTGAGCAAAGGCAAAACCCTCATTCTCAAAAACGGAGTCTAAAACATGAATCAGCGGTTGATTAGGCGCATGTTTTTGTTCTTTTGCCCTAGCCTTAGCCATAGCTTCCTCATGCTCTCTGATAATCTCGTCCTTTCTCTCCCATAACTCTGATAATGTCTCTCCTTCAGTCCAGGTATAGGTTCTGCCATCCTTATGATTTTGCTCATATTTAACCGCTTTATCAAATTCAGCCGGATGTTCTTGAGCCAGCATTACCCACTCATACTTGCGTTGAAAAAAGCAGAAAAAGCAACCCGAACGACTGCGCCAGCGATAATAGTCAGGGAGTCCAATGCCACTTTCTTCTAATAGACGAAGAATATCCGCTTTCACTAAGCCTTGTTCCTTAAATGGAAATACAGGTTTAATGTTGGGTTTTGTAGAGATATAGCCTTCTCGATTTTCATCAGCACGAATGCCAATGTAACTAATGGTTTCATCATCTCCGATGAACTCCTCAAGAGGCTTGATTTTCATCATCACCGTACACCAGCGCCTCTGTGGGGAGGGTAGCAACCCATCATGAATTTCCAGCCAATGATCGAACCCCCGTTTGGCGCTCAAATAGTGGATCTTAATCCCTAAGCGAGCTTCAATCCGATCTAGGTAGCTGTAGGTTTCCGGTAGCTCTTTGTGGGTATCGCAGAAAAAATATTCGATCTCTAGCTCCGGATGCTGTTGCTGCATCAATACTGCCAGAGCTGTACTATCCTTTCCCCCTGAGAGACCGAGAATATGACGAATGTTCTTGTGACTCATAGAACTTGATCTTGACTGTCTTGATTTTTACGCTTTTTTCGTTGGGTGTCGAGTTGGTCTTCACTATCTGTAACATTTTCACCGAAAACCCATTCGCTTAGTTTAGCGATAAAGGCTTGCTGGAGTTTGGGCTTATCCTTCAACTGCTCTAACTCTAGGGTCTTTTGGACTAAATCCTCTAATAGTTTATCTTGGTCTCGATCTAGCAAGACGACCTGATGAACTTCTCGACCATCAAACTCGGTGACTGTGATGCGCTTGGCGGAAAACCATTGATGTTGGGTAGCATCGATATCTTTTTGGAGGCTCTCCAAATTCTTGAACCGGCGTACTAAATCGCTTAAGGTCATCTCAAATTGGGTGACATCTCCATCTGTCCACGATCGCGCCGGTTTATCGGCTACAATCATCACTAAGCTCTCCAACCACTGCTGCTCCGACTTATGCTCATCTACAGCCGCTAGAATAAATCGCTTCAACAACGGCTCAATACAGCTCCCGATTAAAATAGTGGCACGAGTAGCCAAATCATCTCGCAATTTCTCCTCATTCCGTACACCAAAAGCCTCATGGAGCCGTTGCCGACAGTCACTCAATAGGCGGTCATAGGCGGTTTGAATTTCATGCAGCGCTCTGACGAGCTTCTGTCGATAGGTCTTAGCAACAGCTAAATCTCGATCCGGTTCATCGGTAAATGTAATCGGGGATAAACCGCAGGCTGTGGGTAAAGACTGAAACAGTAGATTGTCCGGTTCTTGGGCTACTTGCAAGGTCTGTAGAACTTTCCGTGCTTCTGCATTTAAACTCTGAGTAGACCGGGTATACTTTGGTAACTGAGCCACAAAACTCAATAAGGGTTTGGCCACAGCCAACAGGGAAGCATTACGGAGAGTTTTACTGGCCTTGAGTTGAGGAGAACTAAAAATCGATTGTAACTCTTTAAAAACCTGCGATCGCAACCCAACAATCTGAAAATACTTCACCGAAAAGCGTCCAGGATTTTTCAGCAACAGTTCAAAATGCTCTGCACCCAACACCGGGATAAAGCTACCATCGCGATAAATGCCCACATCATCACTGTGATACAACAAAACAGCCGCCAATACAATCGGAATCACCCCTTCCTTGACTCCAAAGGGAGGATCTTGGAGTTCTTCCCCTAGTAAATGCAGGGATTTTTGAGAATCCTGCGCTTCATAACAAAACTGTTCAATGGCATTCCATAAGGTATAAACTCCGGACTCTTGATTGGGGGGATAAAAATCCCAGATTCCTTCTTCTTGTCGATGAATGCCTGTGGTTTCCAACACTGAATAATAAATCGCCACTTCCGGCCCATAACCGGTTAATCCTAACCGCTCTTCTGGCGATTTTTCAATCATGGCTGTAATTAAAACTCTCCGCGCTTTCACCCCTTGACCGGTCAATTGCCGACGATTAATTAACTCATTATCAAGCTTGAGTCCTCGATTGTAGACGCGATCGCACAAATCGGATAGCTTAGACTGAAACTGTCGGTCCCGCCCTATCCTCACCCATTCTCCACCTACCCAGCACTCTTGATTTCCAAACCAAGATAACGACTTAGCAAAGGTTTCATCTAACAACCGTTTCGCCTCAATGCGGCGGTGTTGTACCTCCCGTCGCGCCACCCCATCATTTTGCAATTCCGGAGCCTGTTTAACCATCTCCAGCGCCCTAAATTCTCGCACCCGTATGGCAAATTCGTCTAATTGATTCACCTTCACCATTACTAAGGGTTTATTATGGGCAATTTTATCGGGAATAGACGGAGGAAATTCAGGCTCTAGCCAATAGAGAATCAAGCCATCATAACTCTCTAGAGTGCAACTCAATTCCTGTAAATGGGTGGAATTATCCCCATATAGCCGTTCAAAATAGCGCAGGGTTCCTGTCTGTGTATAGTGACGTTGAACCACTAGAGGTTTTAAGGGATAAACCTGACTCAGGAGTTGCTGCAAAGATGACCGGTCTTTTTCAATTTCAGCATCAATTGCCGCTTCCACATTAAAATCGGAACCCTCCCAAATCCGCAATTCTTCTGCCTGTCGGCGGTAGATAATTAACCCTTGTTTCTGTAAGTTGGCGATCGCCGTTTTCCACTCCTCTCGATCGTCCCTAGGAGAGTCACATAAGGCCAAAGCCACTAAATCGGGACTTGCTCGTAATTTTCCAGTAGCTGTGATTAAATTGAGAACACCAATGGTTTTTAAAATCGCTAATGTTTCTGGGGAATGGTCACGAGCATCCTGAATTAAACCTTGAATTTCGACCCAACGCTGTAAATTGAACAGCGAAGTTAATCCAGTCACATTCTCCACGAAATAATCATAGAGTTGATGCAATTTTAGGGTGGGAAAATGATCCGTTCCAATTTTAATCTCTGTTGTTTCTAAAAATTTCTGAAACCCATAAGGTTCATCGCTAGTTAAAAACGTAAATAAAGAGCGGTCATTCTGAGCATAGCGCGTACAGAGTAAGGGCAACACGAGAGCGGTTAACGGATGCAGAGGGCCGATTTTTTCAATTAATTTTGCTTGAATTTCTTGTTCAGATAACACGTGATGTAAAGCTGAATACCACTCATCTCCCCACTGCTGGACACGGCGCAGAATCGGATCGGCATTATGGCGATCGATCGCCTGAGCGATCAACCGCGTCATTTGACTGGGAGAATCCGTAAAGGGAATGTCTTCAAAGCGACCTTGAATTTTAATCCATTCATTCTGTTCGCTGCTACTCAGGCGATCGCCATAACCCGCAAAGGATTGATGCAGTAATCCTAAAAAATAGACCTGTTGCTCAGGTTTGGACTGAAGTTCGGCAATTTGTTGTAGTAAATATAAATCGCTAACCCCTTTGTTAGTGCTGGCAAACTCTAGGCTTTTACCCAGTTCATCCAGAATTAACAGCACATGCGTATTGGCTTCATTGGTGACTTCTTGCAGCGCTTGCAGAATTTGGCGATCGCTAACTTGACACTTACCTTCCTCGGCTTCAGATTGCCAAGTACTCAACTGCCTTAAAATCTCCGGTTGTCGCCCCTTCCCTTGCCAAAACCGTTCCGCTCCCGAAGCCAAAGCACGGGCGATCGTCCAACTGAGGGGTTCGCTGCGTCCTGTGGCAACCGCAATGAGCAAACCGCGATCGGGTAATTGTGCGTTTATCGCCTCCATCACTGGCGAATTCTCTCCAAACGCTTCCCGCGCAATGGCAACAGCTTGCGATCGCATGGCACTATCTTGGGGATGACATAATCCAGCAATATAATGAGCAAATGCCGATTTTCCCGAACCATACACCCCGGTTAACGTCCAGGATTTATGAGCAGTAGTTTCTGTGAAGGCTGAAACCATCCGCTCCAATGTCGATGCAGAGCGCTCTGTTAGAATATAACCTTCGATGGCCTGCGATCGTTCAATATCTCGCTCCAAATTCACCGAGCGATAATAGCGGCGATATAACTGAAAATAATTCGCTAAAACTTTTTTATTCATGTTTTTTTCCTTATCGAGCATCATAATAAGATTGGAGTATGCTGTAGGCTAAAGTTTTTGGTTCATCATCAAAGGTCAATTGCAACTTGCCCGCCACATCCGTAATCTGAATCATCTTAAACTGACGGCTCACCATTTCAATCGCTCTGCAAATCACACTCTCAGTCAGCTTAAAAACTAAGCCAGGACTGCCAAAATCATAGAGAAGATTGGCTAGAGCAATGGTACGAGCAGATGACTCTTTTTGAGCCGCATAGTCTAGACAAGCATAAACAATAATTGCCTCTGGTAAACTGGGTTTATAGCCAATCCGAAACGTATAATATTTCGACTCACCCACCCGATGAATCAAGCCTAATTCCGTAAACGGACAATCAAGGGAATCTTCCCCCTGCCAAGATTTAGACGGCTGTTCGACATACATTCTCAACAAACAACTCACATCCTTACGCAGGGAAGAGTCCGCAATTTTAGAGCTACGGCGATCGCGATAGTCAACCAAATGGTTAAATAAGTTTTCTTGGGTAAACTCAATTAAGCGAAATTCATTAAAAATCACCTCCCAAGCTGTCCCTGAACAAGGAGATTTCAAGAAATACCAATGTAATAGCCACAAGGAAGCCGGATCTTCCAGATAAGCATCCCAACCGTCTTCTCCCAAAAGCTGTTTGGCAAACGCTGTGGGGCTATCGTTTTCTAAAATCTTAAACGCACCGCACCAATAGCGAATAGATTTTACCATGTTTTTCCCCACTCCCAACTGAACAGGGGCATCCTCTGCAAGAAAAATTTTGTCATCTTTTACCGCACTATCAAACCCTTTCTTGAGCCAACCAAAGCGAGGATGAAAGGTTTCATGACGCGCGAAAATAATTCCGGTATTCGGAGAATTAGTAGAAGCTGCCTGTGGCAAATTTTCTATGGTTAATTGCTTCAAGATAGTTTAAAATTAGTTCTAAGGTAACTTTCCTATTTTACTATGATTTTATAATTAATGCCGAGAGAAAAGAGGCCTTGAATAGTGACTGCTTTGGTAGTAAAGAATACCCGAACAAACTAAGTGGGTACGATCGCTTAAAACATCCCTAATGGTTGATTCATCAATACAATCTTCTACGGGAGTTTTTCCACCCTTTTTAAGGGATTCAGACCTGCCAGAAATAGATTGTAAATACAGAGTTTCTTGAATTGCATTCCAATCTGTTTCGCTAATCACAATAGGATTACCGGCTGCACCTTGTAATAAAATAGGTTCAGCATTTTTAATCGATCGTTCAATTAATTTATCAATTAGATCAGCATATTTATTTTTTGATAGAGTTTCCATGGAACTCCCCTTCTCGATGACAAATGATAAACTAAGCAAAGCCAGTATTTTAGATAACCATCATGGCTGAATATTCGATTCTAGGTTTTTCAAAACTCTCAGCACCTCACACAATTCATTCTGTAAAGGCAACAGGGAAAAACTGCGAGAAATATCATATTGTGGCCTTCCTTGAGAACTGAGCTTCAGAAAAAAGAATTCCCCACCATTGGTTACCATTGCAAATGCCGGTTTCTCTGGATGAGGATTCGCCATCATATAGGCAAGAGTTTGGGGAATTGCCGTATCTAGATTCAGTTGGCTACTTTTCGATTCCAAAACTGCGATCCAAATTCCTTGGGAGATTAGCAAAAAATCAATTCTACCTCGTAAAAATTTCTCCGAGACTTCACTATCCGAGACAGAAGTTGTCGCTTCAACAGCAACTTCGGCTTGCATTTGAAACGGCGGATCGTAAAATCCTGCCAACTCCAATAAGGCAGATAACACGACTAAATTCACTAATCCTTCAGCCAGATACAGCGCGAAGCGCTGCTATGAGGTACATTGTTGATCGTAGATGTGAGTTGTCATTGCGACCGCAGGGAAGCAATCGCCAAGATTGGGGGATTTTGCGATTGCTTCATTCCACTTGCGTGACCTTCGCAATGACTGATCTCAATG
>DDLS01000177.1 GCA_002340255.1 Cyanobacteria bacterium UBA2566
TTAGAGACTGTTTATAAAGAAAAGATAAAATAAAGTAAGGAGAACTCAAAAACAGATAAAAAAGAAGAAGTGGGGTTAAAGGAGAGAAAAGTCCGAAATGAAACGTCGAGTTTATCCAACAGACATTACCGATGCTCAAGGGAAGCTAATAGAACCCTTATTACCTAAACCCAAGCGTCGCGGTCCTAAACCGGATGTGAATTTACGAGAAATCCTAAACGCCATATTTTATCTGCTCCATGAAGGAGGCCAATGGCGTGCAATCCCTAACGATTTACCTCCTTGGCAGACAGTATCAAGTTACTTTTGTAAATGGCAGAGAAAAGGAGTGTGGGAAAAAATTAATGAAGTTTGGAGAGAGAAAGTAAGAGTAGCTTCCGAGTTCTTATTTATGGAGGGGATTTAATAAATTGATTAACACCGTTAATCAATTTCAATCCTTTTATCCTTCCGGATAATTGGCAGATTTCCTATTCATTGAACTCGGAGAGTGACAGAAGAGGGGTATGGGTGAACCTGCCCCTACAATTCAACCTAGAAACCGGGTTTCTTGCTTATCTTTTCGTTGGCGTTCTCAACCTGGGTAGAAACCCGGTTTCTTACCCCTACCCCATCGATCGCTCCTCCCCTAGAGCAATGATCTATCATCAAAGAGAACAGCCCTACCCTCACCTATCTGCCTTCTCAGCATCATGACTCAAGAACCCGACTGGCAAAGACTCCAAAAAGCCTTGACAGTAGAACAGGAGCGCGGATTTAATGACCTGCAAGGCAAACAATATCGGTTTAGTGAGTTTCTCCAGCTCAGTTTTGCTAACCCTCCCGCGTCCTTTTCGCCCCGGGAAAAGCGCCAGTGGAAGCAACTCTCTGAGCAATTCCAAACCTATCCCCAGTTTACGTTTGCCCAGCGCCAACAGCTCGTTGCTCAGGCGCGGAAGTTTCTCTCAGACTCCCAAAAGCGCTTTCAACAACCCCCGATTACTCCTGCTCCGAAGCCTTCTCCAGCGCTGCACCAGCAAGTTCCAGAGACGACGGAGTGCGATCGCGCCAGCGATGCGGAGCATTATCGCGCTTTAACAAATCTTCCCGAATTTTCAGTGTATCATACACGACAGTTAGCCAAACTGAACTTACATACCGTTCGAGATCTCCTATTTTATTATCCTCGCAACCATACAGATTATGCTTCACAAGTCTTTATTGCCGATTTAGAACCGGGAGAAACGGTGACGGTGGTGGGGGAAGTGAAGCGCATTAACTGTTTTTCTTCGCCTCGCAATAAGAAACTCACTATCTTAGAAATTATCCTCAAAGATGCCACGGGACAATTAAAAGTATCGCGTTTTTTTGCCGGAGCCTATTTCAGTCATCGAGGATGGCAAGAAAGCCAGAAGCGCAATTATCCCGTTGGTTCCATTGTCGCGGCTTCAGGTTTGGTGAAAAAGAATAAATATGGTCTCACTTTAGATAAACCGGAGTTGGAGGTTTTAGAGTCTTCAGGAGAATTAGATTCTCTAATTATTGGTCAAATTGTACCCATTTATCCTTTAACAGAAGGGGTGGCAGCGGATACCATGCGTAAAGCCATTTGGCGAGTTTTACCTACAGCACAACAGTTAACTGATCCGATTCCTGAACTAATTTTATCGCCCTATAGCTTAATTCAACTTTCTCAAGCTATTCATCAAATTCACTTTCCTGGAGATCAAGAGAACCTGGAGCAAGCCAGACGGCGCTTGATTTTCGATGAATTTTTCTATCTGCAAGTTGGCTTTCTTCAGCGCCGGCATAATCAGAAGAAAAATCAGAAAGCGATTCCCTTAATGCCGACAGGACAGTTAATCAATCGGTTTTATCAGGGGTTGCCCTTTGCTCTGACTGGGGCACAAGAACGGGTAGTGAATGAAATCTTAAGCGATCTGCGATCGCCCACTGCCATGAATCGTTTAGTTCAAGGGGATGTCGGCTCAGGAAAAACCGTCGTTGCGGTAATCGCAATTCTAGCTGCCATTCAGTCCGGATATCAAGCCGCGCTCATGGCTCCCACAGAAGTCTTAGCCGAGCAACATTACCGCAAATTAGTCACCTGGTTTAACCGCCTCCATTTACCCGTAGAACTGCTCACCGGTTCCACAAAAGTGAAGAAACGCCGGGAAATTCACGCCCACTTAGAAACAGGAGAATTACCCTTACTGGTGGGAACTCATGCACTTATTCAAGAAGGAGTTAATTTCCATCGTTTAGGCTTAGTTGTCATTGATGAACAACATCGTTTTGGTGTAGAACAACGCGCTCTCTTGCAGCAAAAAGGAGAATCTCCCCATGTTTTGTGTTTAACGGCAACGCCCATTCCCAGAACCTTAACATTAACCATGCATGGGGATTTAGATGTCAGTCAAATTGACGAACTACCACCAGGAAGACAAGCCATAGAGACCCTGGCTTTAACCCATAAAGAACGGAAAAAAGTCTATGAACTCATGCGCCGAGAAATTGCCCAAGGTCGGCAAGCCTATGTCGTTTTCCCTTTAATTGAAGAATCCGATAAACTGAATGCTAAAGCTGCCATAGCCGAACATAAAAATCTATCGGAAACTATTTTTCCTGAATTTCAAGTGGGTTTACTCCACGGTCGCATGACTTCAGCCGAAAAAGATGAAGCGCTAACGGCATTTCGAGACAATGAAATTCAAATTATTGTCTCCACCACCGTCATTGAAGTCGGCGTTGATGTCCCCAACGCCACCGTTATGCTGATCGAAAATGCCGAACGATTTGGACTTTCCCAACTGCACCAACTGCGAGGACGGGTAGGACGAGGATCTCATAAATCCTATTGTTTACTCCTCAGTAGTTCCAATAATCCCGATGCTCGCCAACGGTTAAATGTTTTAGAGCAGTCTCAAGATGGCTTTTTTATCGCTGAAATGGACTTACAATTTCGCGGACCTGGAGAAGTTTTAGGCACTCGCCAATCGGGTTTACCCGATTTTGCCCTCGCCAGTTTAGTCCAGGATCAAGATATTCTGGCATTGGCACGGGAAGCGGCAGAAAATTTGATTGCTGAAGATCCAGAATTGGGCGATTATCCGTTAATTCGTGAAGAGCTGCAACGGCGCTATGAGCAGTTGATGGGGGGAGCGATTATGACGTGAGAACAATGAACAATGGGGATCGGTTGAGAAACGTTGGCTCTAGCGACGCTAATACAGGCCTTACAGGGTTACACTCGTCCATTTCTCTCCCATTCAATTGTCGCAAAAATTTAAGGATTTGATATTAGTTTTTGACGTACTGTTTAATCACCGGTTGCAAAGTTAAAATTGGCGATTTTTCCAGTAAGTTTCGTCTCCTTAAAGATTGTATCGCCTTTAAAAAATCTGCGTCGGATAAAAGGTCTGGGGGTTTCTGGCTAATCTCTACCGGTTGCTCTTGGTTCGCTAACCACTCAAGCAGAACTTTTTCAGATTCACAGAGGCGTTGATAATGTTGTTTGATAATCGGTTCTAGGTCGCCTAAAAATAGGGTGGGATAGGCGAGAAATTGTTGCACACTGCCGTTAAATAAATCGAGAATCGTGGAAGTGATGATTTTCAGCCATAGCGGGTTTCCACTGTAACGTTGGATCAGATCTGACCATTTTTTCTCGTCTTTGAGTTGTCTTTCCTGGAGCAGTTGAGTGGCTAAATCCCCTAATCCGGGTACAGGGAAGGTTTTACAGTAGGGATTTTCGGTTTCTAAGGTAGCTATTTCTAGGGGTTGTTCCCAACTGAGTAAAAGGAGGCAACTCTTGTGGGGAAATTGTCCGATTTCTTGGATGAATTGACCATAATTTTCATATTCTGGGCAATAGTTACCGACGAATTCCCCAGGGGTTAAGGTTTCCTGGAAGTCGTCGAGAATGATTAAGCAACGGTGATTTCTGAGAGCGTCTAATAGGGAGTTTGACGGGTTGATGAGGGTTAGGTTTTGAGATGGAGCGAGAAATTCTAGGAGGGTGGTTTGTAGGGCGTTGAGGCTGGGAATTTTGCGATGACTGCGCCACAGGATAAGCTCGAAGTTGTCTTTTATTTCTTCTACCAGTTGTCTCGCGAGGACGGTTTTGCCGATTCCAGAGAGTCCAGTTAACGTGACGATGCGGCTATTTTCTGCAAGTATCCATTCTTGGAGTGTAGCCAGTTCTTCGGTGCGGTTGTGGAGGTTCGGATATTCGGGTGCTTGACTGAGGTTGTGGCGCGGTTGAGGAGTTTTGCTGGTTGTAGAGGGCGATCGTTTTTTTTTGGATTGTTGTATAGGTCGTTACAGATGTTTATGTTACTGCCAATTTGCACGACATTATTGTGATAAGAGAATACACGGTTTTCGATGAGCGATCGCACATTCTTCTTTTTCACCTCCTCTCCCAACATCTCCGACAGCAGTTTCCATAACTCCGATGCCGACTTTCTCACATGATCGTTGCTACAGTGGTATTCCTCAGCAATATCCTTATATCCCTTATGTTCCCATACCCCCTCCAAAACAGCTTGGCGAACCCCCTGTGGGAAGTCTTTTAAGTCCTCAAGAGAACTGCCAACCCACTCAACTGGTTTTAGGTGTTGACTCATGCCTCAATTATGCTACTTGTGGTATATCATATCAATACCTGAGTATTCACAGTCCCAGTTTCTCTGTGCGGGTGGCGATCGCCTGTAGAGAATGGAGGAATATTCTTAATGGATATCATTACCTTGTTCCTCTACCCCTTGACGAATAGCATCTTCTAAGTCGTCAAGCGTTTTCGGGATGCCTTCATATTTCAGATATCCTGCTACTTGATTCAAAGAGGTTTCTGGAAAGCAATTTACTTTTTGTTGTTGTGATTTTCTCAGGTCGAGATCGCTATGAACTAGCTTAAACTGATGATGAGGCTGGGGACTGCTCTCAATTGCCCCAATTAAATCGTCTATTTTTCCGGATAAAGGTTGGTCTTTCGCCTGGGGTTTAGGAAGTTGAGTCATTATCTAAGCTTCAGGAGTTAAGCCTTGTAGTTCGACAACTTCTAGCAGGGCGTGGTAAGTCTGCTCATATAAAGTAATTGTATAATTTGACATAATTGTACTCAATTCGCTCGATCTTATCTTAACCTTGAGCTTCTGATTTGTCATAGGGTCTAGAAACCGGGTTTCTCCTGGGAATACTGCCTCCTATCGAGGTGGAAACAGAAACCCAGTTTCTTTGTGCGAGTGGAGAGCGCCTGAGTTAAAATACGGTTGTACCCTTAATCCTCTCAAACCATGACTACAGTTCAATAAAATTTAACTTAGCCAGTAGCTCGTCCTGTCATTGCTTACTCAATTGTTATGAGAAGAATGACATTAAAAAAGCGCTGTAAAAACAGCGCTTTTTGAGGATTTAGATTTGAGGGATATAACTTTCCTTTTCAGGAACAGCCGTATATTCAGCTACGATCTGACGGAACTCTTCCCCATCAATAGTTTCTTTTTCGATCAGCAAGTCTACTAGGCGATCGATCGCATGGCGATTATCCCGCATAATTTGCAATGCTTGGTCATAGCAATGTTCGACAATAGTACGAACTTGGGCATCAATGCGAGAGGCAATTTCTTCTGAGTATTCAGAACGGGACATCAAATCGCGACCTAAGAATACTTCATTGGTTTGACCTTCTAGGGATAAGGGGCCGAGATCTGACATCCCAAAACGGGTGACCATTTGCCGAGCCATTCCCGTCACTTGCTGTAAGTCACCCCCTGCACCCGTGGTCACTTCTGCATCACCAAAAATGATGGCTTCAGCAGCTCGACCACCGAGTGCCCCGCAGATACGAGCGGTGAGTTGAGCGCGAGAAATCAGGCTTTGTTCTTCGCTAGGGGTGAACCAGGTTAACCCTTGAGCTTGTCCCCTGGGAATAAGGGTGACTTTTTGTACGGGATCGTGGTCTTTGAGCAAGGTGCCTACGATCGCATGGCCGACTTCATGATAGGCGATTAAGCGTTTGCTCTTGCCATCGGTGAGGGGAGTGCCTTCCATTCCCGCTACAACCCGGTCTACTGCATCATCAATTTCCAGCATGGTGATCGCTTCTTTGCGCCGTCTGGCAGTGAGAATAGCCGCTTCATTGAGGAGGTTGGCTAAGTCTGCACCGGTAAAGCCAGGGGTGCGACGGGCGATCGCCTTTAAGGAAACTTCTGTTGCGAGTTTTTTGTTCCGAGCATGAACATCCAGAATTTCTAATCGTCCCTTCACATCTGGAGCATCGACGGTTACTTGACGGTCAAACCGACCGGGACGCAACAGGGCTTGATCGAGTACATCCGGACGGTTAGTAGCGGCAATAATAATAATGCCAGTATTGCCTTCAAACCCATCCATTTCAGTCAATAACTGGTTCAGGGTTTGTTCGCGCTCATCATTTCCACCGCCAATACCGGCTCCCCGTTGACGACCGACAGCATCAATTTCATCGATGAAGATAATACAGGGGGCGTTATCTTTCGCTTTCTTAAACAGGTCGCGCACCCGTGAAGCACCGACTCCGACGAACATTTCGACAAATTCGGAACCAGAAATACTAAAGAAAGGAACACCTGCTTCTCCGGCGATCGCCTTCGCCAGCAAGGTTTTCCCGGTTCCAGGAGGACCGACTAACAACACACCTTTAGGAATACGTGCGCCTACGGCCGTAAACCGTTCCGGTTTTTTCAGAAACGTCACCACTTCTTGTAACTCTTCTTTCGCTTCTTCAATACCAGCCACATCATCAAACATTACGCCCGTTTTGGCTTCCATTTGAAATCTGGCTTTAGATTTAGCGAAGTTCATCGCCTGACCGGGGCCACCAGGGACATTACCCGAACGGCGAAAGAGGAAAAACAATCCCGCAATTAGCAATAGGGGGAAAATTAAATTACCTAATAATCCCCAAACCGCTCCTTCATTGCGAGGAGGATGGATCGCTAGATTGACATGGGCTTGACGAATTTGGGAAATCACTTCTGGGGAGTTACCAGGGAGGTCTACCCGCAAGCGTTGTTGGAAGTTATCCAGTTCTGGATCGACGGCTTCAACAATGGCAGTTCGGCCACCTTCGTAAAGGTCAACCTGAGTGACTCGACCCGCTTCTAGATATTCAATGAAGCGGCCGTAGGTCATGCGGGTGGTTGCTGCGTTCTGACCTCCGTCCACCACATTGGGGGCAAAGGCTCCTTGCCAGACGAAGAACCCAATGACCAGGGCAGGCAACGTCCACAGAAGTATGACTTTCCAAGATAATTTCATAATCAAGAAGCTCTCTTATATGAATACAAAACAGATATTGATGACTAAGGTGCTTATAGTTTGGGCGATCGCCTAGTCTCTCTTGGGAACGAAATTTTTCATTCTCCAGGAATCTTAATTAAATTTAACGTAATTTTCATAAATCCAGCAACTCATTCTGTGAGATACTACCCCTTTGGGGGAATTTGACCTATAATAAAATAATGGGTTGCCTATCTTATGGGCCCTTAGTTCAGTCGGATAGAACAACTGATTTCTAATCAGTCGGTCGGGGGTTCGAGTCCCTCAGGGCCCGTTATAAAACCTATGTGCTGAGTACAGATCAGTTAGAAATGGGGAGCCGAAGTTATATCAAATCCTTAAATCCTTGCTACAACTGCCTAATCTAGAGACAAAACCCATGTTGTCTCTACCCTAATGGCCATCTGTAGCAGAAATACATGCATTTGATATTACATACCTTTGCCAATCGTTAGGAGGCAAGGGACAATGCCAAGGATAGTGAGGACATTTTCTATGGCTAGAGTGCCTATCCCCTCGCTCTATCACACTTACTTCGATCGCCGAGCTTGAGAGCGAGAGCGACTTGCTGAAGTCCTGCTTCCTGTACTTTTACTGCTGGTACGACTTCCAGAAGATTTGCCCTTGGAGCGACCACTGCTCGAACGAGAGCTTCTCCCCGCAGCGGGAGGTGTTGGTGCATGGGTTTTGGTCTTGAATGTCACATTACTTCCTTCATTCAGTTGCTCTAAAACCAGCAATGGTGTAGGTTTTGCCTTCTGATCCCAATGTAAGTTAACCAACCGCCCCTGAATTGCTGGTTGCCAATTTGGGTCTGGATGAGGACTAAGATAAGTTTCGATACAATCAATAACATCCTGGATCGTTTTTGAGGTGGATTGAGTTGGCAGACGAGTCATATTAATTTGAATCCGGAATAAGACCCGCTTTTGAGTCGTTGTCCCTTCTCCTGTTTCATAGGTGACATCAAATACTTCACTCACTTTACGAGGAGATGCAGCATTATTCTCACCAATTTTCCCTTCCTTAGCCTGGGTAGGGCGTAGGGCAATGGTAATTTGCTCTTTAACTTTAACTTTAATTTGATTGACAATAGCAAAATGAAATACTTCCTCATCCATCCGCATTCGCAGATAGTCAAGGTTAAATTCCCGTGAGTGAACCAAGTCCGGGTTCGTCTCCATTTTGGTAATGGTACTCAGGGCGAGTTTGAGTTTTTTCTGGAGTTCTTTATTCTTAAAATCTTCAAACTTGACTTTTTTATTGACTTTTTCTATTTCAAGTTTGGAATAGATCCCACCTGCGACTAGGGCAATGAATAGGACAGCCGACAGACCCATAAAGATCATCGGCAACAGGCCCAGAGAGGGAGAATCTGCTTTAGCGTCCGGAGACGCTTGGGCTAGGGTAGGCGGAACAACAAGGATACGATGCTGCATGGTCAATACCGACTAGGAGCTTTGTTCTATTGTAGGCGTTCGTTCTTTTTCAGGTTATTTTCTCAGAGGGTCAATTCTGAAGAATCTCTAAAATCTAATTGACCATCTTAGCGAATCCATCGCGCTCGATAGCTGCGAGCATCAATATGGACGATATAGGGATATCGTTGATATCGTCCTAAACCTCCAGGCCACCAGGGATCGAGAAACCAATAGATTTGATTGCCAGTGAGTCCATCACAATAGAAGTCTATCCCATCTCCAACGATATGCCGACTATTTGAGACTCCGCCAACTCGCCGATTAATATCTGGGGGACGATACCAACTGGTGATATAGAAGGGGCGACCCATGCGATCGCGAGCTTGTTGTGCCAAAACCGCTATTCTGACCATAGCATTGACTGTCGATTGGTTGGGAGGGAGGCGAGTCCCCCCATGGGTAGCCTCAGCCCAGGTAAAATAGCCCCCGGGAATAATCGAGGCATGGAGTTGAATATTGTCCGGTGTCCAACGGTTGGGACGCGGTGGCAGAACAATGGGTCCGGGTTGGCGAGGAGCATCGGGACTGTTGCGGTGGGTGTTATTCATCCGCTTCAAGTCTTCAAAGAGAGTATAAATAGCAATTTCTCGCGAGTCCAGTCCTCGCCACAGTTGTACCATACGAATCAGGGCGTTGCGCTGGTGTTCTTCTTCGGTGTAAGCAAAGGGAACTCGCTTAATAAAACCGAGCAGTTCTCGATCCAGTTGGGCGGCAGTATTGGCGAGTTGATTGGGGTCTGTACTGCTACTTCGGAGCATTTTGATCTCTAATCCTAATTCTGCCAGCGCTGCCGTGCGGGAGGAGAGTTTGCGCCAAATGCGGAAAGCTTCGGTGAGGGCTTGGCGCTGATATCCGCGACCGGTGTAGTATTGGGGAACTCTTTGGGCAAAGGCAATCAGGGCAGGGTCGAGATAAAAGAGGGCAGGTTCTGGGGAGGTGTCCCGTTCCAGGGAGGATATAGCTTCTTCCCTAGAGTCGAGGTTACGCCACAGTTGGGTGAGACGGATGAGGCTCTCCCGTTGATGGGGATAGCCGAGATAATTTGGAGATAAGCGAGAGAGGAATTGGAGGAGGGGAGGATCGATGTAGGTTTCTTCCCAGTTGGGTGCTGTGGAGGGGGAGGTATTGGTCAGATCGGCGATCGCCTCTTCACGGGTATCAAAGTTACGCCAGATCCGAAACACCTCTAGCAGACCATCGCGCTGATGGGGCAGACCTTGATAATATTGGGGGATGCGCTCGACTAGAGATAACAGGGCAATATCCAGATAGGACAGATTCGAGGGTAGCTTTTCTAGACTATAGTCGGTTTGTAAATCTTGGACATAAATTCCATAGAGCGTTTTTGCATCGCACGGTTCTAAACGCGCTGCTTTCAGCTCTTCCGGTGGCGGAGAATAGCCTTCTGCCACGCGCCCAATAAATTTCTCGCTATAGTAGCCCAAGGCTGTATCCCATAGGTCATCCCCTTGCCATCCTTGACCGATCAGCGTATCCGTAATCACGCGTATCGTATTAGCGGCATAGATGACCTGACCTTCAAACTCATCAACGGATTCTAAAGCAATACGGTTGGCGGGGGAAATACCCAGTCCCGTTTCTCCATCCTGAAGTTGGGGTTTTTGCTGCACCTCATATAATCCTGCCAAAATCGATTTATGAATCCCTACCCGTTCCGATTCCACGGTATACAGGGAGTTACGTTGATCTGGTGATAATCGGGTCATGGAACATCTGGCCTAATGAGCGAAGGATTAACCATGGGTATTATATAGCGCTACGCGCTAGGCAAAAGGCAAAAGGCAAAAGATTATGGGTGGAGATATAGACAACTAACAAACAAGGGTTTTTAGATATCCTTGCCAGTTCTCTACATATAGTAAGCACCAACAACTGCTTCAAAGGTACAACTCTGTAAATTGGGATTATTAAATCCTCCCTTAATTTATGCTTAAAACAGAATTACACAGGAGATTATAATGGTGATTCGTTATCAAATCATTCTCTCTTGGAGTGAAGTCGATCGAGCGTTCATTGCTGAAGTTCCTGAACCCCAAGGTCGATTATCTCTATCGTAATTCGCTAGTTAATGTTATAATGATATTAGGGAAATCGTTGAGGTAAGAGAGAATGTCTTCACCCGAAATGCTCGATAAAATACTACAGTTATCCATAGGCGATCGCTGGCAACTAGTAGAGTCTATCCTGAATTCTATTCAAGCAGAAACTTTGCCTTTTACTGCTGAATCGAGTCCAATCAACTCCACTCCTGAAAGCGATCGCCAATCTGCTCTGAAAGCTTTGGAAGAGTTGCGCGAAATGACCCAGAATTTTCCGCCAGTAGATGCTGTCGAAATTGCTCGTCAAAGTCGTGAAGAGTTAGAGCAAAGAGGCTTGATTTAGGAAAAGAATGTGGTTATTGATGCTAATTTATTAGTTGTCCTCGTTCATGAAGAGTCTCGTAGTCAACGAGTTCGCAATAAATTCAATGAGTGGATTCGTGACGACGTAAAGATTCATGCTCCTAACTTGGTACAGTATGAAGTCGCTAATGCTTTAACTAGACTGGTGAGCGCCAATAGGTTTCCTCAACAGCAGTTAGCTCAAGCTTGGATTCTTTTAAATCGTTTGACTATTACTTATCATGATTTATCAGAAGGGACAAGAATAATCGAAATTGCTTTATCCTTGAAGCGCCAAAGTGCCTATGATGCGTCTTACATTGCTTTAGCAGAAACTCTAGATGCTGCCCTTTGGACGTTGGATACTCCTTTATATCGAAATTCCCTTCAATATGGTTTTCCTGTTCATCTTGTAGAGTAAATATTTTTGTATAGATTTGGTTGTTTTTTTGTAGGGGCGGGTTATACCCAAATCTAGAAAACTAACCGATCGCTCTCCTAAACCTGCCCTCATCCCATCTAATTACTAGGCAAGATATGATATCCTGATTTAATGGAAAAAACGGTTTTCCAATTACCGATTACCAGGGCGAAGTACTATAATTATGGCAACATTTTTAAGAGAGTTAAGTTATCAATATCAGTGGTTATATGATTCTATTTCGCGGGTATCTGCCCTGGCGGTGGGGGGAGAATATCGATTTCGTCGCCTAGCTTTAAAAGATTTGCCGATTAATTCAGATACAGAAATTTTAGATCTCTGTTGTGGGAGCGGTCAAGCGACGCAGGTTTTAGTGACTTATTCGGATAAGGTGACGGGGTTAGATGCGTCTCCCCTTTCCTTGAAAAGAGCGCAACAGAATGTTCCGCAAGCAAAGTTTATGGAAGGGTTTGCGGAAAATATGCCTTTGGAGAATGAGAGTTTCGATCTGGTGCATACGAGCGCTGCATTGCATGAAATGTCGCCAGAGCAACTCGAAGAGATTTTGCGGGAAGCATATCGGGTATTGAAACCGGAGGGAGTTTTGGCGATCGCCGATTTTCATCCTCCCACCAACCCCATCTTCATCCCCGGATTATATCTGTTCCTGTTCCTGTTTGAAACGGAAACCGCTTGGCAGTTATTAAAAACGGACTTAAGACGGACTTTACAGGACATTGGTTTTCAGGTAGAACCCCCTACTCTCTACGGAGGAGGAAGTCTACAAGTGTTGCAAGCTTATAAACCGTAATTGGTAATTGATTTAGGGCAGGTTCATATAAAGTTATGGGTGGGAATTTGGGATATGGGTGAACCTGCCCCTACTTATTACTTAATTTTTCCAGCGATCGCCGAATTAATCTTACCAAACTTTAGGGTGTTATATGGCATTTTTAAATGAAATGTAAATGCTTGCTCCTTATCTCCCTTCTCCTTTCTCCTGTGAAAGAGGGATTTAGAGGTAAGGCATCCTCAGTTCACGAATCAGAAAATCTTGAGACATGAAGTGTTACAATCGATGCAATTCTAACTGCACATGACACCATGGCTCCTGTTCCTGAGTCGATCGTTAAAATTAAGCTAGATCCAGCCTTACCCATCACTTCTTTACTGGAAGGATTGAAACTTTGGCAAGATTTGGGGATTTTAACCGAGGATTCTGTCTATCTTTGCTTAAAAGTCGATACCCATCATCCGAACTTCTTAGAAGGATTAGAAATTGGCTTGCGCTTAGGATTAATCGATGACTTTCGGGTAAAACAGATTGCCCGAAATCACCTCTATTCTTCGATTCCAGAACCGCAAGCGATCGCATCACCGCTTGGAGAGCAAACTCCAATACCATCAGCGCCAGTTTTACCTTCAGCATCCAGTCTAACTAAGCCTCAACCAACGCCTCAACCGAGTTGGATCGGGCAACGATTAGATTCTCTGAAAGCAGAATTAAGTGTGCGGTGGTTATTATTCTTAGGTTTATTTCTAGTCGTTCTCTCTTCTGGTGTATTTGCTGCGAGTCAATGGGAAAATTTTCCCGCGATTGTCCAATATTCGGTGCTGTTAGGATATACCTCTTTATTTTGGTTTATTAGCCGTTTATCAAGTCAGAAAGATAACTTACAGTTAACCTCACAAGCTCTAAAATTAGTCACATTGCTCTTAATTCCGGTCAATTTTTGGGCAATGGATGACTTTGGCTTATGGAGTCATCCTTTTAATGCGTTAGTGAGTGTTGGATCGGCCGTTTATTTAACTATAATTTCTGGCTCTCTATGGCAAAATCAAAATAGGTTTTCTCTCCCTTTTTTGATTTACATTCTCGTCAGCTATCTCCATTGGGGTTGGAGCATCCCTAACTTCCCTATTTTTTCTGTCTATTTGGCGACAATTGGCAGTTTGGGTTTCTATGGAACTCAATTTCAAGATCCCGAACGTTCGTTAAAACAAACACTGCAATTGAGCCGCCTTAGTCTCTATGCCATTGGCATTCTACTCTTTCGTGCTATTTTTGTGCAAGGAGTTCTTTTGCCCCATTTAGGATTAGCGATCGCGCTCTGTGGAACTTTTGCCGTTTGGCTTGCCTTCACCCGTCGTTCTCAATACTATAAACCGATCAATCGCCTGGGTTTAAGTATCCTCTTTGTTGCCTGGTTTGTCTCTACCTGGGTGACGCTTCCTTGGCAAGGAGTCATGATTGGTTTAATCGCCACACAAATCTATCACAAATTCATCTATCGTTGGCAAAATCGGCGCGATCTGGCAATCCTGTGGTTGATTGTCGCTCAAATTGCTATCCTGCTGTGGAATTTTATTCCACAAATCACACAAGGGCAAATTATCGCCACAGCGATCGCTATTACCCAAGCTCAAGAATACCCGATCGCTCTCATCAGTACCCTTGGACTGCCTTACCTAATTTGGATCGTTAACATGGGCGATCGCTTCTATCGACAGGAAAAATCCAAACTCGCCCATTTTTCCGAATGGGTTGCCCTAGGATTGGGAATTAGCTTACTGCTCTTCAGTTTCCCCAATTCCATTTTACGGATTTTCTGTTTAACGAACCTAATTTTTCTGATCGTGTGGCTAACGAAGCGGCGATACGATCTGCAAATCCTGCATTCTTTTCACCTGCTTGTCTATCTCAATCACTTCACTGGATTAGCCCTACTTTTAAGCTTCATTGATTATGCCAGCCCTGACTTAACCTTAAACACGTGGGCGCTGATTTTGCTCGAAATTACAGTTATAGAATGGTGGTTTTCCGAGCTGCGGCGATCGCGCCAGCGATGCGGAGCATTATCGCCAGAACCGAATTCCTATGAAAAAATCTGGCAACAAAGTGCCTGGTTAATCGGATTTGGGTTAGCGGCGATCGCCTATGGATTGCTTGACGCTACCCGGCAACAGTATAGCTTTACCCTCACCCATCTCACCTGGTTAACTATCCCTGCAACGCTCACCCTGATTAGCTATTCACCCCATTCTCATCGGCTCAATATTACCCCTCGCTTGAGCATGGTTATGCTCTTGGTTGCTCAAACCCTGCTGTTTGAAACTCCAGGATGGCGAGGGTTTGGGCTAGCCGTTGCCACCCTAATCATGGTATTCAATACCCGTAAATTGCCCAATCTCGTCACTGCTGGGATTACCATTGGTTGTGCCTTAAGTACCCTAGGGTTGATTTTGTGGGATCTCGTTCCAGGAATGCCGCCTCCGATTGATACCCTGTGGTTAATGCTGGGGGCGATCGCCGTTTCTGGATTATGGGGAATCCGTCATTATACGTTTTACAAAAGTATCTCTCATTACAGCAGAGCGCTGGATATTTGGGCGATCGCCCTCTGTGGTGCAGTTCTTATCCTCCAAAGCACTTGGGTAAGTCAAGGGCTACTTACCCCTAATTATCTTTCCATCAGTACCAGTATGCTCCTCAGTGGTGCAACCGCCTATCGCAGTTGGTATCCAACCCCCCAACCTACTGCTATTGGATGGAGTAGTGCGGCTGTCATGGTAGCAGTTTTACCCACGATGAACGTTTTCGATCTTAGGTGTTTAAGTTTACTGGTTGCCAGCCTAATCCTAATCGGTCATAGTCGCTATTATCCTAAACTTTATCTGACTGCCATGACCGTTGGCTTAGGGTTAGTCACCGAGCGAGTGATTTTATCCGACTGGATTGATATTCCCTCAACCGCCTGGTGGATCGTCGGCTCAGTCAATGTTCTAGGATTATGGATAGGAGCAAAAAACCTACGTCTGGGTAAAGCACAATGGCAGCGCCAGTTAACTCGACTCTATCGTAAAAGTTTCCATGGATGGGCGATCGCGCTCTGCCTCTTTTGCTTAATCTTGCTCACCCTCCATTCTATCCTCGTCTACACCAACACTCTCACACCACAAACCACCATTTTCATCAGCTTAATCCTCCTCCTGATTGCCCTTCTTTACAGTCAGAAAAAACGTCCTCGTCACCCCGCCCCTGTTTTTTCCCAATTGGGCACAATCAGCAACTGGGGATTATTTGCAATCGGATGGACAATTGAACTCTTAGCCGTCGAAACCCTGGGAAGTTTTGACGCTCCCATCATTAACCTTGCCCTGATTAACCTAATTTTGGGGTTATGCGCTCAATTACTCGGCGACTGGTGGAGTTCAAAACAGCCCGCAGAAACCAATAATCTGGGTACAGCCTGGCATATTATCCCCCTAGCTTACGGGATTTTGGGGGCGATCCTCCGTTGGGGAACAGTTTCAAGTTGGACAGGAATCACCACCCTAGCTTTAGCGATTATTATCCTCGGTATTGGCAAGCGATCGCCGAAATTTAAACCCCTCATTTATCTTGCCCTTGCTGGAATCACCGCGTGCGCTTACGAACTCCTCTTTTATCAACTGTCCTTACAACCCGGAGGTGCAACTGGTGATGGACTGATTCTCATGGCAACCCTAGGCAGTAGTATCCTCTACGCCTATCGCCTATTAGGAAAATTTTTACGCCCTTATTTCCAACTTACTCCTAGAGAATTTCGCTGGATTTGTCATCTCCATTGGTTCACCTCTAGCCTACTCTTAATCATCGCCACTTTTAACCCCATTGCACAAGGAATGACCCTAGGATTTGCCACGGGTACAGCATTAGTTCTCTACGCCATCAGCCAAGGTCGCCATAAGCATTCTATAGCCCACTCTTCCGTGGGAGAGGGCAACCTCTCACCCCAAGAATTGTGGGTCTATCTCGGGTTTTTAGAAGCCCTAGGAATGCGAATTTACTGGTTAAATACTCCTGTTGCCCAACTCTTAGGCGGTCTATTAGTGGCTTGGAAAGGAGCTATTGCGACCTTATTTGCCTACTTTCTTTACTTCCTTCCCTGGGAAACTTGGGGATGGTCAAAACGCCCTTGGCAAGTGGCAGGCATTGCGATCCCGGTCTATGCGATGTTAGAGAATCCAGCTATTTTAAACCAAGCCAGCTTAGTGGTCATTGCTGCTTATTATATCGGATTGGCGATCGCCAGCAAACAAATTCGCTTTACCTACCTCACCTTAGCCGTCCTCAACTGGATAATCTGGCGATCGTTTTTCAATATTCCTATTACCGAAATCTTCTGGTATAGCCTCACCATCAGTCTATCCCTCCTCTACATCATCCAAGTCGATCCCCTTTTAAACTCTCCCCAAAACCGAAAACTTCGCCATAACCTTCGTCTGCTAGTTTCCGCTACCATTAGTTTAATTTCCTTTACTGCCCAACAATGGATCGGTACGCTCACTGGAACCCTCAGTTTACTCATCATTTTTGCCGGACTCTCCCTAAAAATCCGCGCCTTTCTCTATATCGGAACCACCAGCTTTTTACTCAATGTTTTCTATCAGTTAGGCATTCTTATTTTCGACTATCCTTTCTCCAAATGGTTAGTTGCCCTAGGAGTCGGAATTTCCCTCATCTGGATCGCCGCCACCTTTGAAACCCGCCGCGACCAAATCCAAGCCTGGTTCCAAGAATTACAACACTGGGAGTAACTCTCTTGTAGTGCCGTGACACAGCTAAAATGAGGCAATAGGATTTTGCTTAAATTCACAAATTTCAAGAACCATCAAAATTTTCTAAAGCACCAAATTAGCTGTGTCACGGCAGTAGGATGCGTTATTAGCGCACCCTACTTTCTCACTATTCCCAGCCTAGTTGTTGGAGACAGTTTTGAAATGCTGTAGTCACAGAACCTCGACCAGCACTAATTTTACTCCCACCTTTTCCATCGGGGACAATCACTGTATCTTTCCAACATGGTCCTTGTTTGGACCAATCGATATTTTGAGCAATTTGTTTCACCATTTCTTCATCAAAACAATCATATTTTTGACGAATATAGTGTAATATATTACCTAAAATCTCTAATCCAGCACTAATGCCTAAAATACAAGATTCACGAAACTTTTCAGCATCCTTCCAATACAGTTTTTCTTTTCCAATGATCTCTCCAGCTAACCGAGCCGTTTTTTGCCACTCTCGACTGTTTCCCGGAAATTCTGCTGTTTGTGAATAGAAAATAAAAAAGGAATTAAGACAGTCACTCAGTTCTTGTCCATCCTGTTTTACCAAATTATGTGTGTTTACCTCAGATAACTTATTAGTAGGATGACCTGCAAATGCACAACTGACTAACTTGGCCACATAATTAATAGTGTAAATATAGCCCGTCTTAGATCCAGGTGTTGATTTTATCTTTTGTGTTTTTTCATAAAACATATCCACATGGTCAACAACAAATCTGGCAATTGCATCTTTGCCAAAGCCACTATAAGCGACTAAAAGAGATTGAGGAATTGCAAGAGTTTGAGCCATATCACAGAAATCAGTTTGACATTGCTCCAACTCAGCCTCAAGGATTAAGTTAATCGGAAAAGTGGCATCTTTAATAAGATCGCGCTCTATCCCATCAGATTCAATTAATTCAAGAATGGCCTTTTTACGATGTTGTCCATCAGTAATATCTAGTGAGGTATTATTGAAAATTACCACAACATACAAATCTTTCCAAATCTGTTGATATTTGATTTTGGATGGATTGACATTAGCTGTAATTGTTCCCAAAATCCACTTGTTGTTTGATCTAGACCGTTCAATAATATAATCTTTTATACGTTTTACATGCCGATCATCAATAGGGCGATTTTTTCCAGAACTTGGATCATTGCTATCATGAGTAACACTTTTCCCTCTCAAGAGAATAGGTATTTCCGCAGCATGAGCATTGATCTGAAGCATCAAACGGCCTCCATGTTCAGATCCCATTGCTAAAAATGTTTGTCCTGTTCTATACCACTCGACCATAATCGGTTGAATGCTATCCTTAATAGCTTTAGTGAGTTCTTGGGTGACCAAAGAGTTATCGTCTCTCTGATTGTCGTTAGCTTCGCAGAAAAGAGCAGTTTCAGAAATCATAATGCTTGTATAGTGTCCTATTCGTAATTATGATAACCATCATAACACAATTCAAAAAGAGTGGCACACATACAAACAAAAAATCACACTTGACAGCACGTGTGAAATTGGTTATGGTCATAGTATCGTTTCATTAAGTAAAAAATCATGAATCACGAATTCAATAATGCTGATCTTGCTATGGCTGCAATGAATCATCCCAAAGGATATGAGATCTTAACCTTAGTCCACAGCATAGTACAAAAAAATACTTTAATGAGTTTCACTGCCGATCCTCATCCCCAATTAAAGACCATTCAAGTGGGCACTAGAGGTTGTGCCTCGTCTCCTAAGAAAGAACTTAATTATATTGATTTACCTAGAAGTCCTGAACTTCAGTACGAAGGTGTCAACATTGAGAGTTCAGAACTACTTGCAGTTGTCGCACAATACCCACAAAGATTAACAACAGCAATTGATGCCTGGTTAAAATGGGCTTATCGTACAGATGTTGAATATCCTACCTTCTCTTTGATTAAAGCCATTAAGGAGGATTGGTGCTTGTAAAATGGTTACTGAAGCGTTATAGAGCATTTATGATGCTCAACTAATCATTTTTAATTGGGAAGTAAGAGCAGCTATTGGTAGGGTAAGTGAAATAACGTGCCCTACTAATAACTGTCTTGTTGAGGAAAGATGAAAATATCAAAATATGATGTTAATATATAGGTAGGGTTTATACTTATTTATATCTTAAGGGCACCTCTATTAATAACAATTAATTACTTAATGGTGCTGGTGAATCATGATCTATTCCCAGCACCTTATTGACTCATCCCATTTCTGTATGAAATTGCATCTCAATGAGTTAGTTAGAGTAATGGGCTTCTCAAGAACTCATTAGTGGAACGATTAAAGAGAAATGGAATGACTGATTAAGCGTTCTTCATCAGGTGCTTAACAATGTTATCTTTCACCATCATTTGACGCAACACTTCGAGTAGATAAGTTTGAGCTTCTTCTTGAGTTAAAGCCTGAACTTGATCTTCGTAGACTTTCATCTTGAATTGTTGCTCAAGAGTTAGTTTTCCAGGCATTTGCATCTTCACTCCTCCTGCACTATTTCAGAATCTGGAAACGGGTTAGAGCTTCCTTTTGGCAGATTTGTTGATTAATCTAGCACATGGATATTATATTGTCCAACTTGTCAAGCAAAAAGTAGTGATATTAACAAAAATTCATATCACGTTGGGGCTTGTGCCTAGGATCAAAGGGAGTTTAAAATAAAAATGTCAAAATCGTTACCAAATCATTCAGGAGGCCAATGGAGATGGATGCAATGGAATTTTTTCAGCGAAGTGCAGGAAAATGGCGATCGCAGCGTTCAACCCATCATCTGGCCTTTCGGCGTGCGGAGTTGGGAGAATTAGAAATCACCGTCAGCGCTTTAACTCCAGACGATCCAAGAGTCCAAGAAATTTGCACCATGCATAAAGTTGATAGCCAACTCGCTGCGGGTGGGGCATTGGTACAATGGCATGGCAGCATGGGTTGGGATCGGGAAGGCGAAGGTCATGAGGATTCCACCGTTATGGTGATCGTTCCTGATGTAGATAATCCGCGCAAAGGGAAACTCTTGCGGGAAAAAGGCTATGCAGAAATTGTCCCCGTCGCTGGACAGTATGAAATGGATGATGAAGACGGACTCAACTTAATCACCGAATACGAAACCATGAGCGCGATCGAGCGATTTTCCTTTGCCGATGATTCTGGCTCGATTCGTCTGCGCACCAGTACGGTCAAACGTTTTGGAGGATTTAACACTGCCTCCTTCTGCATTGAAACCCGCATCGATTCTCCTGCCGAGACGAATGCAATTGCTCTCCCAGAAGCCCTAAAAGCGTCTTGGGAAAAAGAATCCGCCGTTTCTCTATTGGGATGGTAAACTTCGCTAGGCAAGAGGCAAGAGGCAATAGATGATGAGTGCTAGGTTTGGTGAAGGTCAGGGAAGTTCTAGCTGCCAAACCAGTGGCTATAAATAAAATCTTAAAATTGCATCAAAAGTTCGTTCTCCGTCTTTCAATAGACGGTAGAATGGCACACCTTCACAAAAGCGAGAACTTATGAACCAATCCATGATTCCTCAAGACCAATGTCCGATCCAAATTGAAGATGACCGGACAGGAATGAGTGTAGAGACTCTCAAACGCGCTTTTGCAGATAACCTATTCTACTTGCAAGGAAAATATGAATCCCTAGCAACCCAAGATGACTTCTACATGGCTCTGGCGTATACTTTACGCGATCGCCTCTTGAGTCGTTGGCTCAAAACCCTAAAAACCTATCTGGAAAACGATGTAAAAACCGTTTATTATCTCTCTGCCGAATTCCTCATGGGTCGGCACTTAGGGAATAGCCTGATTAATCTACACCTGTACGATCGCATCCGTCAAGCCGTAGAAGAATCGGGTCTCGATCTCGAAGAAATCCTAGAACATGAACCCGATCCAGGTTTGGGTAATGGGGGTTTAGGTCGATTAGCAGCTTGCTTCCTCGACTCTCTAGCAACCCTAGAAATTCCTGCCGTCGGCTATGGAATTCGCTATGAATTTGGAATTTTCCATCAGATTATTCAGGATGGATGGCAAGCGGAAATTCCTGATAAATGGTTACGTCTAGGTAATCCTTGGGAAATTGCTCGTCCCGATCAAGCGGTAGAAGTTAAATTTGGTGGCCATACCGAAATCTATAGTGATGAAAAAGGACGGCCGAGAAAACGCTGGATTCCCGATACAAGAGTGATGGGAATTCCCTATGATACGCCAGTTCCCGGTTATGATACCAATACCGTAAATCCCCTACGGTTATGGAAAGCAGAATCAAGCGATGATTTTGATTTTGGTGAATTTAATGCAGGGAACTATGATGGTGCAGTTTCAGAAAAAATGCGCTCTGAAACAATCTCTAAAGTTCTTTATCCCAATGACAATACACCCCAAGGGAAACAACTGCGACTCGAGCAACAATTCTTCTTTGTTTCCTGTTCGCTCCAGGATATTATCCGCATTCACCTGATGCGCCATAAGACTCTAGATAATTTACCAGAAACGGCTGCTATCCAACTCAATGATACGCACCCAGCCGTGGCGATCGCCGAAATGATGCGTTTATTGGTCGATGAACATGGCTTTGACTGGAATATTGCTTGGCGCATCACTCAAAAAACCTTTGCCTACACCAACCATACCCTACTCCCCGAAGCCTTAGAACGGTGGTCAGTTGGGTTATTTGAAGCCATTCTTCCCCGTCACCTGGAAATCATCTATGAAATCAACCATCGATTCTTAGAAGATGTGAAACATTGGTATCCAGAGGATTCAGGACTCCTGAGTCGCCTATCCTTAATTGAAGAAGGCGGAGAAAAGAAAGTCCGTATGGCGAATTTAGCCTGTGTGGGTTCCCATGCCATTAATGGAGTCGCAGCCTTACATACCGAACTGCTCAAACAGGATACTCTCAAAGACTTTTACAAACTTTGGCCCGAGAAATTCTACAACAAGACCAATGGAGTTACCCCTCGCCGTTGGGTGTTATTAAGTAACCCCAAATTGTCAGAACTCTTTACCAATAAGTTGGGTGAAGGATGGTTAAAAGATGTGGATCAATTGCGTAAATTGGAAAGTCATATTGACGATCCAGAATTTCGAGCGGAGTGGCGCACAATTAAACAGCACAATAAACAGTTAATGGCTGATTATATTGCCGCTCACAATGGCTTAGAAGTCGATCCCAATTCCTTGTTTGATATTCAAGTGAAGCGGATTCATGAGTATAAGCGTCAACACTTGAATATGTTGAATATTATCACCCTATATAACCGGATCAAGCAAAATCCGAGTCTGAATATTCAACCCCGGACGTTTATCTTTGGTGGGAAGGCTGCCCCCGGATACTTTATGGCAAAATTAATCATTAAATTGGTTAATTCGGTCGCTGAAGTCGTGAATAAAGACCCGGATGTACGCGGTCGAATTAAGGTTGTTTTCTTGGCTAACTTTAATGCGTCTTTGGGGCAGAGAATTTATCCCTGTGCCGATTTATCCGAGCAAGTTTCCACTGCGGGTAAAGAAGCCTCCGGAACCGGAAATATGAAGTTTTCCATGAATGGCGCTCTCACGATTGGTACGTTAGATGGAGCCAATATTGAAATCCGAGAAGAAGCCGGTGCAGAGAATTTCTTCCTGTTTGGCTTAACCGCTCATGAGGTGGCAGCGCTTAAACAACAAGGGTATAAGCCTTGGGAGTATTACGAACAAAATGCCGAACTCAAGCAAACCATCGATCGCATCGCCTCTGGATTTTTCTCCCACGGCGATCGCAATATGTTCAAGCCTTTGGTAGACTCCCTGATGTACAACGATCCCTATATGCTGTTTGCTGATTATCAGGATTACATTGATTGTCAAGACAAAGTGGATCGCGCTTATGCCGATCGGGAGAGTTGGACGAAGATGTCTATTCTCAATTCGATCCGTATGGGCAAGTTTTCTAGCGATCGTACAATTAGCGAATATTGCCAGCAAATTTGGGGTGTCAAACCAGTGAAAGTTGAATTGGAAGAATACAATCAAGCCTTAGCAGGTTTGAAGGTTACCCAACCCGTCACTTCTTCTTAGGCAAATTGTTTTAACGGACATGAAATCCAGCCAACTTTGGGCGTTCTATACCCCCAAAGTTGGCTGGATTTCCCCCACTACAGAGCGCGAAGTACTGTAGTAACCAATCCCCGCGAAGACAGCGACGGGGCTTCCAAACGTATCGGAGACTTTACGTGATGTAGTAGTGATGTAGACGTAGGCAGAAAAGTTGACTAAAATGGCAAACAACCTTTTCTCCTCACGGCTATGAAACGGATTAAACAGACAACGCTCCATTACCAAGATGATCGCTCGGATAAGATCTATGAAGTGGAATTGCTTTTGGCGGGTGATAATGGATATATCGTCAATTTCCGCTATGGTCGTCGGGGCGCTAACCTAAAGGAAGGGACGAAAACGCCTAACCCGGTGTCTTTGCCAGAAGCGGAGAAATTTTTTGATAAGTTGGTGAAGGAGAAAACGAAGAAGGGATATCAGGATATTACCGCTGCGGCTGAACCCTCCGCAATGCCTCAATCTACTGCAACAGATAAGGAGATGACGAGAGACGATCGCATCTTATCCTATCTCCAGGGAACTCCACCAGACAATTGGCCCCTCGATCGCATCATTTGGCGTGCCGGAGAATTACAACTGAGCGCCGCAACTCCCCATCTCATCAAGCTTTTAGGCACAGGGGAAACCTTACGAGATTATTGTATTGCCCATGCTTTGGGACAATTGGGAAATGCAGAAGCTTTACCCATATTAAAGCAGTTGGAGGAGAATGCATTAACTCCGGAATTTGTCAAGCGAATTGCGTTTGAGGCGATCTGGAAGTTGGGGGATGGGACGATAAGAGAGGAGTTGCAGCAGATGGCGCGCGATCGCCTACCGACCATTCTACAAGAGGCGATCGCCACCGGAAACCCCGACACGCTCACCACTAAGGTGCAAACCTATCTCGACACCAAAGATTATCAACCCTTTCAAGCCTTACAAACTCTCTACCAAACCCATCTGGACATCACTCGTCCAGCCTTACACCAGTTTATCCGCACCGCACCCCTCGCGCCTCCGAGTTTCAAACCCCTACGCCATCTATTTAAAATGGCAGAATATCGCCAAGATGCGGAATTTTTGGGTATTTTAGCTTGGCGGTTTGAAACCGGAAACGCATGGTATGACAGCAAATCCTATTATTTCAAATTATCGGATGGTAGGCATGTGAGGCGATATGAGTACAAATATAGCAAAGAAACCAGACGCTACGAATTTGTACAAGATAACTTGCTCAAGGAACAACAAAATCCCCATACCTGCCTTGCCTATAGTTACTCAACTCGTGATTATCTGCGACGACGGGTATGGCGCACTCTCAGAAAACTAGGAGAACAAGGGGATTTAAACTATATTGATTTAGCAGTGGGAGTGCTTTTAGCTTACACGGATGCGGATGCTCAACCTGTCCGCAAAAGTGCCTTCTATCGATGGACTCCAGACTGGAAGCAGCGCATCGATATGAACAGTTACTGGGATCAATATGCAGGTTATCTATCCTTTAATCCTATTCTCTATAGCAATAGTCCTCGCTATTCTTGGCAGCATGGATTTAAAGCTTGGAAGTGTAAAGGAGATTATAAACCGGGAGATCCGCCGCCGGAAACTAGGGAAGAAGCCTTTCCCGAACTCTGGAATCAACGCCCGGATGCGTTATTAGAATTATTATTAAGAAGCCAATGTCATCCAGTGCATGAGTTTGCGGTGAAAGCATTGCAGGATAACCCCGACTTTTGCCAACAGATACCAGTACAGGATTTAGTGAGGTTGTTGAATCAACCTTATGATGAAACGACAGAATTTGCGTTTAACTTGGCGCGGCAACGCTATACTTCTGAAAATCCCCAATTTGATTTGGTCATTGCCTTATTAAACTGTAGTTTTGCCGCCGCTCGCACTCAAGCGCAGGAGTGGATAGAGGCAAACCCCAATATATTTGTGAGTTCGGCTGAATTCTTATGTCAGTTGCTCATTAGTCCCCATTTGGAAGTTCAAGAGTTTGCGCGTGAGTTGTTGCGATCGCACCCCATCCCGGAAAATAGAACTAAAATTATCATCGGCTATATCATCTCCGAACTGATTAGCCTCGCCACCGGAGAATCAGTAGCAGCCATATCCGATACCCTCCTGCAACTGTTCCCCACTCCCCTACAAACTCTCAGTTTACAAGTCATTCTCGACCTCCTCCAGCATCCGGTTCCGGAAGTGCAAACCCTCGGTGCAAGACTGCTGCACAACCATGAAACCCCAGCCACTGAGCTTCCGGTGAGCATTATCGAGTCTTTAATTGCTTCACCTCAAGAAGTCATCCGCACCATTGGCGTAGAAATCTTTGGTCAATTGGGCGATCGCCAGCTCAGAGAAGACTACCGAGATGCTATTATAGCCATGGCTGTCAGTGCTGTTCCCGATTTGCGGCAATCCATTCAGCCTATCATTTACCGTCTGGCTAACGGCCATCCTGACTTTAGCCTACCCCTAGCCACAGAATTAATCGAATTTCTCCTCATTCCAGAATCCCACGACGGCGTTCACAAAGACCTATTTTCCCTCCTCCATCTCCATCTTCCTGGATGGAAAGGCGAGATTTCCCAAGAGTTAACCTTGCGACTGCTTAAGTCTAAATCTGGCTTTGCCCAGCAACTCAGTGGCATTATTCTCAGTGCAAATGTCTATCGTTGGGCAAAACAGTGGTCAATTGCCGAAATTGTCCGCTTTGCCAGCCATGAAGTGTTGAGCATCAGGCAAGCCTCTTGGACAATGATAGAGCAGAACAGCGATCGCATCAAAGCCTCCGATGCGGAAAAATTAGCCGCCGTCCGCATGTTAGAAGCGAAATGGGAAGACTCGCGCAAGTTTGCCCAAGACTTTTTTCAACGCCATTTTACTGATACTGATTGGACTCCAGAAGTCATGGTTCTCATCTGCGACAGTATTCGCGAAGATGTGCGCGAATTTGGTCGTCAGCTCGTCACTCGCACGTTCCAAGAACCCCAGGGACAAGATTATTTACTCAAGTTTAGCGAACATCCCAGCACCGATATGCAAGCGTTCGCCAGTCAATATTTGTACAACTATGCCACGGGTGATCCAGAACAGTTAGAGCAGTTAAAGCCTTATTTAATCACGGTTTTATCCCAAGTGAATCGGGGACGGGTTGCTAAACAGAGTGTCTTTAAGTTCTTAGAACAGGAAGCCCTGAAAAGTGAAGCCGCAGCCCAGATAATTGCCGAAGTGCTAACTCGGCAGTCAGCAACCATGGCGATCGCCGATAAAGCCCATTGTTTACAATTAATGTTACGCTTGCACCAACACTATCCCCACATCCCTCTGCCCCTTGAAGTTAAACCCATTACCGAAATCCGACGTTAATCATCCTTTTATTTAAATTTGAGGTCAAAATTATGGAATTTGCCTATTCATACCACGGCAGTACAGCCGTTAACAACCAGGGAAATAATACCCAAATGTCCTTTTCCCCCGACACCAAACGCCCGCCCACCTATTTTATCGGCGAATTGCGAAAAAGTGTCGCCTTTCGAGAAGCCATTAGCGCCCTACATGATGTCGTAGTTTCTGATTTGCGCTACCAACCCAAAGACAACGAAGCCTATAAAGAATGGGCTAAACAACAAGAAGACCTAGAGTGGCAATCTTTTGCTGTACAGAAAGAAGAAGTCGCTACCCAAATCACCGCTATTCGTGACCAATTAACTTCCCTGAATGCCATCAGTTATGAACGCTGGCAGCCCTATTATAAAGCCAGAGAAAAGTTTCGCCGATATGTCTGGAAAAAACAACTCGATTTCTATTTTGTCTTCGATCCAGTAATTACCGTTCACCCGGATGAAATTTTTTTTGAATGCTTCAGTCAAGATGAATCCAGTTATGGAAGACTGGGGGCAAGCTATGACGTATTTCAAAATATCAACGAATTCGCCTGCGGTACGACGAATATCGACTATTCTGCCGCCCTCTATGATGAATTCCAAAAAATCAGAAGCTACAAAACCACCCAATTTCAAGTCGATCCATCTGGGTTTGAAGTGCAAACGACTCACGAAGAGACGTTCAAAGAAGTAAAAATCGATTTACCCGATAGTTGGGTAAGGGGCTTTTTACAGGTGAGTTCTGCCATGTCACTCCCGGCAACTACCTTTGATTTACACCCTATGGATATTCACAATATTTGCCTGATTCTCCGACGCAACAAAGAGAGGAAAGGACCGCGTAGTTTGCGCTATATTCTGGAACCGGGACAACCGATTAAAGTAGTCTTCGATCCCTGGAATAAGGAAGTGGTGTGTTGGCGATCGCCCTATACTGGTAATAATAGCCAAGAAATCCGAGTCTGGGGTCGTCGCCGTATCCATATTTTAGAGCGCTTAATCCCCATTGCCCAAAAATTCACCGTCCACTTATTAGGCACGGGAATGCCCTCCTTTTATGTCGCCGATTTAGGCGATATGTCCTTTACATTAGGATTATCCGGATGGACAGCCAATGACTGGTCAAGTTCCGGCAATTTTGACCTGATGGCTCCGCGCGCTGATGTCGATGAATGGACACAAAAAATAATCTTTGATGCACTGCGGGAAACTTGGGCAGAAACCCCAGCAAGTCTCGCGAAACGGTTAGGATTAAGTCAAACTGCGGTATTAGGAGCATTGGGAGCCTATACCCAAGCCGGACGCACAATTTATGACCTGAATAAACAAGTCTATCGCCTGCGAGAATTAAGCCGCGAACCCCTACCCATGGAGCGTTTGCGATTTGCCAATGAGCGCGAAGAAAAAGCGACTCGTTTTTTAAGCGAAAATCAAGTCCAAGTCAGCAGTGTAACTGATTCAGGAGGGGCTTTACTTCTCCAAGGAACGGTTCGAGATCAAGGAAAAACTTATGCGCCCAATTTGACAATCGATCGAGATGAGCGTATAATTAAAGCAGAATGTACTTGCAACTGGCATCAGCAAAACAAGCTGTATAAAGGCCCTTGCGAGCATATCTTGGCATTACGGATGCACCATGCCCGTTTATTAACATAACCAAAAATCACACGATCTAATCATTGGCAAACAGCCTTGCAATCTGGGCGGTGCATCGCCGCTCTTGCGCTCAGTCCATCCATGCATCACTAGCCTGCTCGTGACGGTACGGTTCTCGGACTGGTGTAGCTATTTCAGTTTGGATTCTTTGAACCAAATGAACCACACCAGTCCGGAACCGCTTGAGTTGAGCAGTCTAGTCCTAGGGGTTTACGAAGGGGCAACCAATGGCTTTAGGTCGTGTGTTTTTTTGTGATTTCTGGCAAATAATGCGGAGTCAACATTCAATCTCTGTATAGATTTAAGGTAGACTGTTGATACAGAATCCAATCACTGCCCTATGTCTGACTCCAACTCGATCCGGGAATCCACTATCACGCTCCAACTCGAATCCCAACATTATCAACTCCTAGAAGAAGCCGCCACCTTAACTGGATTAAGTGTAACCGATTATATTGTACATCATGCACTGAGTGCGGCGATCGCCCACACCGCAATCCACAACTCATCCCACTCCCCTCAGTCCACAGCAGACGCTCAGTCCACACCGGACTTGATAAGCTCCCTGCTTGACAATAACCCTCAAGACCTCAATAACGTCGCAAAAGCCATCTTATCGACCCTTGCGTGGTCATCACCAGAAATTCTACAAAAAGGCAAAAACTCTCAATAACCTATAGCTGTGCAGCAGATTGAGTTTTCCATAGACTGCTGAACCTCTTCTAAACTACGGCCTTTAGCCCAGTAAGAGCGGTTACAAAGAAAGTCATGAATCACCTTAATATCAAGCTTTGCTCGATCGGTACAAATTGAATAGTCCATAGCCTTTAAGCTTTTTTCAATTCCGCATTAACCGTTTGCCAGAACTGCTTCACCTCTTGGGGCGATCGCAAATGATAAACTTGCTTTGTCGCGATCGCCCCATGGACATACTCTCGATATCTCGGAGTCAGTTGTTGGTGGCATAACCCAATTACCGAATAAGCTCTCAGTGTCCCTTTGAACAACGGACTATTTTCCGGCCAACCTTCGGGAGGTGTCCAAAGACCTTTAATCAATCGTTTCGTGACCCACCAATAATGAAGTAAAACTGGCATATCCAGATAAACTAAGGTATCTGCCCGATCCAGCCGCTCCCACACCGTATCCAGAGAACCAAATCCGTCAATGATCCATTGATCGTCTTCCAAGAGGCGATCGTGGGCAGATTTAAACTCTGCATGGGGCACTTCACTACCTCCAGGTCTATAGTTGAGGAGATCGAGTGGTATGAGAGGTAAACCAGTAATTTGTGCCAACTGTTTACTGAGGGTCGATTTACCACCACCAGTATTGCCAAAGACTGCCACTCTATTCATCGGGAAAATTGGATCTGAGGTTTAGTTTTAAGTTGATATTAACTGATCCCTGAAATATTTTGGGATAAATATTGAAAGATATTTGAAGATCCACAGTAACACAGGGTACATGAGGCTCGAAAGATCGCCAGTCGCTCACGATCGCCGAGTAGATACGGCCGTTTCCTCTGCTATGGGGTATATCAATAACGGTTTTTAAAGATTAAGCTAAAGTATATTAACAGCAGTTAACCAAAAATCCGAGTGACACCACTATCTAAAATTGAAGCCATCCAGGATCAGCCCGCTCACCAGAACAGTGATAGCAAAAAAAGCATCAAAACCATTATTCTTGCTGGTGTTGTCGGTAATGTGATCGAATGGTATGACTTTGCCCTTTATGGCTATTTAGCCCCCATCATCTCCCTACTGTTTTTCCCCAACGATAATCAGATTGTCTCTCTGCTACAAACCTATGGAGTCTTTGCCGCAGGATTCGTCATGCGACCTCTTGGAGCAGGAATTTTCGGTTATATTGGCGATCGCGTCAGTCGTCGAACTGAACTGTTTATCTCCGTGATCTTAATGGCAATCCCCACCTTCATATTGGGATTATTACCCACATATAACCAGATCGGGATTGCAGCACCCATTTTTTTAATTCTGCTCAGATTAGTTCAGGGATTATCCGTAGGCGGCGAATTCACGGGATCGGTAACCTACGTAGCAGAAACTGCTCCCCAAACTCGGCGCGGGTTCACCACTAGCTTTGTCAATGTCGGATCTACGATAGGTTTACTCTTGGGTTTAGGTATTGTGGCGTTGATCACCCATCTGCTTTCTGACAGCAACCTACTGACTTGGGGCTGGCGCTTACCGTTCTTATTTGGCGGTATATTGGGATTGACTGGACTCTACATTCGCAGTAATCTCCCCGATTCAGAAGTGTTTGAAGAACACCAGGAAGGCAGACAAGTTCCTCTACTAAGCGATCTGAGGCAATCCTTGGTTCCCATGCTTCAGGCCATGTTTTTTGCTGGAGGATATAGTTCTACTTACTACATCATTATGGTCTATATTCCGACCTATTTGGATCAATTCACCGATGTTTCCCGCAGTGGGGTTTTAGTCATTCATGTGGTTGCCCTCACCATCCAGATCCTGATTCTTCCCCTGTTCGGTTGGCTATCCGATACAACTCTACGGCGTAAATCCTGGTTATTGCTGGCAATTTTGAGTGTGGCACTGTTGGGTTTTCCTGCATTTTGGCTGTTGTTGCAACCGAATCATTACGAAGTCTGGTTGGCTCAAATCGGATTGGCGGTTTTCCTGGTTCCCTTGTTGGCGATTTCTCCCGTGATGATGGTGGAAATCTTCCCAACGGAGACTCGCTTGACTGCCTATTCTCTGTCTTTCAATCTCGGAGCGAGTATTATGGGGGGAACCTCTCTGTTAGTTTGTACCTGGCTGATTAATGCCAGTGGTAATATCTATGCTCCTGTCATTTATTTAGTCATTAGTGCCTGCATGAGTGCGATCGCCTTGGGATTTATGAGCGATCGCAGCCGCGAACCCTTACTCTGATCGACTTCTAAGAGCTGATTCCTAAAGGAAATCTTCAGAAGGCTATATAAATGGTTTGAGCCTGTATTAGTCAGAATTTATTACTATTTTAGTGAACCTCTTGCTGTTAGGCACTTTCAGCGACTTCGGGAATCAGCTCTAATAAAATTTAAACATAATGCACCCTTCAAAGCTAGCATCAAATAGCTTCAGTAATATAGTCTACCATGATGGATTAGCTATTCATTGGTGTGGCTATAGATTTTTTATCTTCTATGGGTTTGTGCGCCACCCAATATTTGCTCAGATAATGAGTATTAATTGCAATCTGCTCAAACCCGATTTTTTGCAGGCGATCGCCTAAATCATCGATCAGATAGCTTGGATAGTAGGGTTCATGAAAGTTCTGAGAAAACCAATTTAATACCGGAGTAATAGCAGGACTATCTTCTTTCTGGATGGAGTCACAAATAATCAAGGTTCCGCCGGGTTTGAGGACTCGGAAGCATTCATCAATCACTTTTTGGCGCGCTTTGGGAGGCAATTCGTGGAATAAAAAGACGCTGGTAATCCCGTGGAAACAATTATCTACATAGGGAAGTTCTTCTCCATTCGCTTGCAGCAGTTGCGGGAGTTCTCCGGGCATTTTGGAGAGTAATTGGTTGGCTTTGCGGAGATAATAGGGGATAGATCGATACCATACAAAGAGGCTTGAGGACAGGTTTGGCGAATGAATCTCAGGGTTCTCCCTGTACCGCAGGCAACATCAAGAATTTTAGCCGGTTTGGAGCTAGTGGGAGTGTCAGAGATCGACTGCTTCAGAGGAGCTAAAACCCTGCGCCGCATGGCATCTGCGGCTCCATTGAAGAGAATATCGACTTGCAGATCGTACAATTCGGCGGAGCGATCGCTCAAATAGCCATCAGTCTGATAATGGAAATTTTGTAGATAATACCGAGGATAAGTCGAGCGATCGACCTCTGACGGGAATACCTGATATTCTTGACGATTTTTCCGTTGCCAAGTGAGAGGTAAATCGAGCCAAATCATGGGATAAGTAGAGAATAAGTGTGGCCAATCTTCCTCAAACAACAGCTCTAGGGGATAAACTCCTGAGTTTGCTTCTTCCCAATCGACTTTTAATAGAGCGTCCAAGCGCTGTTGAACAATGCTTAATACTTGTGGATCGATCGCCGGTGTAGAACGCTTATGGCGATCGATCAAGACAGTAGACAATTGATAGGCCACACTCTTGTGAGCCAAGCTTAATGCATTCTTCGTTTGTTGCCACCCTTGATAGGCCAGTTCAGCTAAAGGATTCACCATCAATATTCGATATGAGAAGCTTCGTTTACCTGAATTAGTGTAATTCTTTTTACTAAAATAGCCACCTATCGTAGGTGGCTATCGCACCGGCAGTCACTCTTAATGGATTAAAAAACTATCAGAGGAAAAATCATCGCCTCTTCTAGACATCATAGTACAGGGCAAATTCATAGGGATGAGGACGCAAACGCATGGGATTAACCTCATTATCGAGCTTATACTCAATCCAATTGGTCACGAAGTCTTCCGTAAATACCCCGCCAGTCGTTAAGAACTCATGATCGGCTTCTAGAGCTTTGAGCGCATCGAGTAAAGAACCGGGAGTTGAAGGAACCTTGGCCAATTCTTCAGGGGAGAGATCGTAGATATCCACATCTAAAGATTCACCAGGATCGATTTTGTTTTGAATACCATCAATCCCAGCACAAAGCATGGCAGCAAAAGCCAAATAAGGATTACAAGTGGCATCGGGACAGCGGAACTCTAGGCGTTTGGCTTTCGGATTGGTTCCGGTTAAGGGAATGCGGATAGAGGCTGAACGGTTTCCTTGAGAATAGGCCAAGTTCACTGGAGCTTCAAATCCAGGAACCAGACGCTTATAGGAATTGGTAGAAGGATTGGTAAATGCCAATAAGGCAGGAGCGTGCTTGAGGATACCACCAATATAATGGAGAGCCATTTCACTCAAATTCGCGTAGCCATCTCCCCAGAATAGGGGCTGGCCATCTTTCCAAATGGATTGGTGGGTATGCATCCCAGAACCGTTATCATTAAAGACTGGTTTGGGCATAAAGGTCACGGTTTTACCGTAGCGTTTACCGACATTTTTGATCACATATTTATAGGTCATCAAATTGTCAGCCGCTTCAATCAGTTTGCCAAAACGGAAACCGAGTTCATTTTGTCCCCCTGTGGCTACTTCGTGGTGATGTTTTTCAATCGGTACTCCGCATTTCATCATGGTCAGTAACATCTCCGTCCGCATATCCTGCATGGTATCGGTGGGAGCAACGGGGAAATAGCCTTCCTTGTAGCGGGGTTTGTAGGCCAGGTTACCACCGGGTTCTTCGCGTCCGGAGTTCCAGCGGCCTTCAATGGAATCGACATAGTAATATCCAGCACTTTGGGTTTGGTCGAAGCGAACATCATCAAAGACAAAGAATTCTGCTTCCGGACCAAAATAGGCTGTATCGCCGAGACCGGTTGCTTGAAGGTAGTCGATCGCTTTTTGGGCAATGGAACGAGGATCTCGGCTATACCATTCCCCCGTCCGAGGTTCTTTAATACTACAGATGACGCTTAACGTCGGTTCAGCCATAAATGGGTCAATCCAAGCGGTAGTTGGATCGAGAACCATGCTCATATCAGATTCATTAATGGCTTTCCAACCGCGAATACTAGAACCATCGAAGGGTACGCCATCGGTGAAACTGCTTTCGTCGATTTGATCTTGATACAGGGTTAAATGCTGCCAGATTCCAGGCATATCGACAAATTTCAGGTCGATCATCTGGATCTTTTCATCTTGAACGTATTTCAAGAATTCTGCTGAGGTTTGGAACATGGATTACTCCTTATGAGTTGGTATTGAGTCAGTCTTGAGGTTCAGAGCGTGAGGTTCCTTAGCTTTGAGACCTTCGTTTTCCGCGACCTGAAGAGGAAAATTGACAACCAGTTAGGTCTGGAACAGTGACTGGCCAGACGTTGGTTGCATCAATCCTTTGCCTTGGCGATCGCTGTCCCAGTTTTCTAGCTCATCCATCCTAGGGAATAGGTGTCAGTCAGTTTTGTATAGCTCATTACTAAAATATTTGATCCAGCATGGCGGTTTTTTTAGCAATGTCTTAACAATTCTGATGACTGTGGCGATCGCTCTGAGAGGATGTCCTCTAAACTTGAGGCTGAAATGGGGATGCGTTTTATAGTAAACTCCAAAATGGATATTATGCATTAATCCCCTTTAATAACGAATACGCTGTGTTGGGAGAGTAAATACAAATGCGGGATGCAGTCACAAGCTTAATTTCAAATTACGATATTACAGGTCAGTATCTAGACCGCAATGCCCTAGACCAAATCAAATCCTATTTTGACAGCGGTCTGGCTCGGATTCAGGCGGCTAATGTGATTACGGGTAATGCTGCTAGTATTGTCAAGCAAGCAGGTTCCCAATTATTTGAGGAACTACCTGAATTAATCCGTCCTAGTGGAAATGCTTATACGACTCGTCGCTATGCGGCTTGTCTGCGAGATATGGATTATTATCTCCGCTATGCCAGTTATGCTCTGGTTTCTGGAAATACCGATGTTCTAGACGAGCGGGTCCTACAAGGCTTGCGGGAAGTCTATAATTCTCTAGAGGTTCCCATCGGCCCCACGGTTCGCGGCATTCAAATTATGAAGGAGATTGTCAAAGCACAAGTGGCAGAAGCGGGTGTGGCTGATACCAGTTTTGTGGATCAACCCTTTGATCACATAGCTCGTGATTTAAGTGAGAAGAATGTGTAACGGTTCATTTTGAACTTCTCACTGGTAGGGGCAAGTGACAACACTTGCCCCTATTCGTTGATTGGATCATAGGTCATGGGTCATAGACCAATATAAATCGCAACAAGAAAACTTCGATCGGTCTATTCATGCTGCCCTAGTTGTCGCTAATCCCACCATGCCGTACACTCTGTTGATTGAAGGAGAAAAAAATGAGATCTTTTCAATCAATACTGCAATAATGAACCATTAAATAATTAAGAATTGAATAGGCTTTAGCCTGGACGCAATCATTGATGTTTATCATCCGTGGAAAGAAGAGGATCGCATCAGTAATCAGTGGTTGATCTTTCTTTCTAAATCTATAATCGTAACATAAAAGCCACCCTGGAAGGGCGTTGCTCCAAACCCAATTTTCCTGGTAAAATGCGAACCTCAAATATTATCCCCTGGTTGCTGAATCTAGCTTGCCTTGTCCCCCCTCTCTTGCTGACCAGTGTTTTGGTGTTGTTTTATCGCCTGCGGGTTCCGGAACTCCACCGTCAAGCCCAAGACCAACGGGAGGCGATCGCCGAGCAATTTGTCAGTCAGATGAACCAACAGGTGGCGATATCCTACCAAATCGTCAATACGGTAGTTAATATAGTCGGCCCCCTACGGGGCGATCGCACTCAGGTAGCAGAGCGTCTTCGTGATCTTCTGGAATCTACCGATCCCCAACTGATTTATGGCATTGGAGTTTGGTTTGAGCCAGGAGAGTTTGAGCCAGATGTGCGTCATTTTGGCCCTTATATACATCGAGATCTAAAGCAGCGCGATCGCTTGATTCTCACCGATGAATGGCAAGCCCCCGACTACAATTTCCATGCTCAACATTGGTATCTGTTAGCCAAAAAGAATCTGGGACAGCCCCAATTTATCGAGCCGTATTTTGATACAGATCTCATTTATATCACTCTCGGCCAAAGCTTCACTCAACCCAATTCGCCTAAAGTCGCAGGGGTAGCCTCAGTGGATATCACCCTCCCCCTCTTGCAAGAGCAAATTGCCAGACTCAACACCCAGCCTGAAGACATGGTTTACCTCACCACATCCTCCGGTAACGTTTTTGTTCACCCCAATCACCAGAAGCTCCTGGCAGCAGCCAAAGCCAAAAATCCTGGGATTCAAACAATTTTGGAGGTGTCTGGTGCAGAACTCGATGCGTTCCACCAAACTCACTATCGGGACTTTATCCCCACCTCTAGCATCACTATTCCCAATTTAGGCTGGCAGATCCATGTGCTAACTCAACAGGACTATTTTTTAGCTAAGATCGTTGAACTCCGACACGCCATCAGTCTCCAGATTCTAGTGATTTGGCTCGGTACAGGTGGCTTATTGATCGTTTTGAATTACACGATCTTGAATCGCTATAAAGTACGTCAACTTCGAGCCTATTCCCTCACGTTAGAACAAGAAGTTGCCAAGCGATCGGCCCAACTTGAAGAGCAAAAAACTTTCCTACGCAAAGTTATCGATACTACGCCCAATATCATCTTTGTCAAAAATACCGAAGGGCGTTTTATTTTGGGTAATCAAGCCCTGGCTGAAATCTATCAGACCACCGTTGAAAATCTCGTGGGTAAAACTGATGCAGAATTTGGCGTACTCATTCCTGAAGAAATAGAACGATTTCAAAAAATTGATCGCTGGGTTTTGAGCCATGGTCAACAACAAGTGGTTGAAGAATCAGTCACCCAAGCTAATCGTCAAGTCCGATGCTTTCACTCCATCAAAACGCCTCTGATTCTAGCTGAGAATCAACCGCCCTATTTACTTGGCGTGGCTACAGATATTACAGAACGGAAAGCGATCGAGGCAGAAGTCCGACAGGCAAGGGAAGCCGCAGATCTGGCTAACCAAGCCAAAAGTGAATTCCTCGCCAACATGAGTCATGAGCTACGCACCCCCCTAAACGGCATCCTGGGTTATGCCCAGATTTTGCAGCGTAGCAATGCAATGAGTCAAGAAGATCGCAAAGGAGTTGAGGTCATTTACCAAGCAGGTACTCACCTGTTGACCTTAATTAACGATGTCTTGGACTTAGCCAAAATCGAAGCCCGTAAATTAGAATTAATCCCCCAGACGGTGAACTTCCCCTCATTTATCACTGGAGTAGCCGAAGTAATTGGTATTAAAGCTCAAGAGAAAGGTTTAGAGTTTCAAACCATTACCCCTCCTCAGTTGCCAGAAGCGGTTTATGTTGATTCCAAACGGTTACGCCAAGTTCTCTTAAATCTATTAGGCAACTCCATCAAGTTCACTCACCAAGGTGAGGTAATGTTAACCGTTGAGGTCATGGGTTTACCTCAACCAAGTCTACAGTTAGATGCAACCATTGTGTCCATACGCTTCACTGTATTAGACACGGGTGTCGGTATGACCCCAGAGCAAGTCGAGAACATCTTCTTGCCTTTTGAGCAAGTGGGGGAACAGAAGCAAAAAGCGGAAGGAACCGGGTTAGGTCTGGCCATTAGTCGTCAAATTGTGGAAATGATGGGGGGAAACATTCAAGTCAGTAGCGAGTTGGGTAAAGGCAGCCGTTTCTGGTTTGAGGTCAACCTTCCCCTCGTGGAAGATTGGAAAGAAGAACTAACCGTTGGAGCTGAGGGCAAGATTATTGGCTATGACGGCCGGCGGTGCAAAGTTCTGATTGTGGATGATAAAATTGTGAATCGTATGGTGGTCAAAGAAGTGCTGGAACCGTTAGGATTTCTGGTGGCGGAAGCGGAAAATGGCCAGCAAGGCATTAAGCAATATCAGCAATTCCAACCGGATTTAATTATCACTGATTTGGTAATGCCAAAACTCGATGGTTTTGAACTGGCTCGTCGAATTCGAGAAGAAGACTCAGAGGTAAGGATTATTGCTTCGTCAGCCAGTAGGCTCGAACACGATCAAGACCGCAGTATCGTGTCGGGTTGTAATGATTTTATACCCAAACCGTTGCAGATCGAGCAATTGTTGAGTCGAATTCAGAAGTTACTGGAATTAGACTGGATTTGCGAAAAGGCGATCGCCACCTCCGAGACGACAGTGTCCGAACTCATGTATCCCCCTAGGGAAGAATTAACCGCCTTAAAAGAGTTCGCCCAAGTCGGAGACATTAGCGGTGTAGAAGAAGAAGTAGAGCGACTGCGTGGTTTGGATGAGAAATATGGGGTGTTCTGCGATCGCATCCTTGCCTTTACCTATGAGTTCGACGATACAGGAATCTTGGAATTCATCTCGACTGTAGTCCATAATTCATAATTTCGTGTTAATCCAAGTCTTTCTATCTAAGAGATACAGCACTTTTCTCTGCTATGAGGTACATAAATGACTGTTTTTAACGATAGCTAGAACAGCCAAAAGCTCCATTAATTATGTTGTTTACTCCCCATCAGAGCGCAAAGCGCTGTATCTCTTATGAAAATCCGATCTATTCTTCTGTTATGCTTTCTTTCTGGAATAGCAACATTTCTGGTGAGTTGCTCTATGTCCCCAGTTGAGTCTCAACGCGATCCTGCTATCGTAGATACGGAGGATGATTCCTCACCTAGTGAAGACGATTCATTGGTTATTTGGTGGCAGCAATCCTTTGTCAGTCAAGGAAATGAAGAGATTGCTGGGCTAGTCCAGGAGTGGGAAAAAAAATCTGGGATTAAAACGACTTTAAAATTAAAATCTGAAGCTATTTACGAACAACTTGAAAGTTCTTTCGCGCCAGGGTTGTATAGAAATATCGCACAAGGCAATGCTCCAGATATTATTACCATTGTCGATCTCTATGAGATCGTTCCCCAGTTAGCTTGGGAAGGAAAGTTAGCCGATGTTTCTGATGTGATTGAACCGATCGCAGATTCATTCTATCCGGGCGCTTTAGATGCCGTTAATTATCTAAACAGTACCCTAGGCGATCGCAGCTTTTATGCCATTCCTATGGGGATAGGGACTCATAATATTCACTATTGGAAACCCTATCTCAATCGCCTTGGACTTACAGACAGCGATATTCCTCAAGATTGGCACGGTTTTTGGCAATTTTGGCAAGATGTGCGCGATCGCCTCCACCAGTTAGGAGAGAAAGAGATTAGCAGTTTTTGTATAACCCTCAATAAAGAGGCAAGTGATGGGACTGAGGCCTTTTTACAGTTTCTTCACGGTCATAATGGCAATATCTTCGATCGTGAGGGGAGGTTTGTACTCGATCTCCCAGAGAATCGTCAAGCATTAATTAACGCCCTCTCACAGTTATATATTTTACATCGAGAGGGATATATTCCCCCGGAATCGATGGAGTGGACAAATGCCGATAATAATTTTTACTTTCTCGATCGCCAATGTTTATTAGTAACCAATGGTACACTATCCATTCCTGTCACTCAGAAACAGGCTGATAATCCTTACACCCAGAAAGTGAGAAATCGCTACATGAACGAAATTGTTACGATGTCGAGTTGGCCCAATACGGTCAAGGGCAGTCCTTTAAAAATTTTTATCGGACAATCTTTTCTGGTTTATAGTTTTGTACCTGCCAATGCTAAACGCCCAGAAGCTGCCAAACAATTTTTAGCTTATTTACTACAACCCGAAAATCTCCAACTCTTGATCGAACAGGAGAAAGGACGATTTTTGCCTCCCATGCCAGAACTTTTGCATACCTCGTTGTGGCAGAAGGCTGACCCTCACTTGGCCGCTGTAGAAAGCCTGTCTGCCGAGAACATTCAGGCTTATCCAACTATCCTAAATCCAGCCTACGCAAAAATTAGTAAGAAGAAGATATTCACTACAGCTTTAGAGAGGGTCATTCAAGAAGGGGTCTCTCCAGAAGAGGCCGCAGATGATGCGATCGCTCAAATTCAGGATATTATCAACCACTATTAAGATCGGGAGAAAACATCGTGACATTTCCCATTAGAAAAAGTCTTTTAGTTCAATTAACCAGCTATTTTTCTCTGTTATCGGCGATCGTTATCGGCGTTGTGGCTTTTTCTGCTTACTATCAAGCTAGGTGCGCTCTGATGAAAGAGGTGGTCGATCGCCTAAGCGCCACCATCGCCTTAAAAAGTACCCAACTTGATGGGTGGGTAGACCATCAGATCCAAGATATTCTTTTAGTGAGTCAACAACCTCCCGTTCAAGAAGCAGTAGCAACTTTGCTGATGACTGACGAATCAGAAGCCACTTATCAAGAAACGGAGCAAGCACTCAGACGCTATATTGATGACTGGACAACTATCAAGTCGAATTTACACAATATCCGCATCACAGATACCGGCAGCACTGTTATATTTGATGCCCAACATCCAGAAATCAAAGGCAGATATCGACCCAATGCTGCACCAACCACCTTTTTTACATCCGAGACGGCTGATGCGATCTCTCCTTACTTCTACATTTCTCCGATGACGGGTCAATCGGCGATTACGTTTGCCACTCCCATTGTTGATGACGCAAACATCCAAATGGGCGCGATCGCCGTCGATCTAGACCTAGCAGATATCGATACTCTGATTCGCAATAATACAGGGTTGGGCGAAACCGCAGAAACTTATCTAGTCGGTAACAGCAGACAAGGGGCGATCTTTATCTCCATAGAGGGCAAGGAAAATCTACAATCCCAAGCCCAAATTAGCAGTGTGGGAATCGATCTCGCGATCGAGGGTCAAAATGGCTTTGGACTCTACAAAAATTACGCAGACATTCCCGTAGTCGGAGTTTATCGTTGGCTTCCCAACCAAGAATTAGCATTGCTGGCAGAAATTTCTCAAGCCGAAGCCTTTACTCCAGCCAGACAACTGGCACGTAATATCGTTCTGATTGGCTTGTGTTCTACTGGAGTCTTGTTAGTGGGAGTCTATTTGCTCTCTCGAGAAATTGTCCGTCCGATTGTAGCGATCTGTCAAGCCGCAGAATCTCTAGCAGCAGGAGATTTAAACCAAACTGCACCCGTAATAACCAAAAATGAAGTTGGACGGCTGGCATCGACATTTAATCAAATGGCAGGGCAGTTAAAAGAATCTTTTTCCACCTTAGAACAGCGAGTGGAAGAACGGACTCAAGACTTGCAAGAAAATCAACGGGTTCTAAGGACCCTGATGAGTAATTTACCAGGGATGGCATACCGTTGTCTCCACGATGAATATTGGACGATGAAATTTGTCAGTCAGGGAGGTTACGACCTCACGGGTTATTCCTCCGAAGACCTAATTGACAACCGTACGATCGCCTATAGTGACCTCATTGATCCGAGAGATCGCCCGCTCGTCGAAAGTACAATGGAAGCAGCAATAGAGCAGCACAAACCCTTCCAACTCGTCTATCGCTGCATTACGGCAACCGGAGAACTCAAATGGTTTTGGGAACAAGGAACTGGCGTGTATACAGAAGAAGGTAAAATCACCTTTATCGAAGGCTTTATTACCGATATTAGCGAGCGCAAGCAAGTTGAAGAAGCTCTTGCAGAAGCTAAACGAATGTCTGACAGTGCCAACCAAGCCAAAAGCGAATTTTTGGCAAACATGAGTCATGAGTTACGTACTCCGCTCAATGGTATCTTGGGCTATGCCCAGATCTTACAGATGAGTAATGAACTGAGTCAGAAGGATCGCAAAGGTGTTGATGTGATTCGTCAAGCAGGAACTCATCTGTTAACCCTGATTAACGATGTCTTGGACTTAGCCAAAATTGAGGCTCGCAAGCTAGAACTGCTCCCTGAAACTGTAAATTTTTCGTTATTTTTACAGAGTGTTGCAGAAGTTATCTGCATTAAAGCAGACCAGAAAAGTCTAGAGTTTCAACTGATTATCCCTTCCCAGTTACCGGAAGGCGTTTATATAGACCCCAAACGATTACGCCAAGTTCTCTTAAATCTACTGAGTAACTCGATCAAATTCACCCATCAGGGTAAGGTGACATTGACAGTTGAACCGATGGATTTACCCCAAATCAGTCCAGAGTTAGATACAACGGTTATGCCGATACGCTTCACCGTAAAAGATACCGGTATCGGTATGACTCCTGAGCATATAGAGAAAATCTTCTTGCCCTTTGAGCAAGTGGGGGATCGGCAGCAAAAATCAGAAGGGACAGGTTTGGGTCTAGCAATCAGCCATCAAATTGTGGAGATGATGAGAGGTGAAATTCAAGTGAGTAGCGAGTTGGATAAAGGGAGCTGTTTCTGGTTCGAGGTCAACCTTCCTCTGGTTCAAGATTGGCCAGAAGAACTCAGTGTTGCCGTCAAGGGTAAGATTGTGGGTTATAACGGCCAGCAGCGCAAGGTTCTAATTGTGGACGATAAAAGTATCAATCGTATGGTTGTCCGTGAAGCGCTAGAAATTATGGGCTTTGTGGTAGCAGAAGCTGAAGATGGGGAGCAAGGTATTGAAGAGTATCAGAAATTTCAGCCGGATTTAATCATCACAGATTTGATCATGCCTAAGCTCGATGGCTTTGAACTGGCTTGTCGCATTCGCCAACAAGACTCAGAGGTGACGATTGTTGTCTCTTCAGCCAGCCTACTCGAAAACGATAAAGAGCGCAGCATCATTGCCGGTTGTAATGATTTTGTGCCCAAGCCTGTGGACATGAAGCAACTATTGGGTCGGATTCAGAAGTTACTCGAATTAGAGTGGATTTATGAAACTTCGATGACTCCATCAGAAGCAGCCACTTCTGAACTCATTTATCCCCCTAGGGAACAATTAACGGACTTAAAAGAGTTGGCTCAAGAGAGTGACATTACTGGTGTTGAGGAAGAAGTAGAACGACTGCGGGGTAAGGATAGTAAATATGGGGTGTTCTGCGATCGCATCCTTGCCCTTGCCAATGAATTTGATGATAGGGGAATTGTAGAATTCTTAGCCCACGTAATATAGCACGAAGCGCTCTATTCTATTCCCTAGCGCCAATCGCTATAACTCGTCTGCGGTTGAGAGAGACACCAGAGAAGGCGAGGACAGCGATCGATGAGGATCTCAAACTGTTTGCTCGATAGGGTTAAAAATGTGCAATGGGTTTGAGTAACAATTTTATACCAAATATTTTCCAAGGCAGCTATTTCGCCAAAATATTGCCCAGCACTCAGGGTTAAGGTCTGGCTTTCTAAAGGTTTGGGATGGGAATATAAAGTAACCTGACCTTCGGCAATGAGATAGAGTTTCGCTTGATGGGGGTCACCCGCGTAAAGGGTGGCATGAGCGGGTAAATGTGCGGGATAAAAGAGAGGGTTGAGTTCTTCCAATTCATCCAGGGAAAGGATATGGAATAAGGCTGTACTTTTAAGGAAAAAGAGTTGTTTTAAGAACCAGTCCTGTTGGGGAATTTCTTCTTGTTGTCTAGTGGCGAGGGATTGGGCGATTCTACGAACCAAGGGGTGTGGATCTTCTTGTAAGTGGCAGGGAATTAGATAGGGGTTGGTGGTCGAGTGTAGTCGAAGTTCTGAGAGCATCAATAAAGCACCAAGGCGTAACCAGCGATCGCTCTGTTCACTCAACTGGTAAATTAATTCTGATTCCGATAAAGATGGGGTAGAAACGAAGGGTTGCTCCTCTTCTAAAAGAGGCAGGATAGGACGGATAAATCGTTGATGTTTAACTGACATCAGCGTTTCTAGAGCATTGGCTCGCAGACGAGGATCGGTACTTGTGAGGAGAGGTTGAATCTGTTTAATTATGTTCTGGTTATCGAGTACCGATAAGATATAAAAGACACGCTGAATGACCCGTTTTTGATAATCTTGAAGGATTGTTTTCAGGAAAGGAGCATAGGGGGCATGGGGTCGAATACTCTTAATCCAGGATGGGGTTTGGGCAACTCCTTTACAATCCGGTTTGAGAAAATCATAGAGGAGGTTAATGGCGCGGCGAGTTCCGACTTTGGCTATAGTGGCGATCGCCATTTCCACCACCTCATAGCGAGGGGAATACAAATAGACACGAGCCACCTTTAAGCTAGCTTCTCCATAATTGGCTAATGCAGTAGCAGCCCATAATCGTACGGCTAAACTCGAATGTTGTAGCCCCATCGCCACATCAAGGAGCAAACTGGGACTTTTGACCACTCCCATAACTTTAAAAGCAATTGCCCTAGATAACGGATCGACATTGGCTAATTGACTCGCTGCTAACTTCCCGACCTCCTGTTCTCCAGGGCGAGCCAGTAGAGCTAAAACATCCAATCCTTGACGACTGACTTCTAAGGAAGCATCTTTCAAAAGCCTTTGCAGGTAGGGAATAAATTGACGATTTTTAGTGCTGCGAATGGCTCGAATAAGGGTCAGTTTAGTCGTTTCATCTAGGGGAGTATTCCAAAAGAGGTTGCAGCTCTCCTGAATTTTCGGGTTTTTACTTCGGGCTTCAATAGACGCAACACACAAGAGAGCTTCTTGTTGAAGATTGGGGTTTTTGTGGAGCTTTTCTAATTGTTCGTTAGGGAGTCGGTATTTACTAGCAATAATCGCTTCTAGGGCTAACAAGCGTAGGCTTTGATCCTCGCTTTGCAGGAAATGCTCTAGAAATTTGAACATCTGAGGATGAGGACAGCTTTGGAAAAATTGAATTAGGTGGGGATGAAGATCTCGGTGATGAAGAAGAAAGAGGGGTTGAATGTAGGGCAAGAATTGTTGGGGTCGTTTGAGGCAGGAGGCAAGGGAAAGACCTAAGATTTGATTTTGGATCTCTTTGCTCTTGAGTAGTTCAATGACTTCTGTTTCGCAGTGTTCTGGTAATTTTGGTAATCCCACTCCTACCTCATGCCATTGGGTGGAACCCGATCGCAATAAACTCAGCAAGGATTGTAGATAGCTTTTGCCCATAGCATAGCGAACTAGCAGAAATAGGAGGCTTAATCCCAGACCTAGTTCGGCAATTTGTAACTGGCTGAATTGATCCAATCCCCATAGTAAAATACCCGCCATCGCTAGACCCAGGGAATAAAATAAGCCATTGCTAATGGTGCGAATGCGGCCGACTAAATCATAGGGAACCGCGTTATAGTTCAAGCTTTGAATGGGTTGATTAATGCTATCTTCAATGCCATTGGTGTTAAAATTACACGCCATGGCACTGATTAAATTCCCTTGAGTACCTAATCCCAGAAAGCTGAGGAAGGTGGTGACGGGATAAAGCAGGTTCATCCCCATTACTCCAATCCGATTGAGTAGGGGTTGGGTGAGGGGGTAGAGGATAATAAAAGGAATGATGCTGTTAATCATCCGCATCGTTCCTAAAAACCCAGTGAGTTGGCGATCGCTGGTAAAGTTCTCGGCGTAGATACTAAAGTAGAGGAATTCGCCAATCGTATACAAAAGAATGGTTAAAAAAGTACTGGTGGCTAAGAAGCCAATGATGGGATATTTTTTTAGGGTTTCTAACCGGGAAATGGGAGTTGAAGACTGGACTTGATTAGGCGAAGGTGAGGATTTTATCGGAGTTTGGGTATGGTCGAGATAGAGCAGTTGAATAAAGACGAGCGCATAAAAGAGGGGCAGAATTAAGATCAGATTTTCTGGTACAACTTTTTGCGAGAGAATACTGATTAATCCTCCCCCTAATAAGCCTCCTAAAGCGGTTGCCATTCTTAGGGAGGGGGCATATCGTTTCCAGTCTAAAGTCGTGAAGTAATCGGTTACTAAGCTGGGAAAGAGAACTTCGGTGACTAAAGTCCATTGGATATAAAAGCTGATATAAAGAACGAAGTAAACCCAGGGACGATCGAAGACGATGAGCAGACGTAGGGATAGGGCTAATGCCAGGGCAAGGATGAGAAAATACTGAAATAATCGGGGGCGATGGGTGCGATCGACAATTTGCGATAAGCCTAGATATACTGGGATCGAAACGACACCCATCAGCATATAGGATCGGGGCAAAGAAGATGCCCCCGCATGTTGTAAAAATAAGGCGCTTCCCAGGGTTAAACCGATCGCACTAAAGCTCATCATGGAGATGGCTAAGAGAAACAGTTGGGTTAAACGGTTTTCCAGAATTCTCAAAGGTTTGGTGATGGGTAATCGGTAATGGCTAATGGCTAATAGGTTTCCTCCAGGTCTCCCCATCTCCTTACCTCCATGTCTCCCCGTTGGCGATCAGCTTAACCATAGTAAGAGGGTTCATTACCTGGTTTCCACTTAATATTACAACCAAGACTCGGTCTTTGTTCTGGAGCTACAGGTTGTCCAGCTAAAGTTGCATCGATCGCTTTCCTCAAATCTGTACCGGTTACCGGAATATTTGTGCTGGGGCGAGAGTCATCGAGTTGACCTCGGTAAACGAGGCGGCGATCGCTATCAAACAAGAAAAAATCTGGTGTGCAAGCGGCAGTATAACTTTTGGCTACTTCCTGGCTTTCTTCGTAGCAAACGGGAAAGGTAAACCCTAATTCTAAAGCCATCTGTTTTAATTGTTCAGGAGAATCATCCGGATGTTTGACGATATCATTAGAACTGATCGCGACGATTCCTAAGTCCGTATTCTGATAATCTTGCCCTAGGCTTGACAATTGGCTTTGAATGTGCTTCACAAAGGGGCAATGTTTACAAATAAACATCACCAACAGGGCTTTTTTCTGGGCAAAAGTCTCTACAGAAATAATTTCTTCAGAAACTACATCTGGGAGTTGAAAGCTGGGCGCTAGAGTCCCTAACGCCAACATGGTTGATTCTGTTCTAGCCATAGGGATTAAATGCACAACGCTGGTTTAACTCACGTTAATTGTACAAGTCAATCCCAATATCTTGACACTCTGCGCTCTGAAGAGACGCAGATTCTCCAGGCTATACATGGAAGGGTCTGTCAAAAGGCATTTGGAGCCACCGACCCTCTATTCTGTTGCTCTCGCTACACTAAGTACGAAGCTTCAGACTACTTTTCCTCTGTTTTGCTTTCCGGGGACTACCACGCTTGCCAATTCGGTACGCTCCTCATCCTGCGTTGCTTGCCCCAATGAATGTCGTTCTGCGCCTCAAAGACCGTCGGTTCTCAGGTGGCCGGAATTTCACCGTAACTAGGATGATTCTTCACGTAGGCGTTTGCCCTTACTCACTTTTTAAGTATAACAAATTTAGGCGACTAAAGTTGCACGAGTCGCTTTTCCTCGTGTTTTTAAATGAGTTATTCATGATTGTCCCTCATCCTCCAGCCCCTTCTCCCGCAGGAGAAGGGGAGCAGAGTGTAGAGGTTGGGTTGAGGAACGAAACCCTACAGGGGGTCGTTAACTACGGTCAATTTGGGCGAGAATTTCCGCTAGGATCTCCCCTGCACCGCGTCCTCGTAGTTCTTCGGCAAGATTAATCCCCAGGTGTTCCGCTTCTTGGCAACTGCCGGTAACTTGGTCGCGAATGAGGCGCTGGCCATCTAAACTAGCTACCATACCAACTAAGGTGAGGCGATCGCCTTCAATAGACGTATTCACGCCAATGGGAACTTGGCATCCCCCTTCTAAGGTTCGCAGAAAAGCCCGTTCAGCCAAACAGCGATAGAGTGTAGGTTGATGTTGAATCACCTGAATAATCTCCAACACTGCCCGATCTTTCTTAAGATTTTCTTCGGTTTCCTGGTCATTAATCTGACGGCATTCGATACCCAATGCTCCTTGTCCGACAGCATGGAGAGAAATATCAGACGGAATTTCCTGTTGAATGCGATCGCTCATGTCCAAGCGCTTTAAGCCCGCTGCTGCTAGAATCAGGGCATCATATTCCCCATCATCCAACTTTTTCAGACGAGTATTCAAATTTCCCCGCACATCCTTAAACGCCAGTTGTGGGAAATAATGGCGCAGTTGGGCCAAACGCCGCAAAGAAGACGTACCCACTACCGCACCATCGGGGAGAGTTTCCAATTTCTTATCCCCATACTTAGCATTCACCACTAATGCATCAGCCGGGTTTTCCCTCTGTGTCACGCAACCGAGCATCAAACCTTCCGGTAAATTGGTCGGTAAATCTTTCAGGGAATGCACAGCCATATCCGTTGTTCTAGCGAGCATTCCCACTTCCAGTTCCTTAGTAAACAACCCCTTATCGCCAATTTTCGCCAGGGGAACATCCAGGATTTTATCTCCTTGGGTACTCATGGTTTCAATCTCAAATCGAGTATCGGGGTGATGGACCTGGAGTTGAGCTTGTACCCATTCGCTTTGAACCAGAGCAAGTTGGCTTTTACGGGAACCCAGGCGTACAGTTTGGGGAGAGGTTGTAGCAGAGGAGGTCATTAATAATAATTTCTTTTTGCAGATAGACTCACTTGATCTAGAGTACCAGGAATGGGAAGGCAATAGGCAATAGGGTTTAGAATGTCATTAGCATTGCAATTCCCATCCTCCGTAGATACTGTCTTGGATGTCAAGGGGAGGAAATCCGGCCAAGTCAGAGATCATTAAACAGCCAGCTCCATCGATGTAGATAAGGAGGGAAATAAAGAATAGACAAGACAACAGTTCACCGTCAGTATAGTCAATCCGGCTCGGATTAAGGGATTTGCCAAAAGTGAACTCTTACGCACTAAAACTGACTCCGTGGATGCTGGCTTAATTGCTCGCTTTTGCCAAGCCATTAACCCATCTCCTTGGACTCCCCTGCCAGCAGAGATTAAGGAGCTTCAAGAGTTGATGCGACGCTTAGAAGCGCTGCAACAGATGGAACAACAAGAGCGCAACCGCCTGGAAACCTCTACAGGTGTGATAACTGAGTTAATCTTATCTCATCTAGAGGGTCTACACCAGCAGCAAAAACAAGTTAAACAACTGATTCGAGACCATTTTCAGCGCCATCCCCACCTGGGAAAACAACAGGAGCTATTAACCTCTATTCCCGGTATTGGTGAACTGAGTGCCTCGGTTCTTCTGGCGGAAATTGGTCAGATTGAGAACTATCATAGAGCTCGTCAGTTAGCCGCTTATGCTGGGTTAACTCCTAGTCAATGGACTTCTGGCACTTCCGTTCAACGTAAACCCCGCCTTTCTCATACCGGTAATCGACGTTTGAGAAAAGCTTTATATATGCCAGCGATAGTGGCTATGGGCCATAATCCCCTTCTCAAGGCTTTCAGCCAGACGTGATTGAGTCGAGGGAAGGTGAAAATGCCGGTGAGCGCGGCCGTTATGCGTAAACTTCTTCATTTGGTGTTTGCCTTGTTGAAGTCCCAAAAGCCTTTTGACCCCAATTACACGATCATAGATCATCGCCTCACTTATTTCTGGTAATTGCTCCTGGTCTACAATTAAACGTCGATTTTGCACCAGCCAAGCAAATGTTCGTTCTACAACCCAACGCCGTGGCAACACTTCAAACTGCTTCTTTTTCTTCTCGATCCCTTCTACTCTAGCTTGACTGACCAGAGCGATCATTTGGGCAAATTTTTTCCCGGAATATCCTTGATCGACCCAAATT
>DDLS01000047.1 GCA_002340255.1 Cyanobacteria bacterium UBA2566
CCTGCGGTCGCAATGACAACTCACATCTACGATCAACAATGTACCTCATAGCAGCGCGAAGCGCTGTATTGGCTAGAATCTGATAATGCTCTGGTAGAATCAGCTTCAGTTAACAAAATGTAAGGACAAGGTAATGTTGTGTCTTCATTTGCTAATGATAATCATCGATCGCTATCCCTTACCGACGTTCACTGCCAGTATTCAAAAAGATATCGGCTTGCCGCTCTTGGGCATCGCCATAACTGGCTATAGCGACCGATTCTAAGGGGTCAAAGAGAGGTTTGGCTGCCAATTCTACGAGCCTTAACAGGGGAATTTGACGTTCGAGGGGTTTTTGAGCCGATCGCCAATTGATAAAGAAATAGCCCTGGTTAACTTCTGGTAAAGGGGCAATACTGGCTTGAAAGAGGGCATCGGTTGCCAGGGAATTGCCTGTACTTTTGGCTTTCAGTACCCGATCCATGGCAGCAATAGACGAGGTAATAATCTCATACTGGTTCAGTGTGGTATGCACTCCTTGCACTTTGGCTTTTAATACCCGACTTTTAGCGGTTTCTTCTCCATCGGTTATCGGATCGGCGATTAATTGTGTCCAAGCGACGAGGGTTTGATCGTCTAACTGAAATGAGCCAATACTAAAGCCTTGCTGGTTAAGAATTTGATCCAAACGATCGCTTAAACTTTCTCCCGTGTTTTCGCGAATCACAATCCAATCTAAATCCCCTTCTACTTCATCGGGTAAAAAGGCGATCGCGTATTCTCCTTCAATCGCATCGAGAATATCGGCTTCCACATCTAATTGCCATTGCTTCCCCCAGTCAAGCAAGGGTTGGCGAATAATCTCGGCAATGTTGCCATAACCAGCAGTTTCTGTTTGCATCTGTTGCCAAAACTGACGCAAATTCACCCCATCGATCGCTAAATAACTGCTGGAAGGGAGATAGGCTAATAAGGAAGAGGAATTTAAGGGCGCTTCTGCTCCTTCAAGCAACGCTGGATCGGTGGGTAACCAATGGGTTTGGGCTAAAACTCCTTCCGGTTGCAACTGTACCGCCATTCCCAAGGCTTGATACATGGGATGATCGACTTCCATGCCCAACTTTTGGGCTAACCTGGGAATATTTAGCCAGGCGATCGCCTCCCTCTTCTCGCTATTGAGTTCTTGTAACTCTTGATAGTCTGGGGTTGCGCCTAAACTCAGCTCGGCAACTTGCACATTATTGATGGCTTCTTTGAGAACTTTAGGATGATTGGCAAATAATACAAACCGCGATCCGACAACGGTTGTAGAAATCTTGTTTTCTTCTCGGCTATAAATTAATTGTGTGCCTTTGTAGGGTTCAAATACTAAATCTTGGCCGGCGATCGCCTCCCGTTGCCAATATACTTCTAATAATTCTTGGGAAAGCTGGGCATTTTTCGTTGGTAACACCACTAAATAACCCGGTTGTTGTCCATTCTCCCCCTGGCGATCGACATCCGTACTCGTCATCGCCCAAATTCCACCCCCATCGAGCCAAGGCTGAATATCCTGTTTATAGTCCAATCGAGTATTATCAAGGAGAGTATTTTGTAGTAGTTTGTCTGGCCGATCTAATCCTTTTATCTGCGATAACATCTGCTCTGGTTTTTGGGATAATGACACGACTACTGGCGCTTGTTTAGAGATAAACCGAGCTGCTTCCAACGCTTTCACTGCTGCCAAATCTCCCGGAACCGGCGATCGGGCACATCCACTTAACCACAATACCAATCCACAGGCGACCAGCGTAGATACTTTTAATATTGTTTTACCCCATTGGGCGATCGGGGCTAGATTCATGATTTCCTCACCATTACCACTCGATGAGCCAAGCCCCATCATACTATATAGGGCACTGCCCTGGTAATGGGTAATCGGTAATGGGTAATGGGACGTAATTTTTAATTTCTCATTGCTTCAGTGGCGATCGCCAAACGAATCCCTTGAATGGTTCTGAGGCGATCCATTACTTCGATTACTCGTTTATGGGCGATCGCTTCATCAGCTTTGATCGCCACTAACTGGGTTGATTTCCCCTGCATTAACTGAACCACCCTTGCATCCAGTTGCTCTAAAGGAATTATTATTTCATCTAAGCCTATCTTGCCTTGAGCATTAATCGAAACAGTAATGCGCTCTTGCTGTTGAACTTCTCCCGTTCCTGCTTCCGGCAAATTAACCGGTAACCCCTCATTACGGGTTAAAAACAGCGTCCCAATCATGAAAAACGTCAAAATTGAGAAGATCGCATCAATCATCGGCAAGATGTTGATTTGAGGCGGCAGATCGGGATCGTCATCAACTAAACGCATGAATTACAGTCTAGGTCAATTACCACTCCTAGTGTAATGCACATAAAACTAGGGAAGCCAATCAAGCTTAGGTTGTTGTTTTCACCCATCCTCGCTTAATCGCATGACGCAAACGAGCGATCATATCTAACTCTTCTGCTGCCAGCCTAGAGGAGGTAGCCGAGGACTCTAAGCGATGATACTCATCCGAACTAATGAAACCTGTGCTATAAATTCTAGAGACTTTTTCCACTAAATCTTCTTCACCAAACAGATTAATACCAGATGAATCTAAGAAACTCATGATTCTCTCTCCTGAGAACTACTAGAGACAAATTTAACACAATGGTCAGCCCTTCATTAGGACTTTTAATCAACTCTTAATCAGTGTGAAAATAACCCTCCTTTTTTTCACAATCTTTTGTTTTATGTAGCGATTACTTCAAACCACATGAAAGATTGAGAGGGAAATTAACATTTATTTACTAATATTAATAATATTTTCTGATTTGTGAGAGCAGTCTATTTTATCCTTGACGACGAATCGAGAATTCATCGAACTTAACCACATTAGAATCTAGCTCGCGGGTATCAAAGAAATAGCTACTGACGGTTGCTGTTTCCGTGTCTAAAATACTAAATACCGTTATATTGTTACTAGCAATATAGGGTAAGAGTTGGTTATTTTCTCGGAGTGGCGCTAGGCTAGGAATCATCGGCTCTAAGCCATTCGGATCGCCCACAGGAGAATATTCGGGTTGATAAGCAGGGGGCACATAACGGCGAGATCCTCCCCTATACGCACCATAAGTATTACCGACATTAGACGTTTCTAAAAAGTTCATGCCTCTCGGGCTAACAAACCGGTTCCATAGATGGGAATGACCATATAATACGAGGTCAACGTTCGCTTCTTCTAATAAGGGGATTACATCTCGGATAATATAATCCTTTTCTTTTGGATACTCGTAGCGAATGACTAAGGGATTGCCAGCCCCATCTCGATCGATAATTTGCACCGGATCGGTATAAGCCGGCACAACATTTTCTCCCAGAGAATGGGGGGGATGATGGAACATGACAATTTTATATTTTGCCTTTTGAAATTCCGGTGAATTTAATTCTGCTTTTAACCATTCATATTGGGGACTGCCCGGAGCTATGGGTTCAAAAATATGTTGCCCGTAGCCCCAATTTTGGGGTTGATTTAAGTCTCGATCGCGCTCTCGAAAGCGTCCTTGAGTATTGGCTGATAAATTCGGCGATCGCCACATATTCGTAATTTGGGGAACCACCAACCGAATATCCCCAAAGCTGACCGCATAATATCGGCCATTACCTGGACTTTTGGGTAAACTAAAAATCTGTTCGTAAGTATCGCTATTAAAGCTATGGTTTTTAATCCAATCTTCTTTGATATTTGCATCGCCACTGGGATTAATCCGATCGGCTTGCCGTTCATAATCCGCTTGTGCTGCTTGGTGAGGATAAGAACCATTAAATTGATCGTTTAATCCGCGCTCTTCAGACCATTGTCCCATAATTTCATGATTGCCCAAGGCTGGAAATAGGGGCGCATTTTGGATTAAAGCAGCTCCTGTATAGGTCGTTGTTATTCCCTCTTTTTCTAGGTCATGATTTGCCCGTCCTTGCAGGACTGGGAAAAAGGCATTTCCTCGTTTATCATCAAACCACTCGGAAGCTCGATCGGCAATATCAACCAAATCCCCAGCAAAGAAAATAGCATCAACCGATCCCATGGTTTCCCCCACCTTCTGGATATTTGCGGCAGTCATGGGTTTATGCTGATGGTCGGATGTCAGTAAAATTTTCAATGGAGTTCCGGGTTGGGGAGTGGGGGCTAAGGTGAAGCGATCGCTGCGCAATTCCTGATGATTATCATGGACACTAATCGCTTGATAGGGCAATTTTTCTCCAGGAATTAAGCCCGTAATTTCCCCTTCATGTCGCCAAATATCTCGAAGTACCGGAAACTCTCCTTGCTCCCCTAGCAAAGTTTCGTCAAGATGGGAAACCTTGTCTTCACGGGTGCGCGATAACTTCGTCGTTATTGCCTTCACTTGACGCTCTAAATTGTTCCCATAAACCACCCGATGCTCAGTTCCCGGAAATGGGGTAAACCAAACCACCCGCACCGTACTTTCAGTGGGGAATTGTAAAAACGGATCGGTGAGTAGATATTCAGGAAACATAGAAAAAGGAGGAGAGATCAATGTACCACTAAGCCAACCTAAAGCTATTAACATCAACGTGCTAATCAGCAGAATTATACCGTTATTCCACCGCCTACTTCGATCCATAGGTTCAAAACCCAAATTTTAATGTTTAGTTAATTACTCGATCGCCCAACCGAAATTGTACAATCTTAGTAATCTCATCTAGCGCTTGTTCTCGCTCCGCTTGCCAACTGTGATTTAATCGTTCTTCAAAAGCCTTTAAAATTTTATCTTGAGTTTGTCCTTTCACCGCCATAATAAAGGGAAACCCAAACTTATCCTGATAAGCTTGATTCAAAGATATAAACCGATCGTACTGTTGGGGACTCAAGCGATCCAATCCTGCACCTGCTTGTTCGGCGATCGAATCTGGAGCCATTTTTACTCGACTCCCCAAATCAGGATGAGCTTGAATTAACGCCATTTTTTCTGCATCACTCAACTCCAGCATCTGGGAGATGAAGCTTTGATAAAGATGTTCCGTATCTCGAAATGGCCTCTTTTTCCAAGTTTGAGCTGCAAGGGTTGGCGTATCTTCAAAGACACTACCCAAAGCCTCCACAAAATACTCTTGACTCATTTGATTAACTTGCGCGATCCTATAGGTCATTAGCTCTAGGTCATTAGCTCATCATGAAAAATTAAGACTGTGTACATTTTACCAACTAAAAAGTGTAGGATGCCACTAATCTAAGAACGCTATTTATGATCTATGCTAAGAAAAGGTTGGAACTCGGTTTCCCCTATTCCCTATTCCCTATTCCCTATTCCCTATTCCCTATTCCCTATTCCCTAATTAACTTCCCCGATAAGTTGCATAAGACCAAGGAGACACCAACAAAGGTACATGATAATGACTATGGCGATTAGACACTCCAAACTGGATGGGAACCTGATCCAAGAATACCGGCTCTGGTAAATTTCCGATCGCGCGCTGAAAATAATCACCGACAAAAAAAACTAATTCGTAAGTGCCAACTTCCAACTCACCCTCTTCCAATAAAGGAATATGGGTTCTGCCTTGCTCATTGGTTTTCGTCTGTTTGAGCAGGGTTTTAATCGGCGACTTGCGATCGACTGCCCATAACTCCAATGCCATTCCCACAGCGGGAGAACCTTGCGCCGTATCTAATACATGAGTTGTTAATTGACCAACCATATCCTCATCCTGACTTTATTTCCTAGGTTACTCAATCTTCCATTCATTTTGCCTTCCTCCGTTAATATAAACAAGAAGAGCAATCTACACAGCGTAAGAGAATGGCTTCTAAAACTCGCGTTCAGGGTAGTCGGAAACCCTGGGATTTCAATCGATTGATTGACACTCTAAACACCTTTGAAGTGTTTCCGATTCTCAGTAGTCTTCAGCGTGGGTTACGAACCCTCACCGGACAACCTCAACCGCCAAAAGGACAAGCTATGGGTACAATTCTAGTTGTTGGAGCCACGGGTGGAGTCGGAAAACGGGTTATTCGCCGTTTAGTCGAACGTAAGATACCCGTCCGCGCTCTGGTGCGTGATGCCAAACGAGCAGAATCTATTTTAGGTAAAGGAATTGAATTATTTGAAGCGGATTTAACCCTTTCCGAAACCTTGAAGCGGGAAATGATGCAAGATGTCATTTCTGTTATTTGCTGTTCGGGTACTCGCGTGCAACCCGTCGAGGGTGATACCCCCAATCGTGAGAAGTATTATCAAGGGGTAAAGTTCTATCTGCCGGAAGTGGTAGATAGTCCAGAAATGGTGGAATATAATGGCATGAAAAATCTGATCCGCAGGGTAGCTCCTTACCTAAGTCGGGCAGATGAACAGATGATTTTCGATTTTACCAATCCTTCATCCAGTTTGAAGACCACTTGGGGAGTGATTGATGATGTGGTGATGGGGGGAATTAGTTCGAGTGAGCTACGCATTACGCCGAACTATGGTTTCTTCACAGGTGAAGTTTCTACTGCTAACTCTGGGGGATTTGTTTCCATTCGCACAAAGAACTTTGAACCTTGTCTGAATCTAGCTGGATATGAAGGGATTAGTCTGCGAGTACAAGGGGATGGTAAGCGTTATAAGTTTATTCTGCGTAACGAGGCTCGATGGGATGGGATCAGTTATTGCTATTCCTTTGATACCCTCAATAATACTTGGATGACGGTGGATATTCCGTTCGATCGCCTGATTCCCATTTTTCGCGCTAAAACCTTGCCGAGTGCCCCGCCATTTGACCCCAGTCAGACCTATGCTATTCAACTGATGCTCAGTAAATTTGAGTATGATGGAGGTCTCAATCCTCAGTTTTCTCCAGGACGCTTTGGTCTAGAAATTGGCTCCATCCGCGCCTATGGAGGGCCGAAGTTACCGAAATTCGTGCAGATTAGTTCCGCAGGAGTGACTCGTCCAGGAAGACCGGGGTTAAATCTGGATGAGGAACCGCCAGCCGTGAGACTCAACGATCAACTCGGTGGCATTTTAACGTGGAAGTTGCGAGGCGAGGATGCGATCCGAGAAAGTGGGATTCCCTATACTATTATTCGTCCCTGTGCCTTAACTGAAGCACCAGGGGGCAATCGTTTAGAAGTGGCTCAAGGGGATAATATTCGCGGTCAAGTCAGTCGTGAGGATATTTCCGAATTGTCTATTCAGATGTTATTCCAACCCCAAGCGTGTAATTTAACGTTTGAGGTAAGAGCAAAAGAGGGTGAGGAAATGCAGGATTGGGATCAAGTGTTGGTCGGTTTAAGTTGAGGGGAGATGGGAATTTGAATGATAAATTCGGTTCCCTTTCCTGGAGTAGGGTGACATAGAATTTGACCCATGTGGGTTTCAGTAATAATTTGATGACTAATCGCTAAACCCATTCCAGTTCCTTGACCGATGGCTTTGGTGGTGAAGAAGGGGTTAAAAATATGGGGTTGGACGGTTTCAGGAATACCTCTGCCATTATCGGAGATCGTGATTTGTATCCAGTCGGAGTTCACTGTAGCCGTGGAGACAATAATCTGAGAACTTTGATTGTTGGGTAGCTCTTCTAGGGCATCTATAGCATTGGCGAGAATGTTCATAAATACTTGGTTGAGCTGTCCTGGATAGCACTCTATTAGAGGCAACTTGCCATAATTTCGGGTGACTTGGATTTCTGGGCGATCGGGTTGCTCTTTGAGGCGATGCTGTAGGATCATCAGGGTACTATCGATGCCTTCATGGATATCGACTTCCTTAACGTCAGCTTGATCCATGCGGGAGAATGTACGTAAAGATAAAACAATTTCACAAATGCGCTCTGTGCCAATTTTGATGGATTTTAAAATTTTGGATAAATCTTCCTCCACAAATTCTAAATCATGGCGATTAATATAGTCTTGAATCACCTCTTGAGGGTCAGGATCGTATTCTCGATACAGATGAATAATCCCTAACAAGTCTTGAAAATATTTTTCAATATAACTTAAGTTTCCGTAAATGAAGCTAACGGGATTATTGATTTCATGGGCTACTCCAGCAACCAAATGACCCAAACTCGACATTTTTTCAGCTTGAATCAGTTGGGCTTGGGTACGTTTGAGTTGGGATAAAGTTTCTTCTAATTGGCGCTTTTGCGCGACTTCTTCTTGGGAGTTTTTCAATTCGACGATCGCTTGTCTAAGCAAAGATTCTTTTTTTTCATTGGTTTCTTCTAACTCTAGACAGTTCTTCTCGGAGCGCTCTAATTTCTTGCGTAAAATTCGGTTTTCTTTTTCCAGTCGCGCGATTTTTTCTTCCATATCTAGGGTGTCGAGAGTTTGCGACATGATGTTATTCTTCTCCCAAGAGCAAGGCAATAAATGTTTCATTATGAAAATAGGATGTACCCTGTTGTTCTAACGGAGCAATCTCTCCATTCGTATAAAAACCACAGGATACTAAGGTTTGTTTCAGACACTGTTGAGTAAAATCATACTCTTCAAGAGTGCGACTGCCTAGGATTTGTCGCCGACTGGCACAGGAAAAGAAGAGTATTGTACTCGGTTGGCTTCCAGGATAGTTGTGGATCGCTTGCTGCATGGAGGCTTGAGAGGCGAGGAGAATACAATCGCGGGTTGTTTCTGTAATTTGTACGATCGCCTGTTCTGGAATATCGCCAAAGAAGGTTACGCTTCCCAATGTCGGATCGTAGGAGCCACTCGGCGCTCGCATGTAAGAATACTGTCGTGTGGGATCAAACACCATCAGGGGGTATTCAGAGGAGGGAGGATATTCTCCTAAATAGCGATAATAAAAGTCCAAGGCACGATGATGGTCAATTTCATAAACCACATTGTCTTCGACTTTGGTGACTTGACCGACTTTACCAATAGGGTTCCAACCGCTGGCTAATCCATGGGACAAGAGTAGGTGTCCGGAAAAGACTAAAATGGGGATGGCATCGCTATAAACTTCATTTTTATAAAACTGATAACTTTGCTTAAAGCGCCATTGATCGGCGGTAAGTCCCCCAAAAATAGGTACGTGTTTACCTAATAATTGATTGAGACAATCGACTAATTTAACGGCACTGACGGAGGTGAGTCCTTCGGGTAAAGTAATGCAGAGTTTAATGGGTTGGATCAGATCGGTTGTTGCTTGGGCGATCGCCTCTTCTAGCGCTCTGTGAAAATCCTGTGAGATTCTCCGACCGATTCCAGCCCGGATTTGTAAGCGATCGGAGCAAAATAATATTAGAACCAGGGAATCTTGTTGAAACCCTAGAACTGAAGACATTTCTCCATCAGTTGTGCCTCCAATTAATTCGATTTCTGGATAAATAGATACAATCTTCTGTACAATTTCGGCATGATCGAAATCAATCGCCGCTAACAGAATTCCTGCTTGCGGCAATTCTCCGGATAAGGCTCGATCGCATTGATTGAGGATCTCTACAATAGCAGACTCAGAGTCTGGATCATTGCTATGGCCGACTACTGTTTTAAACATAGATTTCTTCCTAAGGAAAGTTTATATTTAATACTACAACCTTGACAGCATAGCTGGGGGACCGATCTCTGAAATATTCCCTTGCTAGTACAATAGATTACAGGTCTATAGCCTTTATCGAATTAGTGAGGTACATTAGAAGAGAGGAGTAAAAAACTGGTAAATGAAAGCATACTTTTTATTGTACCTCATTTATTTGAGAAACGCTATAGTTAATAAAAGCCAGTTTAAATGACTATAGCGCGTCTTTAATTTAATGATGAATTCTTAATATTTCGCTGAGGTCTTGACAAGCGCGATTGGCTTCTAACCAAAAAGCACACCAGAAGATAAAGAGAACGATGAAAGGTAAGGGAATAAACAGCAGGGTTTCTAGACCAACATCTTCTGAGAATAAGGCAGCGAATAGAAATAAGAGTGAAGCGCTACCCCAAGATGAACCCCAAAAGATTAGAAAAATACTAACCATGGGATGTAAACTCAAGGTAATATGAACTGCTGTTCCATTCGGTAAAGATTCAAATCGTCCTCGAACTTGGGGTAAAAAAGAATTGCGATAGTGAATGACTCGCCGAGTTTTAAAGCCATCTTCGGAAATCGTACCGCAATAGGGAGCATGATTAGGAGGCACTCGCCATTGCCAGATACAGCCCTCTCGACTATAGGGAGTATGTTGAGAGCCAATTGGGTTGCGGATATAGGTTCCAGCCCCGTAATTTCCGTGTTCGTCTGAGAAAACACCCTCCAAAACTAAAAATTCTTCCCCACCACCATGGGAATGCATGGCAAAAGAACTATTGGGGGCAAAACGGACAATTGTTGTAGCACGACCTATCTCTTCTCCATCCCGTTCCAACATCCGTCGCTCTACTCCTGGTGCTGGAGAACTTGCCCAGGGTAAATCGTCGCTATAGACTACTACACCTTGGTTTAAGTCAGCATTAATCTTCATTTGACTTCTTTTTTTCGAGAGTTACCTTCATTTAAACATAAATACCCCTTGACATATTTGTAGTATTTGCGTAGTATATTAGTGAGGCAAGGGGAAAAGAGCCTAAAAGCTCTACCTCAAGCTATGTACATTGAAAACTAAAGAAATCCGTTTTATGGGGTTGTAGCTCAGTTGGTCTAGAGCGCCTGTCTGTCGAACAGGAAGTCACGGGTTCAACTCCCGTCGTTCGCCCTCTTCAAAAGCTTTTAACACCGAGAGTTTTATCCACGAATGGCGGAACCAAAGCTCGCTGCTACACCTATTTTGCACCTAAACCCACCATAGCGTCCCTAAAATGAACGGGCAAAAGATAGGACAGAGAAATAGAGAAAAATTATAGACAA
>DDLS01000028.1 GCA_002340255.1 Cyanobacteria bacterium UBA2566
GATTAGGACATGGAGAAGCAGCCACACGAAATCATCATGGACTTTTCTTCAATTTGGGTCGGTTTAGTGGATCGATTGCTAGTATATGGATAGGCGCTTATGCTGCTCCTTTCAGAGGTTTCCAAGCAGCTCCTTGGTGGGCAAAAGCAGCCTTGGGTTACGATCTATTTGGTGCTGGTATTGGCATTGCTCAAAGCTCAGCTAATATTATGCAAGGAAAGGCAACCTGGTGGGATATCTTACCATTTCTACCAATCCTTGCTTGGAGTGGTGCGAAGCTTAAACTAGGTTCAAAAAAAGTGAGTTATGGTATTGATGGAAATAACTTACAAATTACTCCAACTGGCGAGCCTCCTACTGTAAGTCCTAGAGGTTCAGGAACAATAACATCGACTGAAGGGATTCCTGATACATTGAAACTAACAGGTCGGTTGCAAGCTGATAATTGGACTCCACCACCAATACAGACAAATAGACATGGTAAACTCACGAATGGTTCATATACTTTAGATACCCCAGGTATGAATGTTCATACAACAGGCACCTTAGCACTAGGTAAAAGCCAGTTCTTGCATCGAGTAAATTATCAAACCCTAGTGTTAGATGCAGCTTCCTATGCTGATGAAGCTAATCTATGGCAAGGGTCCAAGGCAAAAGTAGTATTAGACAGACCTATCGGAGTTCACGCTTCTACAGGTCAACCAACAAATGTACTTAATATATACCGAAATAAAAATAACTTTGTTCATGGAGCACCAGGAAGTCCACTATGATTAATATAGGAAACTATTTTAGATTTACAGAAAATAATCTCAGCCACTGGAAAATAGAAGCAGTCAGGCAAATCCTAGACATGCTTGTCCATTCAATTGAAGATTCCATCATTGATTGGGAACCTGGAGATGAAGAGTGGGCAAGACTATTAGTTGGCAAAGAAGTTGTAGCAATTGTTTGTGCTAAAGTACCGCTTATTATTGTGCTAGAAAAATATAAAGACAAATTTTCAAATCATTTCTTTCTAAAAGAAATTAAAATCTTTATCATTAAAGATTTTGATGATAATCTCTATTGTATAGAGAAAGAATTACTCGAAAAAACATTTGGAAGAGAAATGACCTCCAATATTTCATATAGTGCTTTATCTATCAATGATCTATGGTGGGCAACAGTCACATAAGAATAAAATATTCCTCAATAGGATAGCAAATATGACTATGGGTTAGGAGGACAGTATTGAATATACTTACACGGAATCCGGACAAATTGAGACCATAACCCATAGTCGAGGAATTACAGACTTTGGCTACGATGAGTTGGGATATTTAGTGTCCAGGCAAGATGCAAGCGGTCTTTTGGAAGTGCCCACTTTATGTCTTATTTTGATTTCTTTAGTGCTTTCGGAGGTATTATAATCCAAACAAACCCGTAGTTTTTTAGGAAGAACTATCGTACCATAATTTTATCGTTTATTTAGAAAAACATGTTTTCAATCAATACAGAACTCGAACGAATCAGAAATTCTGGTTTAATCGTTAGTCGCACTGCATTTGGAAAATCTTCGACTAGTTATGATATCTGTAAACCGATTTCAGTTTCAGGAAATACGAGGAAGAACTATCAAATGAGTATTCTTCTCGACTCAGGGAAAATTAGGTGTGATGCTCCAATAACAACACTTTCTTTCAAAGAAAATGTCTGGATTTTTTATCTCGGTGAGTGGCCCCCCGGCCCCGGTCGTGGAGATTTTGAGTTGACTTTTCCTACTCTTAAAACTGCGGTAGATTCAATTCTTGACTACTACTTTGGCGATCCATCAAGAATGAATTCACCCGAATTGGTTGAACTTGACGATGATGTAGAATAGTCAAAGTTGGCTACAATAGACATCTCCTAAAACCCCGTTTTTTGAAGGGAAGTATTAGGGTTTTAGCCTAATTTTAGGAGATATCTAATGGTGTCGCCGGACAGTTGGTGGAAATGGTTTATGGGGATATCGCATTTCAACTCAGCATCGTCCCCTCTTTCAAACCTGAACTCCATCCGCAGATAAAAATCGCTCTGTGTCAGGGAGCGCCCTACCGATGCTCTGGGGAATACCACCACTACTTATGAGATAGAAGCGACTGACCCGGATGGGGACGAGTTGAACTATAAGATAATTAAAGCGCCTACTGGTGTCAGTTTAGAGGACAACCTCCTCAGTTGGGAGAATCCCCCAGTGGGAGAGCATCAAATCGTCGTGGCGGTAGAAGACAGTCAAAAGGGTGCGGCGCAAGGGTTTAAGCTCAGAGCCTACGACAACCAAGCGGCGCAGGTAGTCAATTCTAATACTTCTGAAGCTGCCTTTGTTTCCGCCCTCTATCAGCACGACGTGCGGGCAGTTGACCCAGATGGGGGTCGGTTGACCTATCGCCTCTCAGAAGCTCCAGAGGGCATGGAAATCGATGAATTAGGACGGATTCGCTGGACTCCAGAAGCGGCAGGTGCTTATCCAGTTAAAGTGGAGATTGTTGATGAAACTGGGGCTATATCTGAGTATGGTTATACTCTCGATGTGGGCGAGGATACGCAAGCGCCACGGGTGAGTCTATTCCAGAGCTTTGACTTTGCCTATCCCAACCAAGAAGTCACCTTTGCCGTGCAAACCACAGATAACTTGGCAGTAAAAAATGCCTCGTTGAAAGTCAACGGTACTCCCGTTCTCTTAGATGCTTGGGGCAGCGCCACCTGGACGTTTGCCGCTCCTGGAGTTTATCAGATTGCCGCCACAGTTATTGATAAGTCAGGGAACGAAACCACCGAGACCTTTGAGTTCACCGTATCTCCTCATCCGGGAGAAGAGGTGATTGACTTCGATTTAGACTTACCCGAAGGAACCCTCTCCGAAGCGATAGAAATCAAAGGCGAGATAACCGCCAAGACGGCCGAGCAGAACATACAATCCTATAAAGTAGAAGTAGCACCTGTCGGTACAAATGACTTTGTGACCTTATTCGAGAAAGAAGGAGAAGTCGAAGATGGGGTGCTGGGAATATTCGACCCCACCTTACTCGCTAATGGAGCTTATACTCTACGCTTAACTGCTATAGATACTCTCGGTGCCGGTTCCTTCTTAGACACAGAAGTTAATGTCGAAGGAGAGCTAAAACTCGGTAACTTCCAACTTTCCTTCACCGACTTGGAGATACCCGTAACGGGAATTCCAATTGCGGTGACGCGCACCTATGATAGCTTATACGCCAACGAGCAAGATAACTTCGGTCAC
>DDLS01000050.1 GCA_002340255.1 Cyanobacteria bacterium UBA2566
CTCCAACAGGAGAACAGCCTCCCCAAGATGGTAACTTGAATGCCCCTATTAATTCTGCTCTACAAGAGTTTGGGGAGAATGTTGATTTGGGTCGCGAGGATCCGGGAGGAGATTTGGGGGAACCTGGTTCCGATAGTCCGGGAGGAGATCGCACTCCTGCTCCAGACCCAGATCCGCAAGAGCAATCGCAACCCCAAGCTGGCCCTGAACCCGCAGAAGACCAACCCGGCCCCCGACAACCTGCTGCTCAGGGAGAAGAAGGCCAGGAGGCTGGTCAACCCGGCCAAAATGCTCCTGCTGCTGACCGGGTTGCTCGCTTAGAAGGCTTGAGAGAGGCACGAGCCAATGTGCATACTGAGCTAGATGCTGGCTATTTCAATGATGCGGTATTATCCATTGATGGATTATTTAGTGATGAATTATCTGTTTATACTGGAGAAGAATATGAAGTTGATGAGAATGTTCAATCTGTCGAAAAATTCCAAGAGCGTCTAGCTGAAATTGAGAAACTGACTGGCAAAACCACTGTGATTTCTTATGTGATCGCTCGACCCGATCAACTGGATTTAATCTTAGTCACTCCTAGAGGAGATTCAATCTACACCAGTGTTCCAGAGGCAAAACGAGAAGAGTTGCTCGAAGCGATCCAAAACTTCAGAGGTGAATTGACTAATCCCCGTAAACGCAATAGCACGAGTTATCTACCCTATGCACAAAAACTCTATCAATGGTTAATTGCGCCCATAGAAGATCAGTTAGAAGAAGTTGGAGCAGATGTTTTAGTCTTCAGTATGGATGTGGGATTGAGATCGCTCCCTGTGGCAGCTCTGCATGATGGCGAACAGTTTCTAGTGGAGAAATATAATTTGGGATTAATTCCTTCGCTATTGCTCACTGATACCCGATACCAATCCTTAGAAAATGCCGAAGTTCTAGCCTTTGGAGCCTCTCAATTTAGTCAACAAGCGCCTTTACCCGCAGTTCCTATCGAACTGGATAAGATCACGAAGGATTTATGGAGAGGCAAATCCTTTTTAAATAACGACTTTACTCTCAATAACTTGATGTCTCAACGCCAGTTTGCTCCCTCGGCGATCGTGCATTTAGCAACCCATGCTGAATTCAAGCCTGGATCTCCTAAAAATTCTTATATTCAACTGTGGAATGAACAACTGACCTTAGATAATTTAAGAACATTAGGATGGGATAATCCCCAAGTTGAACTGTTGGTCTTAAGTGCCTGTCGTACCGCAGTTGGCGATCCATCCGCAGAGTTAGGATTTGCCGGATTAGCCGTACAAGCGGGGGTGAAAACGGCTGTAGCGAGTCTTTGGTATGTGTCTGATGAGGGAACATTAGCCCTGATGACCCAATTCTATGATTACTTAAGGAATGCTCAACTTAAATCCGATGCTCTCCGAGAAGCACAGCTTGCTATGCTTAGGGGTCAAGTGCGTATTGAAGCAGGACAATTACGGGCTACTCGAGGTGGAAATGTTTCTCTGCCTCCAGTACTAGCAAATGTGCCAGAGCGACATTTAGCCCATCCCTATTATTGGTCTGGTTTTACGATGATTGGTTCGCCTTGGTAATTGGAGTATTATATTTGATGGCTGAGGTAATGACACAGACGTATTGACAGTTAGCTTAATCTCGCAAAAAAAGAGGATAGAATGCCACATTCTATCCTCAAAGATAGGAATCTATGTGAGTCATCCATCCCTTTTCCTGTAAAATGGGGTCTCTATTCATATATTTCGAGAAAATGACTGTTAGCTGACTGAGTAAACTGATGTCTGAAGTCTCTAAATCGGCTGGATCGCTAGTGATTATTGGAGGGGCACTCCGGTATAATAATCACGAAGTGTGGAAGCGAATTGTGGAATTATCCGGAGGAAAAGGAGCTAAAATTGCAGTTTTTCCGACAGCGAGTCGTAATCCTCAAAAGACCAATTATACAGTTAACGCTTTAAATCAACAGGGTGCAGAGGCGATCGCTATTCCGGTAGCGGTAAAAAATCGTGATGTAGATTACCGAGAAGCTGTTTATGATCCCCAACTGTTAGCTCAAGTTCGTGAATGTAATGGGGTCTTTTTCACGGGTGGAGATCAGTCCTATATTACCCAAGCTTTGTATGCAGAATCGGGTGGACATACCCCTATGCTCGATGTCATTTGGGAGATTTATCGTCAAGGAGGAGTGGTTGCGGGAACCAGTGCGGGAGCAGCGATCATGAGTACTACCATGTTTCGCCATCCTCCTGATATTTTAGATGTGATGAAATTTGGGGTTCACTGGGGAAGAGAAATTAATCGAGGTTTAGGCTTTATTGGCCCGGATTTTTTTGTCGATCAGCATTTTTTAGTCCGAGGACGGTTAGGGCGATCGCTCGTCATTATGCAAACTATTGGTTATAAACTAGGATTTGGTATTGATGAAAATACGGCTCTCGTGGTGCAAAATGATGAAGCCGAAGTGATTGGCGATCAAGGAGTGCTAGTGATGGATTTATCAGAAGCCTATGATAACCCCAAAATTCCCGAATTCAATCTTGATGGTATTCGACTCAGTTATTTAGGAAAAGGCGATCGCTACCACCTGCAAACCCAAACAATTAGCTTAAGCCAAATCAAGTTAAATGGTGATAAAATTGACCCCAACGATCCCTATTTTCAGCCTTATATGAGCGGCGATCGCTTCTACCCCGATTTACTAGCCCATAGCGTCCTTGACGATCTCCTTGCTCACCTTATTGATAGTCGACAAGAGGAAGCGATCGCTCTAGTATTTAATCCCTTGTCCTCAGATCGCAAAGCCCGTCTAGGTTTTAAGTTTACATTTTGGAAAGGACAAGATAGTCTAGGATATTACACGGGCGCACTGGGCGTAACGAGCTACACAGTTTTAAACATCTATGCTGCGGTAAAACCCATACAGATGAAACCCGTTTTATATGACGAACTGAAGTCACCTTAGATGTTAAAAAGTCCTTTAGAAGTTGGTCGAATTGCTCAACAAAAAAAGCGTCGCCAAAACCTGTGGATTGAATTAGGATTAGTCATTGCCATTGCCCTAATCTTAATGATCCTCATGCCGTTGATCCTGTCCCCCTTTCGCTTAAACCTATTGGGGCGATTTCTAGCTTTAGCTATTGTTGCTCTTGGTATCGATGTCATTTGGGGCTTTACCGGACTGTTGAGTTTGGGGCATGGTGTATTTTTTGCCCTGGGAGGTTATGCGATTGCCATGCATATGAAACTACAAATTCCTCCCGACTCCAGTATTCAACTGCCTGAATTTATGAGCCTCTATGGAGTCACGGAACTTCCCTGGTTTTGGGAACCCTTTGGCCCCTTTCAAATCGCTGCTTTAGCCGTTATCTTGGTTCCAGCATTATTAGGAGGGTTTTTAGGGTATTTAGTCTTCCGAAATCGCATTCGCGGAGTTTACTTTTCCATCCTCACCCAAGCCTCAACCATTGTATTCTTCAACTTCTTCAATGGTCAACAAAAACTGATTAATGGAACCAATGGACTCACCGACTTTAAAACTCTCCTGGGCTTTACCGTCAACGACCCGAAAACTCAAGTGGGATTTTATCTAATTACTATCCTGTTTTTAGCCCTCACTTATGCCCTGTGCCGTTGGCTGACGAGCGGTCGCTTTGGCCGCCTCTTAATTGCTATTCGCGATGATGAAAGTCGAGTGCGTTTTTCCGGTTATAACCCGACCGGTTACAAAGTTCTCGTATTTGCTCTTTCTGCTGGATTAGCTGGATTAGCTGGGGCATTGTTCACCCTACAAACCGGGATCATTTCTCCCAAAGCGATGGATATTGCTTTCTCAATTGAAATGGTGATCTGGGTTGCTGTGGGAGGAAGAGCGAGTTTAGTCGGTGCAATTTTAGGGGCGCTTCTGGTTAACTTTGCCCGCAGTAGATTAAGCGAACAATTTCCCGAAATTTGGTTGTTTTTCCAAGGAGCATTATTCTTAATTGTGGTGATGGTATTGCCCAGTGGGGTTGTGGGATGGTTGAGAACCGATGGCTGGAATTGGATACAAGCAAGTTTGGGCAACAAAACCGTCGTGACTTATCCCAGTTTAGACCAAGACCCGGAAGTGCAAAGAGAGCGGGAGCAGTTTGAAGAAAAATCATGAGCAAGGCTATTCTAGAGATTGAAAATTTAACTGTTGATTTTGATGGCTTTAGAGCGCTGAATCAACTCAATTTTAGTATGGAACCAGGGGAACTTCGGGTGATTATTGGTCCGAATGGGGCAGGAAAAACTACGTTTCTAGATGTGATTACAGGCAAAACTCAACCCACAACCGGACAAGTTCATTTCAAAGGTCTGAATACTCGCCGTTTAGCTGAACATCAAATTGCCCGTTTAGGCATTGGTCGCAAGTTTCAAACCCCACGGGTTTATCTGAATCTTACCCCAAGGGAAAACCTGGAACTAAGCTGTAATCCTAATAAGAACGTATTTTCGACGCTCTTGAGTCGTCCTCCAGAGAGCGATCGCCAGCGCCTGAATCACCTGCTCGAGATTACCGGACTTTCCCTGAAGGGCGATATTCAAGCGGCTCTCTTATCCCATGGGGAAAAACAACGCTTAGAAATTGGCATGTTAGTCGCCCAATCTCCCGATCTTTTATTAGTCGATGAACCGGTTGCCGGGTTAACCGATGAAGAAACGGAACAAACCGGCGATTTATTGCTAAGTTTAGCTGAAAGTCATTCTATTATTGTCATTGAGCATGACATGGAATTCGTCCGCCAAATTGCCCGTAAAGTCACCGTCCTACACCAAGGTTCTGTACTTTGTGAAGGCTCCATTGAAGAGGTGCAAAACGATCCACGGGTGATTGAAGTCTACCTGGGACAATCAGAATCAGACGATCCGAAGTCAATAGATTCGCGGTAAAGCAGGACATCACACATCATAGGCGATCAATCTAGACAGTTTCTCCATTACCCATTACCAGCTTGAAGCACTATAATCATGAACCAAGACCTATCCTCCCAACCCATTTTAAAGGTATCTGGATTGAATGTTTATTATGGAGAAAGTCATATTCTACGGAATGTGGACTTAGGAGTGAAACCGGGCCAAATGGTCTGTTTAATTGGTCGTAATGGGGTGGGGAAAACGACCTTGCTCAAGACCATTATGGGGGTTTTAAAACCTCGCAGTGGCGATATTTATCTAGAAAAGCAAAGTATTGTCGGTCTGTCCCCCGATCGCCGTGCTAAACTTGGTATCGGTTATGTGCCCCAAGGTCGGGAGATTATCCCCAGAGTCACCGTCAAAGAAAATCTGCTCCTGGGTTTGGAGTCTGGACGTGCAGGGAAAAAGAAGGAGATCCCTCCCTATATTTACGAGCTATTCCCCGTCCTAGAGAGCATGTTATGGCGCATGGGAGGGGACTTGAGTGGAGGACAACAACAACAACTGGCGATCGCCCGCGCTCTCATGGGTCGTCCGCAACTGCTGGTTCTTGATGAACCGACTGAAGGCATTCAACCCTCGATTATCCTCGAAATTGAAGCAGCCGTGCGTAAAATCATCGAAACGACAGGAATCTCTGTACTCCTGGTTGAACAGCATCTACATTTTGTCCGTCAAGCTGACTGGTATTACGCCATGCAAAAAGGGGGGATCGTTGCATCCGGGCCAACTGAAGAACTCAGTCAAGATGTGATTCAGGAATTTCTAGCCGTTTAGAGGAATGACCAGACCAAAATGGCGATCGTCACGATAAACGCAATATGATTAATCCAATCATCAGAAGTCCAGTCTTTAAACATAATCACTCTTCTATTTAAGGTCTAGAGTCTACAGCGTAGATTATAGCGCTCTGTGGTAAGTTAGGGGGAAGACCCTCTAGCAATAGGCAATAGGGAAAATCTGATTTTCCCCTTTTCTTAAACTCCTTAATATTATGGCGATTGAAATTGAACGCAAATTTCTAGTAAACGGAGAAAGTTGGCGCGGATTAGGCAAAGCCACCCACTATCGCCAAGGCTATATTCGCACTGAAAATCATCAAACCGTTCGCGTGCGGATTGCTGGCGATCGCGGCTACTTAACCCTGAAATCCTTAGCCTCTGGGTCTTCTGGCATTCATCGCTTAGAATATGAATATCCGATTCCCTTAGAAGATGCCCAGGAAATGCTAGAGTATTTGTGCGATCGCCCCCAAATCGACAAAATTCGCTACACCCTAAACTGGAGCGGCATGGTTTGGGAAATCGATGAATTCGCTGGAGAAAATCAAGGATTAATCCTGGCAGAAGTTGAACTCACCGATGCCAATCAAGACATTGAATTACCCGAATGGGTTGGTGAAGAAGTTTCCGAAGATCGCCGCTATTTTAATTCTTATTTAGCAAATCATCCCTATAGTCAATGGAAACATTAGAAACATTAAAGACTAGCCTAATATTCCGAGTTTTACCCGACTCCATCAATCAATAGTAAGGAAGTGGAAGAGCCTGAATCTCGCTTAGATGTCAAGGGGGGACGATCGCCCACAGATTGCATTAAAAAGCCCAGAGAACAGGGTCATATTCTAGGTGATTTGTAACGGTGGAGCCGATCGCCTCAATCTCCTCTAGTTCTGCCTCAGAAAGCTGGATTTCTGCAGCGATCGCGTTATCTTGCACTTGTTGGACATTGCGAAAACCAGCGATCGCATGGGTGCGCGGTTGAGCCATGACCCACGCTAGAGCCAGTTGTGCTAAAGTACACGCTTTTTGAGCAGCGATAGGGCGTAATTGTTCCAGTGCCCGTTGTGCCCGTTGGTAATGCTCCCGATTGACAAAGAGCTTGTTTTTTGCGCGATGATCGCCAGGAGGAAATTGATGATCCGGGCCGAATTTCCCCGTGAGTAATCCTTGGCAGAGGGGAGAATAGGCAAGAATTGACCAATTCTGCTCAATACAATAGTTTTGAATTTCCCCTTCAATAGCGCGCCAAAACAGGGAATAGGGAGGTTGTAAACTGTCAATGGGGCCATATTGCCGTGCTTCTTCCATTTGCGCCACAGAAAAATTAGACACCCCGATCGCCCGAATTTTGCCCTGTTGCTTTAACTCGACCATGGCTTGCATCGTTTCGGTGATCGGTACACTGTCGCTCCCCCAACTGCCAGAGGGCCAATGCAATTGATACAAATCAATATAATCCGTTTGTAAATTCTTTAACGACTGCTCGCAGGCGGCGATCGCCGCATCATAGCGAAAATCACTTACCCATAACTTAGTCGCAAAAACCATCTGATCTCGCACCTCCCGCAACGCTCTGGCAACCAGACGCTCAGAATCTCCATTCCCATACTCGGATGCCGTATCCACCGTCGTTATACCCGCCTCGAAACCCGCTCTCAGCCCTTCAATCAGCTCCTCCTCATCCGTACCCGCCCACATGCCTTTATCCGCTTGCCAAGTCCCCATAATAATGGGTGTAATCTCAATCTCCGTATTTCCTAAAGCATAAGTTTGCATCATTCTCCCTCCTTCACGAATTTAGAAGCGATTGTTTTCAGCAACTATGTCCTTCATTATTGTGCTTTAGCGCAGCAATGAAGGACATAGTATTCTTAAGCGCGAGAAGCCCTCAATTGCCCACAAGCAGCATCCGCCTCTAAACCCCGCGAATAGCGCACACTCACTGCAATATGGTGCTTCGTCAAAATCTCCTGAAATTGCTCAATGCGCTGGCTATTGGGACGCTGATAATCAACTTCACTAATGGGATTGTAAGGAATTAAATTAACATGATTTTGAAATCCCCGTAGGAGGTGGGCCAATTCCACAGCATGTTGGGGCAGATCGTTCACGGCTCCCAATAAAATATATTCAAACGTAATCCGCCGGCCAGTAAGCTTAACGTATTCCCGACATTCATCCATTAATTGGGGCAGCGAATATCGCAGAGCGCTGGGAATTAATTTTTCTCTGAGCCCTTGATTTGAGGCGTGGAGACTGACGGCGAGGGTAATTTGCAGTTGAGCTTTGGCGAATTGGCGAATCCGTTTGGCAATACCGACCGTAGAAACAGTCATTTGTCGTTGGCTAATCCCCACATCTTTATTTAAACAGTGGAGCGATTTTAAGACAGAATCCAAGTTGAGTAGGGGTTCACCCATTCCCATAAAGACAATATGACTGACGCGCCGCCCAAAGTCATTTTGCACCGTTAAAACTTGATCGACAATTTCGTGGGGTTGCAGATGGCGCACAAATCCCCCTTTACCCGTAGCACAGAAATCGCAACCCATGGCACATCCAACTTGGGAGGAAACACAGACGGTGAGCCGTTTAGCAGTAGGAATACCGACGGTCTCAATAATTTCTCCGTCTTGGAGTTGCAGGAGATATTTAATCGTGCCATCGGGGGCGATCGCCCGATAATGGAGCGTAGAACGACCGATATTAACCTGAGCCATTTCCTGTCGCCAAGCTTGGGGAAATACCGTAATTTCTGGCAGCGATCGCGCCCCTTTCTGATAAAGCCACTGGTGTAATTGGCGGCCTCGATAGGCTGGTTGCCCGTGGTCTTGAACCCAAGTGGTGAGAGACTCTAAGGATTGACCGAGTAAGGGAGCGTCTAGAACAGGAGATGATATAACTGGAGAATTGATATTAGATGCTTTCGGGGAAAGAGACATTGATGATTGGTCTTGAGATTGGGTGGAATAGTTCTATTTTGCCCTTAGCCTTTGAATTTGCCTCTCCTGGCCCGATTATTTTCCAAATTGGTAATTTGGCGATCCGTTGGTATGGCTTGTTAATTGCTTCGGCAGTATTGTTGGGAGTAACCTTGTCCCAGTATTTGGCTCAACGTCGTGGTGTGCATCCAGATGCGATCTCAGATGTAGCGATTTGGTTAGTCCTGGGGGCAATTCCTGCGGCGAGACTGTACTATGTGTTATTCCAATGGCCCAACTATGCTGACCGTCCAGGGGAGATTTTCGCTATTTGGAAAGGGGGAATCGCCATTCATGGAGCGATTTTAGGAGGACTGTTAGCTGTATTAATTTTTGCACGACTGAACCGGATTTCGTTTTGGATGTTAACGGACTTAGTCGCTCCGTCTCTAATTCTGGGACAGGCGATCGGTCGCTGGGGTAACTTTTTTAATTCAGAAGCCTTTGGTAAACCGACGGATTTACCCTGGAAGTTATATATTCCCGTCGATCGTCGTCCCCCGGAATATATCGAATTTGACTATTTCCATCCCACATTTCTCTATGAATCCCTCTGGAATCTGCTGGTTTTTGCTCTACTTCTGGGATTATTTTTTTATAGCTTAAACCGTAAACCGCCCCTGAAACTGGGTACGATATTTATGGTGTATATGATTGCCTATAGCTTAGGTCGGGTCTGGATTGAAGGATTGCGTACCGATAGCTTAATGTTGGCAGAGTTTAGAATTGCCCAGTTGGTGAGTTTAGGAGCGATTTCTTTGGGGGTTTTGGGCTTGGTTTGGCTTTATGGCTTCGATCGCCCGTTGCCGGATGTAGTGCCAATGACAGATAGCAATGCCTAAATTGCAGCCAATGAACCAAAAAAAGCCCCGGAGGCTAACCTCCAGGGGCTGGATCGGGGTGCATCTACCATTTCTTTATCAGAAAAATGGGTTGA
>DDLS01000086.1 GCA_002340255.1 Cyanobacteria bacterium UBA2566
TGTCATCAATTAAAGGTCTTGACAAAATAGAGATTGTGTAATCCACAAGGATGGCGATCGCTATGCTAATAAAATAACTGAGGCTACCCAATAAATTCCTCCGAGAAAGTTGACTGAACGTTTGTCATACCTAGTCGCAATCCCTCGATACGGTTTGAGCTTGGCAAAGAAATTTTCAATCAGGTGGCGTGCTTTGTACCATATCTCATCATAATGACGACTTTCTTTCCGGTTTTTCTTCGGTGGAATCACCACTTCTATTCCTCTTTGAGTCAAAGGTTCAATCCCCCTCTCCTGAGCATCATAAGCTTGATCAGCCAAAACGGCTTCAGCCTCTACAACCGGTAAGAGAACATCTGCTCCATCTAAGTCACAGGCTTGGCCTGGAGTTAAAAAAATGGGTCGGATTACCCAAAGCATCTACTACCCCATGTATCTTGGTACTCAATCCTCCTTTGCTACGGCTTAATTGATGACACGCCCTAGATGATCCATGTCAAGATTTCCATTACCTATTATCTAGCACTATATCTGACTTCTTGGACTATGAAACCCTATAAATCAAGCAATATTGTGCCAATTTCTGGCTATCAATGGCTAGCACTCGCCACGGTAATAGCGGGTGGTGTTGTTGGTGGGATTACTAGTTTTATCGGTAATTTCTTGTATTTGATCATTCTGTTTCCCCTGGGCATGGGATTTTTGGGGGGTGGTGCAACTCATATTGCCGTAAAAAAAGGTAAAGTCAGAAACCCGGCAATCGCAGCTTTATTTGGGGCATTGACGGGTATATCCATCTATGGTGCCATGCATGTTTTTGATTACTGGACTTTTCAGAGATCTGTAGCTGGAGAATTACGACAAGCCTATAGCGAAGATCTGCAAACAGCACTCGCTGAAAGCGAAGAAGGAGTCACTGAAGAAGACCTTCTACAATTAGCAATTGATACTATCTTAATCGAGGAAACTGGGCAAGCAGGCTTTATAGGATATTTACAATTTACTGCCCAACAAGGCATGGAACTATCGAGATCGAGCAGTGGCGGTATTCCAGTGAGCGGAATAGGTATGTGGATTTATCGCGCTCTAGAATTAACCGTCATTGCAGGAGTCAGTACCGCAGCCGGATTTCGGGCAGCGAAGGAACCCTTTTGTGAAATTAGCGATCGCTGGTATGGCGATCCACAGCGAGTCGGAAATGTAGACGACGATCGCTCACAAAAGTTTATCGGTTTCCTGGATAGCAATAATTATGTCAAAGCTGGGGAGCTAATTAATACTCATCTGGATATTCCCATTCCCAGTCTAGAGGTTTATCTGCAATCCCCTCCTCAAGAAGGCATGGCTGATTCGGTGGTTACCTTGAGTAAAACTTCCTTAAATAAGGATAATAAATTAGAGCTAAAGCAGGTCTTAATGGGGATGGTTTCCCCAAGGGAACTCAAGCAACTCCAAGATTCAATTCCCCAGAGTGCACAGACACCAACGAATGATCCAGAAGCTAATAACCCGGTTGATGAAACTTGAGCAAAGGCTTTGCGCGGTTAAGTTAAGAGGATTAGAAACATGCCATCCCAACCCCAAGAGTATTATGTTCTCATCGAACAAGATGAAGACGGTTACTACAGCGGAAACAGAGTAAATCTGTGAAGGCAACTGCTATGAAACAGAAACCTAAATCGTGAGGTTTAGGAATCCCCTCGCCTTTAGGCAGGGGTGGATGTCAAGGAGTTGCTTTAGCACCGTTGAAGTGGGGCGGGTTTACAGTATTGACGGTTACAGGTAAGCCATCCAATAAGGACTGTTCAATCTGGTTAGAGGGGCGATCGCCTGCTATCCTTGCCTATAGTGTTATAGCCAGCAAGAATTATGGATATTCCAGAGGTTCTAGCCTTAGATTTTGATGGTGTACTCTGTGATGGATTAGTCGAGTATTTTCAAACGGCTTGGCAAACCTATACTCAGGTGTGGGCAGTGGACGAGACTCCTCCACCTCCAGGGATGGCAGAACAATTCTATTGTCTGCGCCCAGTGATTGAAACCGGTTGGGAAATGCCGGTATTGATTCGAGCCATGGTTGAAGGAGCTTCAGAGGAGGAGATTTTAGCGAATTGGCGCGGGATCTGCGAGCAAATTATTACCAGAGATGGACTCAAAGCTGCGGAAATTATGGATCGAGTCGATGGGAGGCGCGATCGCCAGATCCAAACCAACCGCTCAGACTGGTTATCCCTGCATCGATTTTATCCCAGTATTGTCCCTCAACTGCGATCGCTCCTGGCTAACCCCGATCTGGAGTTAGTAATTATTACCACCAAAGAAGCCAGGTTTGTCCAGGAACTACTGGAAATGGAGGACATTGACTTTCCTGGTGATCGCATTATCGGCAAAAGTATCAAATGCCCCAAAACCGAAACCTTACTCACATTCCATCCCTCAGAAAAATGGATTTGGTTTATTGAAGATCGCTGGAAAACTCTCCTGTCTGTCACTCAACATCCCCAATTAACCTCCGTGGAACTCTTCCTCGCCACCTGGGGCTACAATACACCTGCCGAAAAACAAGCCGCCAGCAGCCATCCTCGCATTCATTCTCTATCCTTAGACACGTTCAGCCAACCTTTAAACCATTGGTTATAACCTATTGCTAGAGTGCCTGATTATGCTCGATTTTAATAAACTCGCCCGTCAGATGGAAGGCATCAGCCAACATTTACAAGACGAAGCCACCGCTACCCAGAAGCGGCTAAACCGTGCTAGAGAAACCCTAGCTCAAGCGAGCGATCGCCTAGATGAGTTAATCTCTTCCTATGAGCAATGGTCGAATCATTTTGGATTTAATGCCGCCTTTCCCATTGAACCCTTAGATACGGTAGTGGATATTCAAAGTGCGCCTCAAGTCCATACCGTTATCTCTACCGACGGTTCCCAGATGGCTCCCTCCCACCATGAAATTGCCTATTGCTATCTGATTAATACGGGACGAGTCGTTTTTTATTATGGTCAAAATCGGGCTGCAATTCTCGATAGTCTCCCCGAAGCTTTTTATCGTCAAGAAGATCTCTATGTCTCTCGCCAATGGGGAATTCGCACGGATGAATGGATGGCGTATCAGCGCACGGTATCAGAGGCGGCGGTATTGGCGGAATTAGGAGTAAGAGTGGCAACTGAAGAGCGAGGAGAATTAGACGAACAGTTGCCCGCTCTAGCAATGGTGGATGGTTCTTTAATTTATTGGCATTTAGAGCCATTACCGAGTGGGGCGCGCGATCGCATTTTACCCCCGATTCTAGAAGCTTGGGAAACCCTCCAACATCATCGTATTCCCCTTGTGGGTTATTTGAGTTCGTCTCGCAGTGGAGAAGCACTTAACTTTCTGCGTCTTGCCCACTGTCCTCATCCCGAACCCAATTGTATGGTTCACTGCGGCGGGCAAACGGACAAAGCGCCCTGTCAAGTTTTACATCCCTTGCGAGATAGTTCAGTCTTGGGGGGTTGGCTAAAACCAGGACAGCGCAGTGGGTTATGGAGGTCTTCGGCACGAATTTTAGAGCAGTATCGAGAACAAGTAGTGTATTTTTGTTACCTAAATGTGGGGAAAGAAATTGCCCGTGTTGAGTTTCCCCAATGGGTGGTTGAAGATGCCCACTTATTAGAGCAAGCATTAAGTTTCACCCTCGCTCAAGTAGCGAAAGGCTATGGTTATCCGATCGCCTTATCCGAAGCTCATAATCAAGCCGTGGTGCGAGGAGGCGATCGCCATCGGTTTTTCCTCTTGTTGGAACAGCAGATGATTAAAGCAGGTTTGAAAAATATTGGTACATCTTATAAGGAAGCCCGTAAGCGAGGTTCGATTGCTTAAATTAGGTAATCAGTAATAGCGATACACACTGAGTTTCAACTCTCAACTCCCTACGGATGCAATACTCAGGAAAATCGGTTATTGTAACTGTAAATTCACGCAAAGACTTTCCCTAAAAGCCTTAAAAATGGGGGCTTTTGAAGGAAAAGCCGGTTTACTGGTTATCGATCGCCTATTACCAGCGGGTAGCACTATCAATGAATTCCACATTGGGGAACTGAGTTTGAATAGAAGAGGACTCTATACTCTTGGAGTTCATTGTGTTCTGGCTCAGTATTACTCCATTAACCCTATGAATATTGGATCTAACCTGATGCAGGCAAAACAGTTACTTAACCATGGTGTCGTAGTTGCTCAAATGGGCGATCGCCAAAATGCCTTTGAATGTTTCGATCGGGTTCTCCAATTAGCCCCCGACTACGCCAAAGGATATAATAACCGAGGCTTAAGTCGCTATAATCTAGGGGATTATCAGGAGGCGATCGCGGATTTCGATCGGGCTATTACCCTAAATCCTGAGTATGTGAGAAGTTATTACAATCGAGGGAATACTTACCGCAAACTCAAACAGTGGAATCAAGCGTTAGCCGATTTTGAGCGGGTGATCCAATTAGATCCCGAATCAGCAAAAGGGTATCTGAGTCGAGGAGCAGTGTATTGGGAATTACAGCACGATTCGGAAGCACTACAGGATTTTAACCGCGCCATTGAATTGAATCCTGAATTAGCGGCCGCCTATAATAACCGAGGATTAGTTTATGCCGCTCAAAATGAGGTTTTTAAAGCCCTAGCTGATTTTAATTATGCCCTGGCATTGAATCCTCAGTTTGCACAAGCGTATTATAATCGCGGCGATTATTTGATGAAACTGGGCGATTATCCAGGAGCAGCGGAAGATTATAGGCAGGCATTGAATGCTAATTTGCTGTCGATCCGAGCGATATCGAAAAGCAAGTAAAGCAATTAGAAGTCGGGATCTTCACTTAAGGTTTCAATCATCAAATCCATTTGCGATCGCTTGTGGGCGAGAAAGCTCTCACACTCTTTGAGATATTCTACAGCCCGAGTAAATTGATTGAAGACTTCCGCTAAGTCCATATCTCCTGCTTCCATTTGGTTAATAATGGCTTCAACTTGGGCAACGGTTTCTTCATAATTCCAATCAGATTGAGGGGTAGAGTTATTTTTGGAGGATTTAGGCATAATAAACCTGAAGGAGTGAAGGTGTAGTGAACGATGGGATAGGGAACAGAAGATGATTAAGACGTGGGGGGTTATAACTGTACCCCTATCGGCTGTTGCTCATAGAAATAGCTTAGGCCTCTCAGTTGCTTCCAGTAGGTAATCAGGAATACATTCCTCTTTTCTTTCGCTACATAGAGCGTTTCGCACTCTAGAAATAGACACGAATAGCAATAAGCAACAGCTTGTATAGCTTAGGTCTAAGGCTCCAAACTGTACTCCATAGAACAGACCCTAACTATACAGTAGTTTCCTCTATTATGCAGTACCTTGTTCAATCAAGAATTACAGAATGATTAAGGGAGAATTTCCACAATTTTGACCTTCACTTGACCTTGACCCAATCCAATTGATAATTCTTGTTCTGACTTTAGGGAGCTTACAGAGCGCACAATTTCCCCGTTTTCGCTGCGGACTAAAGCGTATCCCCGTTTCAAGACATTATGAGGATCGAGAGTAGACAGTTTTTGGCGCAAATAGTCACATTTTTGAGTTTGTTGTTGCAGTGCTTGTAGACTGAGTTGGATTAATTGACGACGCTTCCAGTCTAAGGTTTGTTCTTCCTGTGTAATTTGGCGATCGAGTTGCAGACGATAGAGGCGGTTTCGCAAGAGATTAAGTTGATGCTGATGTTGGTTGAAGTAGGTGTGAGCAACGTCGATTAGCGCTAGACAACGGTCTTCATGTTCATTCAAGAGGGTAGAGAGTTCTGGGACAGCTCGATTGGCAGCAGCGGTAGGGGTATGGACATAGAGATCGGTAGCTAAGTCGGCGAGGGATTCATCCCTCTGATGACCGATACCGGAAATAATGGGAATGGGACACTTGGCGATCGCCTTAACCACTCGCTCATCATTAAACGCGGCTAAATCTTCCGTCGCTCCTCCCCCTCTGGCTAGAATAATCACTTCAGCTCGACCATCGCTTTCTACCTGTTGAATAGCTCTCACAATAGAACTGGGGGATTGTTCGCCTTGTACCAGAGCCGGACAAAACAGAACATGCAGCCCGGGATAACGGCGCTTGAGAGTGCGTTGAATATCCCCCCAGGCGGCGGCTTGACGTGAGGTAATTACGGCCACAATGTTCGGATGGGACGGAATGGGTTGTTTGCGATCGGGGTCAAAATAGCCTTCAGCCGCTAGGCGATCGCGCAATTGTCGATATCGAAGGGCTTGTAAACCTTCCCCCCCCGGAAGCACCTGATGGACCATTAATTGATATTGTCCTCTAGGGGGATAAATCCGCAGGGTTCCCAGTACCACAATTTTAGCCCCCGCAGTCGGTTGAGTCATCAGTCGAGATAAGGCATTATTCCACACCACACAATTGAGACTCGCTTTTACCTCTGGATCTTGTAGGGTGAAAAATAATCCGCTGCTATATTGGCTGGCGCTCGACACTTCACCCGTAATCCAAATTTGCTGAAGGTGTTCATCTTCTTCTAAGCGCATTTGTAAATATCGGGTGAATTCATTGACGGAAACCGCTCGTTCAGGAACTAACAAGTTGGGCAAGGGAAATGTCATGGGAGTTGTTTTAAGGGAAGTTTAAGAGAACTGAGGCATTCTTTTCACAAGATAACAGATAGTCAACTTTTCTTTACCTTTCCCCTAGAGGGTAAACCCCTTGAGCTACTCTATAAATGTACCGATCTCCTCAGCGATCATGTTTATTCCCTATCTCCTCACGTCATTGTTAGCGTTGGCAATCGCCTTAAGTAGTACCTCCATTGATGCTATTCCCAAACATCGCCAACATCAAATCAGGGTAATCTCTCTTCTGATTAGTGTAATTGGTTTTTTGGCGACTTTATCCCAATGCTTGGTTGTCATGTCAACAGGTAAAGTCGCTGTTGTCGAAATCCTTGGAAAAGTTCAAGAAAGCCCCCTGAAACCTGGCGTACACTTGACCAATCCTATGGCCAAAATCACAAGTTTTTCTACTCGTCTCAAAGACATTAAAGAAACGGTCAGTGCGACCTCAAAAGAAGGGCTAAATCTAAGTATTGATGTCAGTTTACAATATAAACTTGACCCTCAACAAGTTGCCAACGTTTATGAAAATATTGGCACAGATGAGACCGAAATCATCATCTCTCGCTTTCGATCGCTGATTCGAGAAATTTCCGCCCGCTATGAAGCCCGTGAAATTTATGGAGCAAAGCGCCAAGAGATTGCCCAAACGCTACAAGACTCTTTGATTAGTCAACTACAACCGTTAGGCTTCACTGTCGATCAAGCTCTGCTCAGAAATGTCACCCTTCCTGACTCTATTCAAGCGGCGATTCAGGAAAAACTAGCCGCCCAACAAGAAAGCGAGCGCCAGGAATTTATTAATGAAAAAGAGCGTCAAGAGATTGAATTTGAGATCGAAAAAGCGCAAAAAGAAGCAGAAAGACAACGAATAGAAGCCCAAGGAATTGCTGATGCCCAAAAACTGCTTGCCCAAGGGTTAACGCCACAAATTATACAGCTTAAGTCCATTGAAGCGACGCAACAATTAGCTGAATCCGAAAACAGCAAAGTGATTATCATTGGTGGAGGCAAGGACAACTTACCCTTAATTCTGCAACAATCAGAATAAGGATTATTCTATCCCCCTATTCCTTATTACCGATTACCAGCCTATGCCCCGTTTTACTCCCTATACCTTGCAAATGCAAATTACCCGTATGTTCCAGGATGGACAATCGTTGTTTGCCCAGATTAAAGTGAACGATTGGCTCAAGGAGCATAACCAAGACCCCAATAACTACACTATAGAGTTTGAGCAAATCCCAGCGCCTCCGGGATCGGCTGATGTTTATGCGATCGCCATTCACATTGAACGCAAAGATGGAGAGCCTGTAGAAGAGTGGCTCTTAGAAGAAATTAACCGTCAAGGATAAAATAAAAACCAGAACAATTTAGGGAACTGCGATCGCGCTACTGAGCGTCCGTATACAGACAGACTTACCACTGCTCCCTTATGAGAACTCCTAGCCCTAAAAAAGCCGATCGCCGATGGATCGTTGCCTTCTGGATCTATTTCTGCTTATTGTTGTTCATATCCCTAGCCGCTTATTTACGGTGGATTCCTGCCCGTGTAGCCGATTACGACAAATTTGGGCATTTGTTTCTCATAGGAACTGCTGGAATTTTAAGTCATCAAGCTCTGGGAGAGCGCATGATTCAACTGGGAAAAATATCTCTTCCCCTAGGGCCAATTTTAGTCACTGTCTTTTCATTCATTGATGAAACCTTACAGATTTTCTCTCCAGCCCGCAGTTATAGTTTGATTGATCTGATGGCGAATTGGATCGGTATCTGGATGTTTTATTGGCTCTTGGTCATCATCCGTAGACTGCTTGCACAAGTCAGAGAATAAGGATTAATCCATAGAGTAATGTTTGCGAACCGGTTGAAGAATGTTCCAGCTACAGGAGAGTCCGGCGGGAAACGTAACTAAATCCCCTTCGCCAAATTTGACCGGTTCTCCACCATCGGGAGTGACGATGACTTCGCCCGTAAGTAAGTAGCAGGTTTCTGAGCAGTCATAGGTCCAGGGAAACTCAGAGACTTCTTTTGTCCAAATTGGCCAATCCCAGATTCCCAGTCGATCCAGGTATTCGTGGCTCGGTTGATGCTCAATTTGTATCGTAGAAGTCATAGAAACTCAATCTGATTCGCTCAACCAACAAGGGAACGGAGAGGGGGGGATTCGAACCCCCGGGACGCTGTTAACGCCCACTCGATTTCAAGTCGAGCGCATTCGACCACTCTGCCACCTCTCCAGTCACAGTCTATTAGTATAGCCTATTTGGGCAGCAGATGGACGGGATGTATAGAGAATTTCTTCACTTTCTATTTTGAACTGGTGGTTGACCCACACTAAGCTCGCTTGGATAACGGTTTGGTTTTCTAGGGTAACGAGGGAGAAGTTGCGAGATTTCCCGGTGGCGGTGGTGATAATTCGGGGAACTCTAGCTGCATTGAGGTAAATTGTACCTTGATTATCTTGAGTGATCGCCTCCCTTAGTCGTGCTTCGGTATGGCGCAAACGGTGATGCATATGGCCAAATGTCACTAAGGGAATCTGTTTTCCCTGCTCTCGAGTCGCCAAGATCGCTGCTCGAAAATCTGGCTCGCCAAAGTCTCCCCCCAAAGGATTCCAATCTTTGCCACAAATATCTTCTGGTTGATCTCCGAGACCTTGGGGGCCACAATGACCCATAAAAATTACTGTCTCATAAGCCGTCTTCTGGGCAGCCGCAATAATTTTATCAGCAGATTCCGTAAAACTATTCACGCCATAGCGGTCTCGATAAAAGCCCCCATTCTGCCAGATGGGGCCGCCCCAACTAAAGGGCCGAGCGCCCACAACACTGAGCTGAAATTGGGGAAAATTGAGATAACCAAACCCCACATGAGTATCGCTGAGCAACTTGAGCTGGTCGCTTACCCGGTCTTCTAACTGACGATTGTAGGGGCATTTCTTCCGACCCCAAGGAGAGGCGGTATACCAACAATCATGGTTTCCTAAAACGATCGCCTTCGGTAAGTCTAGCGCGGCGATCGCCTCCACCACCGCAATTGACTCATTGCCAAAGTCACCCACAAACAACACTAAATCCACTCCTAAAGCATGTAGTGCTTGTGCATCGGCACGTTCCCATTGATCGTGTACATCTCCTACCACGGCGATCTTCAGGGAAGGTTGCTTGGCTTCATTCATGGGATTCTCTAATCACGTCAGTTTATACTATAGTCGATTCAAATGTACGATTCGTTCAAAAAGACTCTAGCAGCGATCGGCCAGAAAGCCCCTACAATCCTGCTTAACTGTACTATTGGGGAATTAAACTTAGAATTTTATCGTATTCAAAATTCTGGAAACAGGTCGCGATCGCCTCAGAAAAATCGGGATTACTTTCGGCAATAGCGCGAATCACTTCAGCCATTTTCTGCTTGTTACCCGTGAGGGTAGCTTGGCGCAGTCGGTGTTGCAATTCTGGTGAGAGCGCCTGAAAATTTTCTGTGGTTAATACCTGAAACATAGACGGCTTATTTTCGAGCGAACAGACCAGATCTTCATAAATGTAACGAACGCCTAAATGCTCTTCCATCACTGTAAAGATTTGCTCTTCTCGAAAAGGTTTTCGCAGGAAATCATTACATCCTGCCGATAAAACCACTGCCCGTTCTTCTTCTAAAACGCTAGCTGTAACGGCAATAATCACCGTTGCCTGTCCTTGAGAGGTTGCTTTAATCTTTTTAGTCGCTTCAAACCCATCGATAACCGGCATTCGTATATCCATCCAAATCAGATGGGGTTGCCACTGTTCCCACATTTCTATGGCTTCTTTGCCATTACTGGCTTCTTGCAACTCGAAGCCCAAGGGATTTAATAGATGAATCAGCAATTGTCGATTGACGGCTTTATCATCAACAATGAGAAGGCGATAGCGAGGTTGACCAGGTTCTAGGGCAATAATCCGGCGCTCATTCCCATTTTGACTTTCCACCTCAGTTGCGTCAACTTCCTCGCACTCAATATCAAAATTGAATATCGTCCCTTGACCTAGGCAAGAGTGTACATGCATATCTCCCTCCATCAACTCTACAAATTTGCGGCTAATGGAGAGTCCCAAACCCGTTCCTTCTTGTGCCTGCTTGCCACTTTCTGTGTGCATAAAGGCTTCAAAAAGTTGATCGAGTTCTTCAGGAGCAATACCCGTTCCCGTATCTTCCACTTCAAAATACAGGGTTATGACATGTCGATCGACAGGTGGGTTATTCGTCATAGAAGGCACGCCGTAACGGACTCTCAGAGAAATCCCCCCGCTTTCGGTAAACTTAAGGGCATTGTTAATCAGATTGATCAGGATTTGGCGGAGTTTGACTTCATCGGTGCAAATGTAGCGAGGGAGATCGTCAGCGAGTTCCAACAACAAGTGCAAGTCTTTATCGGCAGCTTTGAGTTGAAACATATCGTGAATATCATTCAGTAGGCGATAAAGATCGAAGTTCTTAGTATTGAGATAAATACGCCCTGCCTCGATTTTTGAGAGATCGAGAACATTATTAATTAAATTTAGTAAGTGTTCGCCACTGCGATTTATAATGCCGACACTTTGTTGTTGCTCGCTAGAGAGTTTTTGAGAGCGGGTCAAAATTTGAGTAAATCCCAAAATTGCATTGAGAGGAGAGCGCAATTCATGGCTCATGTTAGCGATAAAAATGCTTTTGGCTTGGTTGGCGACTTCGGCGTTTTCTTTGGCAACTTCTAATTGAGCCGTTCGTTCGGCAACTCGTTTTTCCAAGGTCGTAAAAGATTCTTTCAGTTGTGCCGACATTTGGTTAAAAGATTTGGCCAGTTCTCCGATTTCATCGGCGCGATCGATTTTGACTGTTTTATCCCATTCTCCTCTGGCAATATCTTTCGCTGCTGAATTCAGTTTAAGAATAGGTTGAGCGATCCGGCGAGCAGAAAGAATGCCTAGGATCGCCACGCTGACAGAAGCGGCAATGCAAAGGAAAACCGCATTGCGAGCATTATCGTTAACGCGTCCCATAAAGGCAGCTTCGGGAACAACTAAAACAATCAGCCAATCAATACCCCCTTCATCTTGAACGGGAGTGACTTCAACGAACTGGCGATCGCCTTCTAGCTCGAATTCTAATTGCCATTCGCTTGTAATATTCTCGAAACTGCCAAAGGTTGTCAGTAAAAAGTTGGCCGTCTCTCGGGTTAAAATATTTTCGCTTTGGGTTGCTGTAATTCTACTGTAAGGTCCTTCACTCGGATCTTCTAATGTTAAAGGCGGAGAGCCTTCTTTTAATCCTTTCTCAATAGATGGTTCTAAAGTCGATGTAGCGATAAACGCACCATTTCTTTCAATAATGAAAGTCTGACCGGATTCGCCGATTTCCAAACTAGAAAGAAACTGACTGATTCGTGCTAAAGAAAAAGAACTACCAACAATTCCTTTGATTTCTCCATTGGCTTGATAAACCGGAGTCCCCAAGTCAATATTAATGGTCTCGGAATTAATCCATTTATAGACGGGAGTCCAATTGGTTTTACCTGCGGTAATTTGATCTTTGTACCATAGCTGTTCTTGATAATCGTAATCATCACTAGTTTTACTCAGCAATTCTATGGGGTTTCCTTCGCTATCAGTCCTATACACTTCATAGGTTGAGCCGGTGGATTTCCCTAATATCCCTAACCGCAAATCATTATTAGTTCCCCAGTGATAGTCCATGTATTCTCCCCGATTATTAGCATAATAAACGGCAGTAATGTAGGGGAATTGTTTGAGTTGCTGCTTAAAATAACGCCAAGCTCGAGGAGAAGTATCAATGGGTTGTTGTTCCTCATCAATATAGCCTTGATTGATAGCATCGGCATTGAGAGTATTAATAAGATGAGGTGTTTCCAAAAAAGTTTTCACTTCTTTTTCAATGCGAAGACTGAGTTCGTTTCGCAATTGAGTAGCCACTTCGTTAACAGCTTGACGGCTGTGTTTAAAAGAGATCCATGCTACCAACCCAACGGCGGTCACAATGGGGATGACAAAGGCTGAAATCAGAAAGACCTGTAAGGGAATGCGTTGATAAAACCGAAAAAATGAGGATCTTTGCGGCTGGATTGACATCATAATTAACCCCTAAATTTAATTGTCGGAATTAAGCGAATCTCCTGAAGGAGAACCTATAAAAATTGTCGAGATTGTGGCTTTCTCTTACCCAGTATACTCAACTTTTAAAAAAAGTGCCAATGGAGTAAAATATGACTTTAGGAGTTGAAAGTTCTCACTTATCTGTATTCATTCAATTTCGGACTTTTCCTTAATACTGAGATTGCCTTTATTGGTGCAGATGGAGAGTTGATCGGACAGACTTGGATGAGAGATTTACTTTTGAAGCTTTCTCTGTCTTGCTGTCTCAGGAGAAGGGGATAAAAATGGTGATGCTCTTAAGTCCAATTAATCAGGACTCCATTATCCCAGAATGTCCTGCCAAGTGAGATTAATTTGCTGACGATTTCTGACGAGCTGTTCGGGAGCCTTATCGCGCATCATCCCTTGAACTACGGCTATGCTATCTTTAATCAGGAACAGCCATTGAGCTACGTTTAGTGCTAAGGGGTTTCCGGCATAGGTGAAGACTTTTAAGCCATTCCCACTGACGGCGATCGCCCGCGAGAGCAGCAGCATTTTATTTAACTTCAGGTTGGCTTGAATCTTCTCAATTTCTCCATAACCCATAGAAGCCTTTAATTTACAGGGTTCTGGCTTCAGCGTGGACAAATAATGATAGCTGCGAATCACCAGATCGATCGCCGCCACGGGCATCGAAAGGGTTAATAAATGGCGCAACTCGTAGCCATTCACATACATCCAGTTGGCTGTTTGGGCGATCGTCATATTCTTAGGGCCAATTGAGCCAAATTGCAAGAGCTGAGTAAACCCCCATCCGGGAACTGGAATTCCCATTGATGTACACAGATCTGAAACAATATGTCCCAACCAAATTAAGGGAGAAAAAATTTTATTCTCCCCAGCCATATTCCAGGTTTGAATAATTTTTAGGTTTCCTTGGACATCAAACGCTGTCAGGGAACCATTTAAGATATCAAATATGCCAAAAATCAACCCGAATAGGGGGTCATGACCTAAACTCAGTAAGCGATGGGTTTTGGGCGTTAATCCGGGAATATCGGAGCAAATACTTTTATCATAGGGAACCTTACAGACTTTTTCACACCATTTCAGAAATGGGTGTAACTTTCCATTGTCCATTCCCAACGTTCTCAACCATCCTGTAAATTGACTACCTTTTTGCTGAGATTTGCCCAAATAATTGATATCTTTGGGAATAGCTACTACGAAAAAATCCAGGAGCGTTGCTACCAAACCGGTTATCCCCACCACTGCATAATCGAGTTGAGACAGACGCGGTAATAAATCTGGTTTTTTCAATACCTCTTGTTTAATCCGCTCTTCCAGGGAAACCAGAGGATTATTGAGGAAAAATTGATCGTCCCAACTGGCGGACTTAAGAGAGGGAGGCTTGGGGGAATTTTGGGATGAAATTTCATCGACTGAAACCCCTAAAATGTCGGCGATGTCTTTCATGTCTTTCTGGAGACGCTCTAAATGTTTTGATTCTTGCTGTTGAATCTGGCGAAGCGTATTGAAATCATGATGAATACCTGACATTTTCTGGTGGGATGCAGAAAAATCATCTTTGAAGTTAAATAAGTCTGACATAGGGCTAGGCGCTGGGAATCAGTAATCACTTAATTGCAGATCCTATAGATTAAAGTTATAGAATTACAATAAATCTTGGTTGCGCTGTAAGGCTCGTTTCAAGTAATCCAAGGCTTCTTCTAATTTCTTGATTTTCTCCTCATTCTCTTTTTTATTGTACATCAATTCATCCCGTTCATCTTCTAGAGCGCGAATGCCTTGCCGTTGTTCTTTGATAATTTCTTGAGCTAACCGGATATCTTTCTGGATAAAAATTAGCTCTTTCATTACCACTTCTAACTTGGCGGCTTCATTAATCGCAGTGGTGGGAGATTGGGCAAATAATGACCCCAAGCCTACTCCTGAACCTGCGCCCAAGATGGCTCCACCACCGGCAATAACAGCAGCACCACCTGCCATTCCGAAGCCTCCAGCAGCGATCGCCCCTCCACCTAAAAACGCCAATACCGAAGAAACTGCCGCCGCTCCTGACAAACCAGGGGCAATAATGGGGGCAAGAATACCTGCAATAATGGGGGTTCCCAATGCAGCAACTGCGGCTAAAACCACAGCTCCGACTGCCCCCGTAATCCAGGGATTAAATCCTCCCTTAATCCCGTCAACCGCTTCTTTGTGGTGAGATTGAAAGCGTTTAACACATTGGGAATCTAGATTCAACAGTTGGGCAAAGGATTTAAGCTGATCTTCAATCAGGTTTGAATTTGTAAACTTTAAACCCTTGAACTGCCCATCCCTCGCCTCTCCAATGATAGGATAATAGGGGGCAAATAGAGTTAATTCTAATAAAATCAAATAGAGTGAAAATTTATGTTCAACTTCTTGGGCTTGTTCTCTAGCCTTGGCTTTCAAGTGGTCGAAATTAGTTATTAGTTCTACAATGTCTGTAGAGAGATTAGTCGGTTTCTGATTTTGCAAGATAAGATTCATGGAATCTCGCCATTTTTCCAGCCAAATGATCTTTAACCGCTTTTTGTTTTTATCGTCCTCTAGTTTAATATCTGTGAGTACTAAATTGTACTCTAAGCTATACATCAGTTGGGTTTGGGATGGAGTTAATCCAAATTCTTGCATAACCGTGACTTAGGCAAATTGAATCACTTATGGCTACTTTATCACGGTAATTTAAGGAACAGAAAGTAAATGTTACAAAATATCATAACAACATAAAAAAACCTCCCCAGTGAATAGGGAGGTTTTAATTCAATCTTGACGCACCGGTAGAGCAGTTTCGAGGATTTCCATCAACAGCTCTAACCGAGAGGGACGAGACAACAGAGGTACTAGGTTGGGTAGAGAGTAGTAGTCGCCTTTAAAGGTAAAGGTTTCTACAGGCATCTTATTTTTCTTTAACTGTGTTTCCACCCAGTCATAGCTAGAATTCACTCGCACAATAATTACATTGGGGAGAATCTGCATGGTTTGACGATAGTAATCCAAAGCATCCACAAAGTAGGGAGAGCTGTTTTCTCCTTCGTCAGTCACCAAGATGATTTGTTCTACCCGTTGACGGTTGCGCCGCATGGCTTCCACACCACAGCCGATACTGGTTCCACCTCCAGCGTTAATGTGCTTAAAGGCTTTTTCCCAGTCGGTGAGTTCTTTGCCTTGGGCTTTGACGGCATAGGGGACGGTATCAAAAGCGTAGACAAATAAATCAGCCGTGGTAATGCCGGAAATCAAGGCAGCAAGCTGCTTACCGACTTCGATCGCGCGATGCATAGAGCCAGACTTGTCCACAAGTAAAGCCGTCGGTTTAACAATGCTGCCCCGTTTCTTCACTTGGGTGTTGGCGATCGCCTCTAGCTTCGCGATCGTTTCCACATCCAGTTCCGTAGCATCCGATGCCACTTGCGCCTTCAGTGCTGAAACCCGATTCGCCTTTTGTGCCGCTTCGAGCTTCTCATCAATCAGCGCCTTCACCTCCGGATGATCCATCGCTCCCCGTTGTTTCAGAGAGTTCAAGTTATTGATCGTCTCTTGAGGCGACATAGAATGAATCAGTGCCACCAACACCGTCGGTGTAACTTGTTTAACTGCACCAATCGCAATAGTATAGGGAATACCGTGCTTCACAATCAGTTGCGCTTGCTCTGCGGGAGTTGCCGCCTTTGCCACTTGCTTGAGGGCAAACGCTAAACTATCCTCTGGCGGATTATCCTTAAACAACACCGCATTCGCCCGTTCATTGGGCTTAATGTGCAAGGTAGCATACAGATGCTTCATCGCTGTTCGACCTCGCAGAGCCGCGCGGTCGAACAGCTTTGGGTTGCCTTCCCGCTTGCGCAGATAGCGAGTCACTGCCGTCCGCGCACACCGAGGTACTTTATTTTGAAATTGCTTCATAAAGTCCACCACCCGCGCTACTTGGTAAGGTGGGAACTGTTGCAACATCACAAAGCCAGCGCTACGGTGTTCGGGCAGTTGGCTCGTGAGCAAAGAACCCACAAATACTTCCTTATGGTCGCGCACATCCCCATTGTGCTGATACCATACGGCCAAGTGACCATAAAAAATCGGGTCAAGTTGCACTAAAAGATCATGGAGTTCAGCCACTTCTTGCAATTTCCGGTGGGGAGTGGTGAGCAAGGAGTTGAGCATCTCCAAACGCAGATCTTGTTCTGCGTTTTTCACTTTTGCCATGGTTCATCTCCTAGACATATAAGATAAACTTTTGTAGGTAATTCGTATAAACTGGTGGCTAGAAACCGGGTTGCTAAGAATAAGATTACCGCACAAGTTCAAATCGCTTTTTCTGCCTGCTAATATCGGTTTAGGCTCGCAGCGTACAACTCCAAGTACGCACCGGTTTAGTTGGTGGAGAAGTATGTAGGCGACCTCAAGGGGTGACAAGGTAGC
>DDLS01000096.1 GCA_002340255.1 Cyanobacteria bacterium UBA2566
CAGGCGATCGCCATAAACCCCCCAATTTCCCCATCCCCTTTCCGAAATCCCCAACCCCCCACCTGTAGATAAATGCAGGACATGAAAACCCAACCTACCGATTGGATTTTCAAAATTTTCCCGTGCAGGTAGACACATTTTTAAAATCTGGTGGTATCATTGTCTCTGTCACGTACTGTTAGAGCCTTTTGGTAACATTACTAATTGTCCTAACCCGGAGCCAGTCGGAGATGCTGTGACCTATACCTCTGAGCTAAACCCTGAAAAGATGCTCAATCAGCAATTTTCAGTTATGATGCTCAAGGACAGTAAACTTAAAGTGTGTCTCTACACAAGAATTAAAGTACATCTAACAACGTTGTGGAGTGAACGATGAGCGGATTTACAAGACAAGACTTTCCCAATCAGTTTGCAACTCGGTTCTGGTTCGGAACCAATCAAGCTGAAGAAGGTATTGATCTGAGAGTTGATGAGGCTAACCTAGGGTCTCAAGATATTGTATATGCTTACCAAGGGGACGATACAATCTCGGCTGACCTATCCCCTACACTGATTGTATTTGGGGGGCAAGGTAACGATAGCATCGTTGGAAGTCAAAGACCTCTAGCTCTGAATATCCTGTCTGGAGATGTCGGTAACGATACTATCGTCCTCCAAGGTGGAAACCTTCCCCAAGCTTTTGGAGGTCAAGGTGATGATTCTCTGTATGGTTCAGGGGCTAGCAGCGAAAGCATGTTTGGAGGTCAAGGAAACGATGTGGTTCGCGGGAGAAGTGGCAATGACTTCCTTACAGGCGATCGCGGTCTTGACATCATCTGGGGAGATGATGCTGGTGGTGTTGGAGCAGATACTATCCTAGGTGGACAAGAGAGCGACACCATCGTTGGTGGTGGTGGTAATGACTCGATCCGTGGCGGTCAAGGTAATGATTACATTGAGGTAGATAACTCCCTCAGTAGCAACTCTCCAAGTGGTGATGCTTACGTTGCTGGTAACGACACCGTAAATGGAGATGCTGGGAATGATACCATTGGTCGCTCAGGGGTTGCTGGAAATGATTGGTATAATGGTGGTGACGGCAACGATAGCATCCTAGGTGGAGACCAGATGAATGCTGCTGTAGGACAGAATACGCCTGGTGATACCTTAATTGGTGGTGCAGGAAACGATAACATTTCTGGTGGTCTTTCATCTACAGCATCTGGTGCGGACTCCATTACCGGTGGAGCAGGTAATGACATTATAACTGGCGGTGGAGAAACCGATAATGAATCTTTCCAAACAGGAAGAGGTGATACCATTTCTGGTGGTGAAGGTAATGACAGTATCTTAGGTCAAGCGGGTACGGACAGTATTACAGGTGACGCTGGGCAAGATACCATTTCCGGTGGCAGTGGTGGCGACTCCCTCAATGGTGGTGCAGACAATGACAGCATCTATGGTGGTGCTGGAGCAGACAGCATCATTGGTGGTACAGGCGCAGATACCCTCAAGGGTGGTGCAGGTAGAGACACCCTGATTGGCTCGTCAAGCACTTCTGATAACGACAATGCAGCAGATGTCTTTCAGTTTGACATTAATGATCTTGCTTCAAGTACTCAAGGGTTTACTAATGGTTCGACCACTGCTAATAATGTTGACGGCCTTGGCACGAATAACATTCCTGATGGGGTTGCTGTTGCTGAGGCGGATTACATCGTCAACTTTAGGCAAGGTCAGGATAAAATTGAAATCACTAGGAAGACGGTGACTGGTTTAACTTTAAGCTTTGGTAATGATACTCCTGCAGATATACCTAACCAGACAATTGTGTTTGGTAGAGGCTTCACCGCTGGAGCATCACCAGTCTCAACAAATACTAATTTTGCATCAGTCCTGGGGCAAGTTTATAGTACTCAAATCGGTGGTAATACTGTTGTGTACATTGAGAGAGATGGCTTGGCTGGTTTTACTACTCCAACCGGAAATTCACCCAACCGTACTGGAGATATTGCTGTTGCTGAATTAAATGGAACAGTGACTCTTCAAGCTAGTGACTTTACCTTTGTCTAAACCCAACTTGTAGCTAGTATCCTAAGCTAAACTAAAAAGACCACGGTTGGTAAAGTTTCAAACCGTGGTCTTCTCCATTTTCAGCCCACTCACCATGCAAACCCCCCAACCTCTCCAAGTTGACCTCAAAACCCTCAACTACGACTTCACCGGCATCTTGTTTTGGGAAAAAATAACTGGCTTCTTCTCCCTTCCTGAAGCTGTCGCCCTCCAATGTGTGGTCAAACAACTGTCTCCCAACTCTACCGTCGTCGAACTTGGAGCTTTCCAAGGGCGCAGTAGCATTGCCATAGCCTCCGTCCTCCCCCCCGGCTCCACCCTGCACAGCATCGATAACTTTCAAGGGGCACTCCTCAAACCGGGTGAAGCTCGTCCCCCGATGCCAGAAGTCATCCGTCGTAACCAAGAAGCTTTTCTTCACAACACTACCGCCTTCGGAGTCAACGACAAAGTTCAACTCCATGTCATGAATACCACTGCCGCCGCTTCCCTGTTTGCCGACAAGTCTCTAGAGCTCATTTTTATTGATGCCGGGCACAAATACGATGACGTAAAAGCCGACATCACCCACTACTATCCGAAACTCAAACCCGGCGGCTATATGCTCTTCGACGACTACGAAGAAAAATGGCCGGGTGTCATGCAAGCCGTGCAAAATGCCTCCCTTGCTGGCGAACTCATTGCCCCCTCCCTCTGGTGCCACCGGAAAGGCAATTAACAATGAACGGGGAACCAGAAACCCGGTTTCTTGAAGAAACCGGGTTTCTAGCCATCCTAGCGTGGGCAGGAACACCAGTCGTAGGGGCGGGTTTTTCAACTCGCGCAAGCTTCGTTAACGCAATGACAGAGTATATCTGATTCACCGGACTTGATATACTTGATATTATTCAGAGATCTCAAGATCCAAATTCTCTAGTACTCCAGTCACCGTTTCCACCGGAAACTGCAATAATTGAGCAATAACTTCCGAGGATAATCCATAACTCGCCATTCGAGGAATATTCTCCAATTGTGCTTCTTGCCGTCCTCGTTGTTCTCCTCGTTGTTCTCCTCGCTGTTCTCCTTCCTGGAAAGCTTCTTGGTAAACCTTGGTTTGTCGAATATCGCTCAGTCCTAACATCGCTTCAATTTCCTCCCTAGTTTTGGTCGGTAACTTATAGACTATTATAGTCTCGATTAAATCAATCAGGTTTTGTTGTACCTGTTGTTGAGTTAACTCAGATTTCGCTCGTTCTATTAGAGTTTTGGCTGTTTCTGGAGCAGTACTGTCCTTTTCGATAATCAGTTTAACCACCCCTAACCCTAATGAGTTTTGGCGCAGTTCATCCAGGTAAATGCGGGTAACTTCCGGCAGTTGGAGAGCATTGGCAAAGTGTAGATCGCTATCTGGTTCCGTATTCCGGTTAGGATAAATCACCACAACTTCCCAGGGATGGGGAGGTTTATATTGTCTTAGATAGAGGAAAAGTTCGCTAAATAAACGATAATACAACTCCTCGTCCGGTTGAAATTGAACCTCAGTAATATAGAAAGGTAAATCTGGGTTATTACGATTTGGAAGAAACAGCCCATCGAGGCGAAAAGCAAGTTGTTTCACTTCTATAGAAGTAAAAGTATACTGGTTTGCTCTAGCAGGAGGAAGTCCACAGAGTTCAAAGAAGAATTGAGGAAATTCTTGGAAGATTTTGTAAAAGAGAGTATCAGTTTTCATCCGGATGTGAGATCGACAGCATCATTTAAATCTATCGAATAGATCGCGATAGGTTACGGGTAATCCCGGTTTATTGGTCATCTTTAATCCCCTTTTATCATTTCTTTAGGTTTTCTGGGTAGCTTCCCCTTGGCTCCATAGGCTTAAATAAAGCAGCCTTATTTGATTCAGGAGCATCCCATGAACCAGCCTCTTAACCCTCTAGGAACTCCACCCAACGCTTGGCAGGTGAATGCCGATACTGCTGATATTACCCGTCCTCCGGTTCCTCCTCAACCCATTACCCTGACTACAGAAACCAAAACCTTACGGTTAGATTTGGCAAAATCTGCCCTATTGGTGATTGATATGCAAAATGACTTCTTTGACATCCTCCCCACCCTCCACTTCGTTAAAGGGTGGGGATTCCCTATCTATTCAAGCAGTATCAAATAACGATAACTGCTTAAATTCCAGATGAGTTGACGCTTCAACAGTTGCTGCTCCCTTGACGGAAGTCTTACGCTCTCCTCTACGTCCGTTTAGAGTCTCCGAATGTCCTCCGGCGACTAGAATATTTACTGCGGCATTGACATCGCGATCATGGGTTGCACCACAGTTTAAACAAGTCCACTTTCGGATTGACAGATCGAGTTTGCCGCCCTTAAACCCACAGCACGAACACCTTTGAGACGTGGGTTCCCAGCGATTAATGACCCGAAATTCCCGACCATATTTATCAGACTTGGCTTCTAAGAAAGTTCGGAATTGTCGCCAACCTAAATCGCTAATTGCTCTAGAGAGGCGACGATTTTTAACCATGCCTACTACGTTTAGATCTTCGAGGACAATCGTTTGGTTTTCACGGATCATCCTGGTTGATAGTTTGTGCAAGAAATCGCTACGAATATCTTTTATCTTGGCATACAGCTTACCTCGGCGCTTTTTAGCTTTTTCATACCGCTTACTCCCTCTCTGTTTCCTGGATAAGTTTTTATCTACTCTTCGCAATCTTTTGATCCGTTTCTTTAACGGTTTAGGGGCATCAATTTTTTCACCCGTCGATAACGTGGCAAAAGTTGAAATCCCTAGATCAATACCCACTGAATGTTGATTAGGGGTAAAGCTCTCTGGAGCGATTTCTACTACAAAACTGAGGAAATAGCGACCCGCCGCATCCTTGATAACTGTGACTGATGAAGGCTGGGCTGGCAATGGGCGCGACCAGACCACTTTAAGGAGTCCGATTTTTGCCAAATAGACTTTATCCCTTTTGATTGAGAAGCCATGGCGAGCAAATCTTGCTGATTGTCTAGCACTTTTTCTTTTGAATCTAGGGGGTCGTACAGGTTTTCCCTTTCGCTCTCCCTTACCCGACTTAAAAAAATTCTGATAAGCCGTGTTTAGATCTCTCAAAGATTGTTGTAAGGGGATATTAGAAACCTCAGATAGCCACTGGCGATTAGACTCTTTTTTCGCCTGAGTAATAAACTTTTTCTGTAATTGACTATTGCTTGGCTTCTTATTTCCAGAGCGATATCGAGCGACGCAAAATCCCAAGGCATCATTCCAGACAACTCGGACGCAACCGAATAATCTCGACAATGAGATTTGTTGTCCAGGAGTTGGATGGATTCGGTAGCGATATCTAGCTCTCATTAGGGATTTTTTATGCTACAGTATTGAGTGTAGCATATTTGGTCTGCATGAATCAAAAATCCTATAGACGCGGTAGAAATAGCGTTACGCTTCTTCATGTTTACTTGGTCTTTGTCGTAAAATATCGACGAAAAGTTCTTTCAACACAGATTAGGCTGCGAATAACTGAGATCTTGAAAGAGTTAGGGAAGAAGATGGATTTTGCTGTTCTTGAAATTGATGGAGAAGAAGATCATATTCACTTGTTAATTGAATACGTTGGAGGGTATTCAATTTCCAAGTTGGTTAATCATCTCAAAGGTGTTTCTAGCCGTCTTCTGAGAAAGGAGTTCAATTTAGTTCCCCATTCAGCTCATCTTTGGTCTCCGAGTTATTTTGCCATTTCTTGTGGAGGTGCGCCGATAGAAAAGATTAAGCAATACATTCAACAACAAGGAGAAAAGCCGCCCACAGCGAAGCTAAAGGGCGGGGCTTGAAACCCAATTTTTGGGTTATCTCCAGGGTTGGTTAGCTCATATTGGAGTGGATGTTTCGCCAGCGCGATCGCTGATTGATCCATTAAATCAGCTTTTGCCCCTCTTACGCACTGCTCAAGTCCCCATTATTTGGCTCAACTGGGGCAACCGTCCCGACTTACTAAACATCAGTGCCGGCTTAAGACATGTGTATAATCCTACCGGAGAAGGCATCGGATTAGGCGATCGCCTCCCCGAAAAAGACGCAAAGGTTCTCACCGCAGGCAGTTGGGCTGCCGCCATTGTAGACGAACTCGTACCCCAACCGGAAGATATTCACATCGCCAAATATCGTATGAGTGGCTTTTGGGATACTCCCCTCGACAGTATTCTCCGTAACCTAGGGAAAACCACTCTCTTCTTTGCCGGAGTCAACGCCGATCAATGCGTTCTCTGTACCTTACAAGATGCCAATTTTCTCGGCTATGACTGTATTTTAGTTCAAGACTGTACTGCTACCACCTCGCCCTCCTATTGTTGGGACGCTACCCTTTATAATGTCAAACAATGTTTTGGCTTTGTGAGTGAGAGTGCAGCGCTCATCGAGGGAATTAAAAATCTTTAAACAGAAATGATATCAATCTCTATCCTGATTTTCTCTAAGATTATGAATAAGTATCATTGCATGATTCCAGTCTTCAAATCCCCCACAGAGTATCAAGCCTATCGCATTAGCCCGAAAGACAGCAATCGACTGGCGATCGTCTTCGATCCCACCATGTCCGATTTTTCCTTAACCTCTTGTATTGAAATTTTCGATCCAGGAGGCAAAACGCCCCCCAACCGCCATCAATTAGCTGTAGAAATGTTCTTTATCTTAAAAGGAGAAGGATTAGCCTATTGTGACGGTAAAGTAGTCAGCATTCAAGCCGGCGATAGTTTAATGGTGCCGCCCACCGGAACTCATATCAAGTCCGGTTAAACACTTGTCATTGCGACCGGAGGGAAGCAATCGCCAAAACTACCGAGCTAAAAGAGATTGCTTCACTCCACTGCGTTCCGTTCGCAATGACATACGATAACTGATCCAACGGACTTGATATCATGTGATTGAAAACACCGGAAAAGGACGCATGTATGCCCTTTGCATCATGATTCCCAATGAAAATTTTGCTGAACTTATTCGCAGTGGAATTCCCGTAGAATTAGACGCAGAAGATTTGGAAGTGTTACGCCGTTCCGATCGCGCCCAAGCCCTAGTCAACAATTATTAATCATTAAGTATTATAGAGCTTCAGTCTGTTTCAGATTCTGGGCACGCAGTTTATGGAACTGTGGATTAAGCGTAGCCGCAGTGCGCCCCGTTAAAGTCCATAAGATCGAGCGGCTCACATCTCTGGCAATACTAAGCGGGGATTCTCCATCATCTGAAGACGGCACTTCTATGGGCGTAAAGGTAATCCCTTGGCTCCCTAAAATAATTGTCGCGATCGCCTTCGATCGGGGCATATGAAAATCCGACGTAATCAGATACACATGGCGAATATTATCTGACTTCAAATCATCCACCAATGTCGAAAAATTAGTTACGGTATCCACCGCTTGATAATCCAAATGAACCCGTTCTTCCGGAATCCCAGCAGCCTGGAACGCTTGGCTTGCTTGTTTTCGCCCAACACCAGAAGACACCCAAATTTCCAAGGGATACTCTTGCTCGGCAGCAAATTGAGCGGTAAAGGGTTCGCGATCGTGATTTCCTCCCAACATTAAAATCGCTTCTGGTTGGGGAGATTCGCCCAGCGCCAACGTGGTTTGAAGTTTAATCCAAGCCCCTAATCCAGTCACATAAACGCCCAATAAGAGTAATAGAATAGTAACCGATTTTTTGAGATTTGCTTTGGTAAAAATGGGAGGCATAGGTCTCAATTTGCCAAACTCCTTACCTGATGTCCACTCCTTGTAAAGACACCTCAGGATAGAAAATGTTCCTCAGTGCCAAGTTTCTTCAAAAGAACAGATTCTCATCCTATTAAAACCCGCCTCATTGTCATCTTTTTCTCTATTTAAAAACCAAAGGCAGCCATACTCAAAACACCATAGGTAAAACTAGAGTGTAAGGATTTAGCTCTCACCGGTTCGCCCGCTGCTCCTAGGGTGACAAATAGAGGCAGTAGATGTTCGTCAGTGGGATGATTTTCAACGGCATAGGGAGCTAGTTGACGATAATGAATTAAGCGCTCTAAGTCTCCTTCTTGAAGCGTCTTTTCCATCCACCGATCGAAGTCTTGTACCCATAAGGGAGGTTCAGCATCGAGAGGATATTGGCCAAAATAGCTTAAATTATGAGTCATTGAGCCACTCGCGATGATGAGAATGCCTTGAGATCTTAAAGAAGAGAGCGATCGCCCAATCGCCAGATGATACGCTGGATCTCGGTGGGGTTGAATCGAGAGTTGGGTAACCGGAATCTGAGCCTCTGGAACGATACAGGATAAGGGAACCCAAGCCCCATGATCTAATCCTCGATGCTCGCTAACCTGACAAGCGATACCGTCTTGATGCAAATTCTGTACAATCTGATGGGCTAATTCAGGTGCGCCTGGAGCAGGATAAACTATTTCGGATAAAGAGGGCGGAAATCCACGAAAATCGTATATCGTTTCCGGATGGGGTACAGCACTAACGACTGGTTCAGAAGTCGTCCAGTGGGCAGAAACCACTAAAATGGCTTTAGGGGTGAGAATTTGGGAAGAGAGCGATCTCCAAAACTCGACAACAGGTAGCTGATGTAACAACACATCGGGAGCGCCATGGGAAATAAATAAACTTTCTATCATGATTCAATCCTTCTATCGAACTTCGCTAAAGTTAGTATAATAAACGGAGAGAAAAGCTTGAGGCTCTCATGAAATGGTACACAAAAGAGCAACCCCATTCATGGAAGAAGATTCCCTCTATCCAGAAAGTGACGGTCAGCCAGTGGGTGAAAATACAATACAATTTCGTTTAATTATGATGCTCCAAGGGGGTTTGGATGCTCTATTTAAAGACATCCCCGATGTGTTTGTAGCTGGAGATTTATTTTGGTATCCCGTGCAACTCTCCTCAGAGGAAATAGAGAATCAGGAAGAACCTTCCAGACAAGCTCCAGATGTGATGGTAGTATTTGGAGTCGAAAAAAAAGACCGTCCATCTTATATGCAGTGGGAAGAGAACAATATTGCCCCTCAAGTGGTATTTGAGATCGTATCTCCGAGTAATAGCAAGGAATTAATGGCTAAAAAATTTGAGTTTTATCAAACCCATGGAGTAGAAGAGTATTATGCTTACAACCCCAAAGGAAATAGACTAGAAGGGTGGTTAAGAAGAGGGGAAGTATTGGAGAAAATTACGCCAATGGAGGGCTGGAAAAGTCCAAGGTTAGGCGTGAGTTTTACCACCGTTTCGGGAGAGTTGCGGTTATTAACAGCTAATGGAGAGCGCTTAGGAACCTATCTGGATGTGGTGCAAGAGCGCGATCGCCAACATTTGGAAAAAGAGCGCCAACGGTTGGAAGCAGAGCGGGAGCGGCTCGATAAGGAACTTGAACGCCAAAGAGCTGATGCTGCTGAATTAGAACGCGATCTCCAACAAAAACGAGCGAATGATGCTGAAGCCGAACGCGATCTCCAACAAAAACGAGCGAATGACGCTGAAGAGGTAATTGAACACTTACGCGAGCGCTTACAGCAGTTAGGAATTGATCCCGATGAGTTGAGATCTTGAAAAATTGTCAGTTTTCCCTGATACAGCGCTTCGCGCTGTTATGGTGTACAGCCTTAAAGGCTCAAAGCCATGTACCACAACCCTATTCCCTATTCCCTATTCCCTAGCGCGAAGCGCTATATTAGTCCTGCAATCTCGTAAACCTATTTTACAAGTTTGGTCATTGACAGCCCCAATCAGTCAGACTAAATAGATAGGAAGGTTTTCAACGAAGAAGTCTCATTCGTTCAAAATTCCCCTATAACATAAGACTTCAGGATCAATCATGACTCGCAGAACATCGAATCATACCCAAGCAAAACCGAACCACTCTTCCTCCCTATGGCAAAGAACAAGTCACAGACAGGAAGGGGGGCGATCGCAGGAATTTATTTTAGACCGTAATTACATCATAGATTTGGTCAATTCCTTAGAAAGGATATCAGAAAGATAACGGATAGCGCTACCCCTAAGTCATAGGCTGGGGTGGAAATTTGTAAATTTTGGTAAACAACACGCTAAAATCCCAATAGCACCATACAGCCTATTCTTCTTGAACCATGTTCGATCAACTCACGCCGATTTTTCAGGAACTCACCCAACAACCCGTAGCGTTTTTTGGCGGATTCTGTTCGGGTCTTTTGCAACTCAACTTATCTGAAGATCCCATTAAAACCTGGCTCGATCAACAAATCAGCACTCCAGAAACCGAGACCAATAGCACTTCTGGCCCCCAATCGATTGAAATTGATTAGTATAGCAGCGAACTCATCAAGTTGGGACGGTTAATGTTTTGAGGCACTCTAGCAATAGATACTATTGCAATAGAGAGTGTCTTCACTCTCCCTCAAACCGTTACCCGTTGCTCAACAAGGGGCCCCCCAGCCCCTTGCCTGGTCTTACCTCTCCAGGAGAGATTGCTATTAGGGATAAAAGGTTAACTTGGGTAAACCCAAGGTTTCCTGCCAACCCTTGATCAGATTCAGACATTGAATAGCTTGTCCGGCTTGACCCTTAATCAGATTATCAATTGCCGACATAACAATCACCCGATTAGTGCGCGCATCCACTTCTAAGCCGAGATAACAAAGATTAGTATCACAAGCCCACTTCGTTTGTGGATAAGTTCCATTGGGGAGAACCCGCACCCAAGGGGAATTTTGATAGAATACACTGTAAATCGTGCGTATATCTTCTCGGACTAAACCAGGGTCGCGGAGAGTAGCGTAAACTGTGGCTAAAATTCCTCGTACCATGGGAATCAAGTGAGGAGTAAATTGCAACTTAACCTCATGGCCAGCTAAATCACTACACACTTGTTCGAGTTCTGGGGTATGGCGGTGACGGGTCACCCCATAGGCTGCCAGAGAACTATCTGCTTCTGCTAAAAGGAGATTAATTTTACCTTGTCTTCCCCCTCCCGATGTTCCCGACTTAGCATCAACAATGAGGGTATCGGGTTCAATTAATCCTTGCTTGAGTAGGGGAGCGATCGCCAGTAAACTACTGGTTGTATAGCATCCTGGACAAGCTATCAGATTCGTATGGGGGATGCGATCGCGGTAGATTTCCGGTAAGCCATATACCGCCTTCGATAATACCTCATAATCAGCCCGGTCTTCACTCCCATACCAAGTCTTATAGACCTCCATATCCGTCAACCGATAATCAGCGGATAAATCTAGAACTAAACACCCTCTCTCCAGCAGTTGGGGCGCTATTTTGCACGCTAACCCATTAGGCAATCCTAAAAATACCACCTCACAGCGCGAGGCGATCGTATCAATATCAACGGGTTCCACCGTCAGATTAACTCGATGAGCCAAATGGGGGTAAATATCGCCATAGGATTTACCCGCACTACTATCACCTCCTAAATAAACCAAATCCACGTTTGGATGTTCGCACAACATCCGCACCAATTGCACACCTCCATAACCGGAAGCACCAACTATACCAACCGTTGTTCGCCCATTATCTCCCATGATGTGACCCTTACTTAAATGTTGAGTTTACGTGATTGAGTGTAGATCCTAATTTATGGTTCTAGGTGAGGCAACCATAAATGTTTAAAGGTTGGCTGCATTGTAGTACCAAAGCGGAGATTCAATTAAAAATTAAAAATAGGGACAGATTCGGAGAGGCTATCGGTGCCTATTGTAGATCTAGGTAAACCCGCCCCTTGACCTCCAAGAGAGTATCTACAGGCAATGATTTAATTATTCATTATTCACTAAAAATGCCACCGCTTCCACATGAGCCGTTTGCGGGAAAAAATCAACCGGTTGTACTCGTGTTAGACGATAGCTTCCAGACTCACAAAGAATTTGAAGATCTCGCGCTAAAGTTGCTGGTTTGCAACTCACATAAACCAGACGAGCCGGACGGAGGGTTAATAAAGTTTGCAAGACTTCAGGTTTGCAGCCTTGACGGGGCGGATCGAGTAAGACAATATCGGGTTTATGGTCTAATTGGGGTAAAAGCTCCTCAACTTTGCCCACCTGAAACGCTACATTCTCAATCTGGTTTAACTGAGCATTTTCTCTGGCTTGTTGAATCGCTTCTCCTTGGACTTCTATACCTAAAACTTGCTGCACTTGACGAGCAATAGGTAGGGTTAATGTGCCAATACCACAATAGGCATCAACAACTTGTTCTGTACCTTGTAAATTCAAATGCTCGAGGATTGTCTCTAGCAAGGCTTCAGCAGCTTCTGTATTGACCTGAAAAAAGGTGTTTGCCCCCAAATGGAAGGTTAAGCCAGCAAATTGCTCGCGCACATAGGGTTGTCCGACAATAGAAAAAGTTTGGTCTCCAAAAATGCGATTGGTTTTATGAGGATTCACATTAAGGCAAACCCCAACCACCCCAGGAAAGTGAGTTAACCAGTTCTGGCTATGAGTCGCTAAACCGGGTAACCGGCGTTTTGTGGCGACTAGGGTAATGAGAATTTCTCCCGTACGTTGACCAATGCGCAGACATAAGTGGCGCAGGAGTCCTTGGTGGTTCTCCTCATCATAGGCTGACCAGTGAGCCAGATCGAAGCTTTCTTTGAGGGTTGCCAATAGGGGATTTAAACGCTCATCCTGTACGGGACATTGGTTAAGGTTAATGAGTTTATGGGTTCCTTTTTGGTAATATCCGGCTTTGAAGATGCCGATGTCCGAGAGTTCGAGAGGATAGGAGACTTTATTGCGATAGCCAAAGGATTGAGGAGAGCCGATAATGGGAGTAACGGGAGGATCGGCCAATTTGCCAATCCGGGTTAAAGCTTCAGTGACTAGGGTTTGTTTGGCTTGTTGTTGAAAGTCGTAGCGAATATGCTGCCATTGACATCCTCCGCATTTATCCGCAACGATGCAAGCGGGACGAAGGCCATGGGGTGAAGGTTCAAGAAGTTCTTCGATCGCTCCTCTGGCAAATTGAGGTTTAACATAGAGTAACCGAACGTTCAGGCGATCGCCTGGAACCGTATTCGGTACAAACACCACCCGGTTGTCTACCCGTCCCACTCCATCACCCGTATCGCTTAAGGAAGCAATCTCTATTTCTACGACTTGGCCTTGTTTCCAGTTCGATTCTGTTTTCATCTTGTTAAGGGTCTCTTCCCTTGTGTCCCACCCAATAGTTAAACTAACAGGATATTGATATTCCGTTTAGGATAGGGACTCAAACATAATCATGAGCGTTGTTACTCAAATCATTCTCAATGCAGACGAAGAACTGCGCTATCCCAGTGCAGGCGAACTGCAAAATATTCAAGCCTTCTTAACTACCGGAGAAAAACGCACTCGGATTGCGTCTACTCTCACGGAAAATGAAAAGAAGATCGTAGATAAAGCCACTCAAGAGCTATGGCGCAGACGACCCGATTTCATCGCTCCTGGCGGAAATGCTGCGGGTCAACGGGAACGGAGCCAGTGTATCCGTGATTATGGCTGGTATTTGCGTCTAGTGACCTATGGAGTTCTTGATGGTAGTACCGAGACCATTGACCAGATTGGTGTTTTGGGGGCGCGGGAAATGTATAATTCCCTCGGCGTACCCTTGGCAGGTATGGCAGAAGCCATGCGCTGTTTGAAGGAAGCGTCTTTAGCTCTGTTGAGTGTGGATGAAGCTCAGGAAACCGCTCCTTATTTTGATTTTCTGATTCAAGCGATGTCTTAATTGGATTAGCTCAATCGCTCAACCCCTGTTTTCTCCCAGGAGAAGGCAGGGGTGAGTTTTAAAGAAAACCTTTAATGTTAACACCAGGTTTCTTCTGTCAAAACTTGACAGCCTTCTAACCCTAAACTGGGTTGTTTGCGATAAGCATCTAACGGTTCCAGGACGGCAATCTTAAAATTAGTCCCAACTTTGTAAAGATAATCCACACCTGGATCGTAGTTTAAACCCACTCGCAAATTAGAAAAATCATCTTCACACAATTCAAAACCAAAGCGAACAATAATTTGGGCGACGAGGCATTCAGGAGTATGAACTGTTTCCCCCATGGTGGCGCGCTCTTGCCCAAAGGTATCTAAAAATCGTTGCAATTTGGGTAAAACTTTCTTCGGATTGCCGTTGCGACTGGCGTAGACAATTACCGGGTTACCTTCAACAATGAAGTGACAGGAGACAGCCATAGATTTACTGCGATCTAGTGTTTAAGTCCGATCCGATCATATGCTGGTCTGGGTCATTTTGCTTGACCCAATTCTGAACTGCTACTTGAACATCCTTGATCGCCACTACACCAATACAGGGTTTCTCGCTGACCCAACCACTGATAACGATGGTTGCGGATTTGTTCGTAGAGGCGATCTCCCATTACCTTAACCCCTGGTATCCCTCGATAAACCCCGATCAGCGCCTCACCTCCAGGAAATAAACGACTTATTTCCTCGGCAGCTTCGCTCCCTTGCCATCGACGCTGGGGATATTCTGTATCAATTAAAATCATCCCTAATTCGCAATCTTGGGAAGTAATACCCCACTTGACTAAGGTTTCTTCGTCTTGCATCGGACTATAGGTAAATCGTTGCCCTTGGTCAAATTGTGCCAGTACCTGAACCAAGGACGAGCATAAATTACAGTTGCCATCGTAAATAATTTGATATCGCATAATCGCTTTTCCTGTGACTATCGGGGTTATCTGACTTCAAGATGGGTGGCTCAAGCTCAAGCCAATACAGATGAATCTAAACTAGAACCCTTGCTTGACTTTACCGTAGAAGAAAGTGGCGCGGCGATCGCTCTATTGGGTTGTGATTGTATTCAATGATTCTCAAAAGCCAATCTCAATCCAAACGATTTCCTAACCCGGAGGTGGCAAGTTGTAAAAGAGTAGAACATGGGGTTAGGAAATTCTAGATCGAGTTAGAGCGTCTCGCCCTAATCTTCTAACTGTCAGGGTTAGAAGGCGGAAGACAAATCAGATTATCATCCAACGTAATAATCAGACCTTTCGAGCGCAACTTACCCATTAAGCGAGTAACGGTTACCCTCGTAGAACCAATGGCGCTACCAATTTGGGCATGAGTGAGCGTCCAAGGCAAATAATATCCCTGTTCGCAAACTTCACCATACTCTTCAATTAATAAGGTCAAAAAGCCCAACAGCCGATCGATGGTGCGGCGTTGACCCATGGTTCCCAGCCACAACAGTTTACGCTGATTTTGATAACGGAAAGCTTCCATCACTTCACGACGGAAATGGGGCCAATTATCCAAATCATGCCAATACATCCACAAAACCGTGGTTTTATCCACGTGGGCATAACTGGAAATTGTAAAGGGAGATTGGGAGACAATTTCAAACGGTTGACCTGCTCCCACGAACCCTAAAAAGGATTCATCTGGACTGAGATTATCGGGATCGTTGTTGGCACTCAACCGAGCGACTAAACTGGGCGTTTTAGTGGATGCACTAATCTGGGCGCTGACCAGCCGAACGGAACCGCGCTGTACCAGATAGAGCAAACCAGGACGGACAGGAATTTTATCATCCTTGTTAAAGGTGCGGGTGCGATAGTGATCTTGCGCCCAATCAATAATTCTCTGCCAGGTAAGAAACGGACGAGATGTTGAAGATTCGGATTCTGGAGACACTGAAAACATATGGTTAGAAATTGTGAAAGAATAACAAAGACAACCAGTGATTTGTTGCTAGATTCAAGCATACCCTGTTTCTAGTAAAAATGATCACGCTTTAGCCTGAGGCTATGGTTTCTGTTATTGGCTATCTAGTTTATCATAACGGTAGCAAAAACTACTTTTTTATGATCAAAACTTTATCGATGTAAGAAAAATGTATGGTAATGATTGATAATTGGCCATCAAGCCACTGGGTGATGGTAGGATTACTGATCGGATTTGCGATCGCTCATAGCGGACTCGCCAGCCTTAGACCTTGGGGAGAACAGAAAATTGGCGCAAGGCTGTACCGGGTAGGCTTTGCCTTAGTGAGCATTCCCTTTGCCGTGGTGTTGATTATTTACTTTTTCAACCATCGCTATGATGGAATACAACTGTGGCAAGTGCAGGGAGTACAAGGAGTCCGATCTCTCGTTTGGATTTTGTCAGCGATTTCTTTTCTATTTTTATATCCAGCCACATTTAATTTACTCGAAATTGCAGCGATCGCCAAACCGGAAGTTCATCTCTACGAAACCGGAATTATCCGCATCACCCGACATCCCCAAATGGTTGGTCAAGTAATCTGGTGTATTGCCCATACCCTCTGGTTAGGCACAAGCTTTACCCTAATCACCTCCCTAGGCTTAATTCTCCATCATCTCTTTGCTGTCTGGAATGGGGATCGCCGTCTGTACAACCGCTATGGCAAAGCTTTTCTAGAAGCCAAAGAGCGTACTTCTGTGATGCCATTTGTGGCAATTATCCAAGGTCGTCAAACCTTAGAACTCCAAGAATTTGTCCGTCCGTCCTACCTCGGCGTACTTCTCTTTATTGCCCTCCTCTGGTGGGCTCATCCTTGGCTCATGCAAGCCACCCTTAAAGTTCCCCTTTGAGTTGAGGATAGAGGGATCGGGACACACGGGGACTCAGGGACGCGATGAAATAGAAACGATTCTCTATTCCCTTAAACTGCGTTGCTCAATCCAACCCAAATCGGTGTAGCATGATCCCAAGAGCAAGTATAAGAAATCCAGATACTAAGAACGGCATAATTATGGTGGTACAAATCAGTGAACGCGCCTTTAGTCACGAAGTCCTCGATGCTCAAACTCCGGTATTAGTCAACTTTTGGGCCCCTTGGTGTGGAATTTGCCGACTGCTAAACCCAGTTTTAAATCGATTCCAAACCGAATGGGGACAAACCATTAAAGTGGTTTCTATTAATGCCGATCAAAGCCTTAAACTCGCCAATGCCTACCGACTGCGAACTTTGCCTACGGTAATTTTGTTCAATCAAGGTCGAGTGCAAAATCGTATTGAAGGCTTCCATAGTGCAGAAGACTTATACCGACAACTGGAAGTTAGCTTATCTGGAACCAGGGTGGCTGATGCCATTGATCTTGAAACCAGTCGCTAACTCCTTTTTTGGAGTAGAGATAGAGTAAATTCGTTTTAGAATGAGGCATTGATAGGGGCAAACAGCCGTTTACCCCTACATTGCGCGTTTTTACTCTCTTGTAAATAAACGAGCGCTATACTGAAAGGTTACAAGTATTAAGCAACGAAAAACCCATTTATGACTGAGCATTACCGGATTACGTTACTTCCAGGGGATGGCATTGGCCCAGAAATTATCGCTGTGATGGTGGAGGTCTTGAAGACGATCGCCCCCAAGTTTGATTTAGAGTTTAACTTTCAAGAAGCGCTCATCGGTGGTGCGGCGATCGAGGCAACAGGTAGTCCCCTTCCAGAAGAAACGCTCAACACTTGTCGTCAAAGTGATGCGGTTTTGCTGGCAGCTATTGGGGGGTATAAATGGGATAATTTGCCTCGTCATCAAAGACCGGAAACCGGGCTATTGGGTCTGCGATCGGGTTTAGGGTTGTTTGCGAATCTGCGGCCGGCAACTATTTTACCCCAACTGATTGATGCTTCCACCCTGAAACGAGAAGTTGTGGAAGGGGTCGATATTATGGTGGTGCGTGAATTAACCGGTGGAGTCTATTTTGGCGAACCCAAAGGCCTTTTTGAGACCGAAACGGGACAAAAACGGGGCGTAAATACCATGGCCTATACCGAAGGGGAAATCGATCGCATTGCGAAAGTAGCGTTTGAAATTGCTCAAAAACGGAAGAGTCAACTCTGTTCTGTGGATAAAGCTAATGTTCTAGAAGTTTCGCAGCTTTGGCGCGATCGCGTGACGGCTATGGCTTCTGACTATCCCGATGTCCAACTCTCTCACCTTTATGTAGATAACGCAGCGATGCAACTGGTGAGAGCGCCCCAACAATTTGATACTATGGTTACTGGTAATTTATTTGGTGATATTCTCTCCGATGCCGCCGCCATGCTAACCGGTAGTATTGGCATGTTACCCTCAGCTAGTTTAGGCGCATCGGGCCCTGGAGTATTTGAACCCGTTCATGGATCGGCCCCCGATATTGCTGGACAAGATAAGGCTAACCCCCTCGCTCAAGTTCTCAGTGGGGCGATGATGTTACGCTATGCGTTTAACCAACCTCAAGCAGCAGAGGCGATCGAAGATGCGGTACAAACGGTTCTCAATCAAAGCTATCGTACGAGCGACATCATGTCTGAAGGACAAAAATTAGTTGGATGTCGGGAAATGGGAGAAGCCTTGCTCAGAGCGCTATCCTGAGATGGGATGGGGGGAATGGAGGAATAAAAACCCAACAAAAAAACAATTCCGTTTCTCCCTATCTTCCCTATCCACACACTAGATTTCCCCCGACCTGTGTTACTCAATCCAATAAGTTTAGATAAGTAAAAACTCACTATTTCCTTGACACTCCTTTAGGTTTTAAGTGAGCCTTGCAAGTAAGACGAATATGCATAACTATCCATAATTTCTCTGTTAATAGTAAGTTATGTTTTTCTCAAGAACTTCCCCGCCTGAATGTTGAAAGAACAACTCGCAATCTTTTGGATATAACTCAAAAATATGAGTTGTTTCTGCATTACTTATCGTCACGATCTCCATGAAACCACTGCCGATCGCATTTTCCTCATTGACATAACTGCCATTGGTAGATAGGTTCGTGTGAATGGTGAAGTCATTCTCGCTCCCCTGGTAGACATTTTGCCCCGGTTTTGAATCAAGACTATGGAAATGAGGGGTGAGTCCCATAGCGATCCTCAGCGTAAAGATATGTTAGCGTTGACATGAGGCAAAGTTTTTGTCGATTCAGGATCTGAACTTAGGAGTTTTGCAAAAAACTCGATTTTTCTTCCAAAAATCCTGTGTTTTATTCAAAACCAAAAAGTTAGGATGAACATCGATTTACAAGAGTTTTTTGATGCTTGCGATCCCAGTAAAACGTTGATGATGGGCAGGATCGGCGATCGCCGCTACTATATCGATTTTAGCTCAGTGCGCGGGGGGAAAATTATTGAGGCTCTCAAACGAACCATTATTCGCTTGTCTCCCAACAAACCAACTTGTCAGCTTTTTACCGGTCATATTGGCTGTGGTAAATCAACAGAATTATCCCGCCTACAATCAGAACTCGAAGGCGACGGGTTTTATGTCATTTACTTTGAATCCACCCAAGATTTAGACGAAAATGATGTCGATATTACCGATATTCTCTTGGCGATTGCTCGTCAGGTGAGTGAAACTTTAGAACAGCAAAAAATTGAACTGCAACCCAAAGGATTTAAGTCCTTTCTCAATGAAATCTGGGATTTTTTACAAACCCCTGTCATTGTTTCTGGAGAAGCAGAAGTTCTAGGCGCAGGAGTCAAAGCCAGTACAGAAGGGGAATTTGAGGTTTCGTTGCCGGTGGGGATTGGTAAAATCACCGCTAGAGCCATGGATAGTCCCAAGTTGCGATCGCAACTGAGACAGTATCTAGAACCGCAAACTAACCGCATCTTACAATTCATCAATGATGAAGTCCTGAGTGTGGCGATCTCCCAACTCAAACACCGGGGATATAAAGGTCTGGTCGTCATTATTGACAATCTTGACCGGGTGGAAAACCGGGAAATTTCCACGTCCGGCCGACTGCTCCCTGAATACCTGTTTGTCGATCGCGGCGAACAACTGCGAAAACTCAACTGCCATTTAGTCTACACCCTCCCCCTTTCCCTCGTCTTCTCCAATGACTGTGAAACCCTAAAAAACCGCCTGGGGGGAGGACTCGATCCCAAAGTCTTACCCATGGTTCCCGTCTGTAACCGAGATGGAACTGTATGCACCAGTGGTATGGAATTACTGCGGCAAATGGTACTTGCTAGAGCTTTTCCCGATGTTTTCCCTCAACATCGCCTAGAACTCGTCACCCAAATCTTTGAAGAACCGGCAAGCCTTGATCGCCTCTGTTGGGTAAGTGGAGGTCATGCGAGGAACTTATTGGGGATTTTGTATCGCTGTATCCAAGAAGAAGACCCTCCGATTAGTAATATAGTTCTCGAACGGGCCATTCGCGAAGCCCGCGATCGCCTACTTTTAGCCGTTGACGATCATGAATGGGAGTTACTCTTTCAAGTGGTTCAAGAACAAAATCTCAAAGGAGAACGGGAATATCAAACCCTCCTGCGCAGTTTATTTGTATTTGAATATCAAGATCATCGCGGTCGCTGGTTTGGACTCAATCCCCTCTTAGCAGAAACCCAACGCTTTAAGCAATGGCAAGCTCAAGAAGCCAGCAGAATTTAAGACAAAGACAACGGGTTAAGAGGTAAGGGGAAGATATCCGTCGTAGGACGATGAAAGAAAAATGGTATCAGACTTAGATTGAAAATAGCAGTTAATGCAGGATACACCAGAACTAGAAAATGAGCGATCGCTCAAAACCCTAGCTCGTACCTTAAAATTACGGCGCGGCAAATTTACTCTGATCCAAGCTTCCTGTAATTCCGTCAGCTTACGCACCCAACTCTTACATCGGCTCACCCAAGAATATCAGGTTAACACTCTTAGTATTACCCTCCCCCAACATGCCACCGGGTTTCATACCGCTGTTCTGAAAGCCATTGAAGGACAATCTCCCGATGCCTTAATGATTTTAGGTCTAGAATCAGTCAGCTCAATTTCTGAGCTGCTGATTTCGGCCAATCAAAAACGGGATCAAATTCGCCAAAGCTTTGTCTTTCCCATTGTCCTCTGGGTAACCGATGGTATTTTACGTCATCTAGGCAGATTAGCCTCAGATATCAACAGTTGGAATCCGCCACCCATTCGCTTCACAATTTCTGAAGCAGATATCCTCAAGTTTTTATCTGAAGAATCCCATACTTTATTTGAGTCATTACATTATCCAACCTCCTATTGCTCTTCCTCCATACATCACCTCGATTTAGACTTACTCAGTAAAGAGATTCAACGCATTTATCCTAAACTAACACTGGAATTGCAAGCAAAATTTGAGTTTATGCTCGCTCAACTTCAGTGTTCCAAAGCTCAATTCGATCGGGCCATTGATACCCTATGCAAAAGTCTCAAGTCTTGGCATCAATTATCGAATATTAGAGCACAAGGGTTTGTCTTATTTAATTTGGGATTAGTCTATTTAGAAAAATCTAAAGTCAAAGAATCGAAGGAGAAAGGCTCTAATCATCAATTATCCCAAGAATATTTTCACCAAGCTTTGGACTGTTTTAAGACAGTAAATCAGCCAGACTTGATGGGAGTAGTTCTAAGCTACTTGCAAACCATTTTACAGAATTCAGAGAACTGGGAAAATCTCAAATCTATTACTGAAAAAGCTCTGAGCATTCATCAATTCTATGGATCGAGCCTACAACTTGCTCAAGATTATGGCTATTTAGCACAAGTCGCCTTAGAAAATCACTATTGGAAAGAAACAAAACTTCTTGCGCAACAAGCGATTCAGAGATTAGAATCCAATCCTAATCCAGGAGACACTCTCAAAAATGAGCTGTCTAGATTTTATTTTTTAAGGGCAAAAGCAGAAATTCAATTACAAGAATTTCAAGGGGCGATTACTCGGCTCGAAGAAGCGAGAAAAAATTGCATTCCAAAATCATCTACCCAGCTTTACAGTGAGATTTTGGAGGAATCAATAAAACTCTATTGGCAGGATAAAAATTACTTAAAATCTTTTAGTTTTAAGATAGAAAAGCGCTCCATTGAAGCCCAATATGGTTTGCGGTCTTTTATGGGGGTGGGTAGATTTCCTAAGCCGAAAAGAATTACCCATTTAGATATTACCTCACACAATACCAAAACAACACGCGAAATTGTATCGGCTTCTGGAAGACAAGAAGATATTGATAACTTGTTGACCCGGATGGAACGACGAGACCGTAAACTTACGGTAATTTATGGCCCCTCTGGAGTTGGCAAAAGTTCTTTACTACAAGCGGGTTTAGTGACGGCCCTCAAACTGAGTTCTTTTGAAGGGAATAATTACTTCCCGATTTTAATTCAAGTTTATCATCATTGGCAAGAAGATTTTAGTCTTCAAATTAGAGCCATTAGCCCTACTTGCAGCGCTATTTTACAGCGACTTGAGGAAATGACTCAACACTATCAAATTCCAGTTTTATTGTTCGATCAATTAGAGGAATTCTTCCTGCATTATTCCGATCGCAATAAAAGGCAAGAATTTTATGATTTTATCCAAGCTTGTCTGAGGATTTCCTATGTAAAAATTGTACTTTCTATTCGAGAAGATTATCTCTATTATCTCTTGGAATTAACTCGATATACTGATTTGGGGGAATTAGATAAAAATTATGAAGATATTTTATATTACCTGGGTAATTTTTCACCTCCAGAAGCAAAGGCGATTATTGAGTATCTTACCAATCGCTCTTCCACTCCCTTAGAGCCATCCTTAATCGATCGGCTGGTTGAAGACTTAACCACAGAACAAGAAGAAATTCGCCCGATTGAACTGCAACTGATCGGCGCTCAACTGGAAAATCAAGGCATTATCACCTTGCGTGATTATCAAAGGCTCGGTAGTAATCCCAAAGAAGTATTAATCGATATCTACTTAGATGAAGTGGTGCGCGATTGCGGCCCGGAACAAGAGGCGATCGCCGAATTAGTGCTATACCTGTTAACCGACGATCAAAATACCCGTCCTCTGAAAACCCAAGCCAGCTTAGAAAAAGCCTTAGAGCAAAAAGGCGATCGCCTCAACTTAGTCTTAGAAATCTTTGTCAAATCCGGTTTAGTCCTCCATCTATCTGGAGAACTCGACGATCATTATCAATTGGTTCACGATTATTTAGTCCCCTTTATTCGCCATAAAAAAGGAGCGCAACTGCTAGCCGATCTAGAACGGGAGAGACAACAACGACAAAAAAGCGATCGCCGCTTCCTCCTTGGAATGCGAACCGCAACCATCATTTCCCTGATCCTCACCGGACTCGCCATGCTCTTTGCTGGAACTGCCCATTACCAACAACAACAAGCATTCAAACAACGTCAGATTGCCGAAAATAACGCCATCTCTGCCCTAGAACAAAGTATCATCGCCCAATCCACCACCGCCAGAACCTTAATGCGATCGACTTCTGGACAACAACTCGAAGCCCTCGTCACTGCCCTAGAAGCAACCGCCCAACTGCGCCAGCATCCCCGCTTAAAATCAGGCAACGTTACTCATCACGTCATCAATAGTCTCGCCAACGCTATCTACAACCTCAAAGAATTCAATCGCTTAGAGACCCAAAGCATTATTTATCATGTCAACTTTAGTCCTAATGGCCAATTCATTGCCACGGCTCAAAATAATGGTGCAGTCAAAATTTGGCAACAAGATGGTACTCTATTGACCACTCTCAAAGGTCATCAAGACCGAGTTTATTGGGTCAGTTTTAGTCCGGATGGTAAATGGATGGCTTCTGCCAGCATTGATCGCACGATTAAACTTTGGGATCTGGCTAACTTTTCTGCAATTAAAACGTTCCACGGACACCAAGACCGCATATATAACGTAACCTTTAGTCTGAATAGTCAATTCATTGCCTCTAGCAGTCGGGATGGAACCGTTAAACTTTGGAATTTAGAGGGTAAAACCCTCCTCACTTATCGTCGTCATCGAGATTCTGTAGAATCGATTAGCTTTAGTCCGGATGGACAATTACTCGCCTCTGCCAGCAACGATCGTACGGTAAAAGTTTGGACAATAACGGGCAAACACCGCCTTACTTATCGAGGTCATCAAAGTGCTGTAACGTTCGTGCAGTTTAGTCCGGATGGCAAATTTCTCGCTTCTGCTGATGCAAATGGATTGATTAAACTCTGGAATTTGCACGGTCAAGAGATTGCCACTCTCAAAGGCCATCGGGATACAGTTTTAGGGTTAAGTTTTAGTCCTGACGATCAAATTTTGGCTTCTGGAAGTCGAGATAAAAACATCATTATATGGAATATGAAAGGAGAAGTTATTTCTACTATTTCCAGTCATAATGATTGGGTCAATAGTGTTATGTTTAGCCCTGACGGCCAAACCCTCGCCTCAGCGAGTGCTGATGGCATGGTGAAGTTATGGAAACTTCAGGGGAGTGATTTAAAAATTTTTAAGGGTCATCAAGATAAAGTCTATACCGCTCAATTTACTCCCGATCGCCAGTCCATCATCTCCAGCAGTGCTGATGGCAGTATCCGGTTATGGAGTGTCCAAGAAGGAAAGGAATTGGCCACCTTAGTGCAAGAGCAAGAGAGAATCTATGGACTTGATGTGAGTCCAGATGGGCAGAGGATCGTTTATGGCAGTCGAGATGGAACCGTAAGATGGCGATCTCTCCACGATGGTACCACTCGTACCTTCAGAGGTCATCAGGAGATGGTACTTGATGTCGATTTTAGTCCAGATGGTCAAACTATTGCCTCTGCCAGCTTAGATCGAACTGTGAAATTATGGGATCTAAACGGAAAAAATATTGCTACCTTTTCGGGTCATAGTGAGGGCGTACAAGCGGTTCATTTTAGTCCAAATGGGCAATTGATTGCTTCTGCCGGAAATGAAAATCTGATTAAAATTTGGACATTAGATGGCTCGGAATTGGCAACATTTAGAGGTCATAAAAGTACGATTTTCAGTGTCAGTTTTAGTCCCGATGGTAATTTGCTAGCCTCCGGAAGTCGAGATAAAACTGTGAAACTCTGGAAATTAGATGGGACATTAGTCAATACATTTGAAAATCATACCGCTCCAGTGATTAGCGTCAGCTTCAGTCCTGATGGTCAAATGATTGCTTCTGCCAGTGATGATAAAACTGTAAAAATTTCCCGACTTAATGGAGAAGAAATCATGACCTTAGAAGGCCATACGGATTGGCTCAATGAGGTTAGTTTTAGCCCTGATGGTCAATGGATTGCCTCTGCAAGTCATGATGGTACCGTTAGACTTTGGCGGTTTAATTATGATTTAGACTATTGGTTCGATCGCGGCTGTGCCTGGCTAAAAGATTATTTGCACCATCAGCCTTCCCGCTCTGCTGCTTTGTGTGAAAATCCCTGAGCCATGTAGTGAATTGGCGATCGCGATATTGTCCCCCATAAATTCTGATAGCCCGAAATATTCTAGAATTATCTCATTCTGCGCGTCCCCACGTCTCCCTATTCCCCATCCAAACCTGATAAAATAATCAACATTGACCCTTCCCAGTACTAGAAAGTATGTCAGCCACTTCCTCAGCCTACAAAATTACTTGGGAAAAACTACCGGACGACTTCCAACTCCCTGACGATCCTGTGGATAATATTCATCAACCCGCCCTAGCTGCTGCCCTAACTGAGAGTTTAGACCAAGCCGGTAAATTAGCCGAAAGTGCCCTAACGCCAACCAACTATGGCATCTGTGCTACTGTCAATGGCAAAATGGTGGTTAAAGCTCCTGATTGGGCTTATATCCCCCAAATCCGAGTTGAGCGTCCAGAGGTGATCCGCAGTTATACCCCAAACTTACAAGGAGATCGACCTGTTCTTGTCCTAGAATTTTTATCGGATACTGACGGGGGGGAATATTCGATAAAATCCACCTATCCCCCAGGTAAGTATTTCTATTACGAGCAAATCTTGCAAGTGCCCAACTACGGCATTTTTGACCCAAAAACGGGAGAATTAGAACTCTATTGTTTAGGTAACCACCAACGCTACAATCTGAAGTCTCCGAATCCAGAAGGGCGATTTTGGATACCCGAAATGGGTTTATACTTAGGAGTGTGGCAAGGTTGTCGAGAAAACCTAGAGAGCTATTGGCTACGCTGGTGGGATGAACAGGACAATCTATTGCTGTGGGGGACAGAAAAAGTGGAGCAAGAACGGCAACGGGCTGATGCTGAACGACAACGAGCCGAATCAGAGCGCCAACGAGCTGATGCTGAACGATCGCGAGCCGATCGCCTAGCCGCCCAATTACGAGCCGCCGGTATTGAAATTAACGAATAATTAATCGTATTAATAATCCTGTGAAATTTGCTTTATCTTCTATCCTCGTTCTGAGTGCCATAACGATCGCCGCTCCTCCGGTCACTAATGCTAGTATCTTTATTGCCTATCCTCGCGATCGCCATGAAACCACTGCCGATCGCATCTTCCTCATTGGTACAGCTCCAGTTGGAGGAGAAGTGAAGGTGAATGGTCAAGTCATTTCTCGTTCTCCTCAAGGGCATTTTGCCCCTAGTTTTCCCTTGGAAATGGGAGAGAATACCTTTACCCTGCGCCATGGAAATCAGGAAAAGCAGATCTCTGTGTTCCGAAAATCTGCCCTTCCCCCTGCTCCCGTGGGTTTGAATTTTGCCCAGGGATCGCTAATACCAGGAGTAAATATCGCTAAACCTCCTGGAGAACAAGTGTGTTTTTCGGCTGTTGCTCCCACCCCAGCCACCGTCACGGTTACCCTCGGACAACAAACCCGACCCTTAACCCCCCTCTCCACCCTGCCCCAACTGCCGCCCAATTCTGCGGTTCTCACCGGAGAAAACCAACCGACAACTGTTGCAAGTACCACCTATAAAGGCTGTGCGACGCTTCCCCTCACCTCAGAAGCACAAAATTTAGGTCAACCCCAATTTACCCTCACGCTTAACGGTCAAACCCTAACCCAAGCAGCTCCGGGAACCGTATCTATTCTTTCTCCTAAGCAATTTGAAATTGCGGAAGTGACTGCTGAAAATGGAGTTGCTTGTACAGGTCCAAGTACCAACTATTCCCGGTTAACCCCCCTTCCACAAGGAACCCGCGCCACAATTACGGCTGAAGAAGGGGAATGGCTCAGATTAGACTACGGTGCATGGATCAAACGAGAAGACACACGAGTCTTTTCTAGTGCAGCTCCTCCTGTTTCTCTCATTCGCAGCATTCAGGGTCGTCAAACCTCTGGATGGACGGAAATTGTATTTCCCCTGCAAGTCCCAGTTCCCGTTAGTATTCAGCAACGCCAAAATAGTTTAACCCTGAGTTTGCACAATACTACCGCTCAAACCGATACCATTTATCTCAATGATGGCCCCTTAATTGAGCGCCTCGATTGGGAGCAAGTTTCACCGACGCGCATTGACTATACATTTGCCCTCAAAACCGAGCAACAATGGGGCTACAAGCTTCGTTATGAGGGCACAACCTTAATTTTGTCCTTGCGTCATCCTCCCCAGCCTTCTCGCTCATCCTCTCAACCCTTGCAGGGCATGAGGATTTTACTCGATCCCGGCCATGGGAGCGAGAATGACTTGGGCGCAAGGGGGCCAAACGGATATCCAGAAAAAGATGTGAATTTAGTGGTCTCTAAGCTGCTGCGGGATGCTCTGCAAAAACGGGGAGCAACGGTGTTGATGACCCGCGAAGGGGATGACGATCTCTGGCCCCACGACCGGGTGGAGATCATTGAAGCGCAGGAGCCAGATCTAGCCTTGAGTATCCATTACAATGCTCTGCCCGATGCCGGAGATGCAGAGAATACGGCTGGAATAGGCACGTTTTGGTATCATCCCCAGAGCCATGGTTTAGCGGTGTTTTTACATCAATATTTGGTGGATGAACTCCAGCGGCCCTCTTATGGGGTGTTTTGGAACAATTTGGCTTTGACTCGTCCGGCGATCGCTCCTTCCGTTCTGTTAGAGTTGGGCTTTATGATTAACCCCCGAGAATTCGAGTGGATCGTCGATCCTCAGTCCCAACAAGAGTTAGCAGACACTCTCGCCGATGGTATTGTCGTTTGGGTTACTCAAACCGACAAGCCCTAGGGAGATCGGCAGACAGAGGGGAATATTCCGATAGCAATATTTCTTTAAGAAATGTGTCACAGGGGACACAAACCTGATACATTGACCGAGTATCGGTAAATGATTTTGAATTGAGTGACGTTATGAAAGTCCTGGTTATTGGTGGTGACGGCTATTGTGGGTGGGCTACCGCACTTTATCTGTCTGACCATGGTTATGAAGTAGGGATTCTGGATAATCTCGTGCGTCGTCATTGGGATCAACAGCTTTGTGTTGAGACCCTGACACCGATCGCACCGATTCAGCAACGGTTACGCAAATGGCATGAATTAACCGGCAAAACCATCGATCTGTTTATTGGCGATATCAACAATTATGATTTCCTGATTCGCTCTTTGCGTCAATTTCAACCGGAGGCGATTGTTCATTTTGGGGAACAGCGATCGGCTCCATTTTCGATGATTGACCGCGAACATGCGGTCATGACTCAAACGAATAATGTGGTTGGAAACTTGAATCTTTTATTTGCAATGAAAGAGGAGTTTCCTGAAACTCACTTGGTGAAATTGGGAACCATGGGTGAATATGGAACGCCCAACATCGATATTGAAGAAGGCTATATCGAGATTAACCATAATGGACGAAAAGATACTCTTCCCTATCCGAAGCAACCGGGAAGTTTCTATCATCTCTCGAAGGTTCATGATAGCCACAATATCCATTTTGCCTGCAAGATTTGGGGTTTGCGAGCCACAGACCTGAACCAAGGGGTGGTTTATGGAGTATATACGGAGCAAACCAAACGGGACGAGCTGCTGATCAACCGTCTCGATTATGATGGTGTATTCGGAACGGCACTCAACCGGTTCTGTATTCAAGCGGCGATCGGTCATCCCCTTACGGTTTATGGTAAAGGTGGACAAACGAGAGGCTTTTTAGATATCCGCGATACGGTTCGCTGTATTGAAATTGCGATAAATAATCCTGCCAATGCGGGTGAATTTAGAGTCTTTAACCAGTTCACTGAAATGTTTAGCATTAGTGATTTAGCAGTCATGGTTGCTAAAGCAGGTAAACACCTCGGATTATCGGTGGAAATTAACCACCTGGATAATCCCCGTGTAGAATTGGAAGAGCATTATTTTAATGCTAAAAACACCAAGCTTAAAGACTTGGGTTTAGAACCGCATAATTTAGAAGAGTCCCTGCTTGATTCTTTGATTAATGTGGCTCAAAAATACAAAGGTCGAGTGGATGAGAGTCAAATTCTTCCTAAAGTCTCTTGGCGGCGGAATTAATTTGTTCAGCCCCCCATTATTAGTCATATCATATCCGTCTAGTCAGTTAGGATAAGTCATTGCGAAGGTCGCGAAGGGGAATGAAGCAATCTTCCCAATTTTGGTAATCTTGGCGATTGCTTCCCTCCGATCGCAATGACAATGGTTTAAGAGGGCATGATATCACCCATTACCCGATTGATGGTTTTTCGATATTGTTCTAGAACTGTGCTTTTTTATGAGAATTGCTCTATTTACAGAAACGTTTTTACCCAAAATTGATGGTATTGTTACTCGTCTGACGCAAACGGTCGATCATCTGCAACGGTTGGGCGATCGCGTATTGATCGTTTGTCCGGAGGGAGGACTGACGGAATATAAGGGTGCTAAAATTTATGGGGTATCGGGAATGCCGTTGCCTTGGTATCCAGAGTTGAAGATGGCGTTTCCACGACCAGCAATTGGGGAGGCAATCGCCGATTTTAATCCCGATTTGATTCATGTGGCTAATCCTGCGATCCTGGGTTTAGCAGGACTTTATTACGGTAAGAAGTTTGATATTCCCTTGGTGGCTTCTTACCATACCCATCTGCCCCAATACTTGCAACACTACGGGTTAGGCATGTTAGAACCCCTGTTATGGGAGTTGCTTAAAGGGGCCCATAATCAAGCCGATCTCAACCTCTGTACCTCTAGTGTGATGGTACAGGAACTGGTTAACCACGAGATTGAACGAGTGGATTTATGGCAGCGAGGTGTCGATACGGAACTGTTCCATCCCAGTTTAGCTTCTAGAGAAATGCGCGATCGCCTTTCCCAAGGCCATCCGGATAGTCCCCTCCTCCTCTACGTCGGACGATTAGGTGCAGAAAAAGAAATCGATCGCATTAAACCTGTCCTTGAAAGTATCCCCGATGCGCGGTTAGCACTGGTGGGTGATGGCCCCAATCGAGCTGTTTTAGAAGAACATTTTGCTGATACTCCCACCCATTTCGTCGGTTATCTGCGCGGCCAAACTCTTGCTTCTGCCTTCGCTTCGGCTGATGCTTTTATCTTCCCCTCCAGCACCGAAACTCTCGGTCTGGTTCTCCTCGAAGCTATGGCTGCCGGTTGTCCTGTCGTCGCTGCGGGAACTGGCGGCATCACGGATATTGTTACCGATGGTGTAAACGGCTACCTCTTCGATCCAACCGATCCCCAAGGTGCGATTTCCGCTACCCAGAAATTACTCGATAATCAAGCCGAGCGCGATACTCTGCGCCAAAATGCCCGTCAGGAAGCTGAACGCTGGGGTTGGAGTGCTGCCATTCGTCAACTACACCGCTATTACCAAGCTGTAATTAATACCCGGCAACCGCTGGCAGCTTAGAGTTGACTCAAAAAGGTGAGTAGGAGAGGGGTTTATATCTCTCTTCTATCATTTTCAGAGGTCGCAATCGCCGATCCAGCCAGAGTTCTAGAGTTCAGTCAAGGCTAGGGTTTTCCCAGAGTGACACAAGAGGGATAAGGTTTACTTTTTTATGGATTCCCGTACCCGTGCCACCTGTTTCGGGGCGTTAATTTTTTCCCAAAGTTCAATGGCTCGTTTAAAGTAATCTTGGCTCTGGGCAAGTTCTCCAGTTTCTTGATAGGTTAATCCCAGTTGATAGTAGGCTTCAGCGAGGTCACATTTTGCTCCCAGTTTCTCTAATATTTCGATGGATTGAGTGTGATACTTGCAAGCATCTTTATATTTTTTTTGTAGACGGCATAGTTCAGCTAATCGAGTCAAAACTTTACCTTTTACTTGAACATATTGTGTTTTCTCTGCATCCTCAAGTGACTGCTGGTATGCTATTTTTGACTGAGAATAATCCTGAAATATTTTATAGGTTTCTCCTAAGAAATAACTCTGTTGTACTATTGCCCAATCGCCTATATTATCCCAATATTGTTGATAATACTCTTTATGTTTATTAATCCATAACTGAGCCTGAGCAGTATTTCCTAAGTATGAATAAGTAGCCGCTAAAGCAAAAGAAGTCTCCACTAGGTAAAAGTATATATTATGTTGTCTTGCGTCTTCATAAACTGGATTCAGAATATCAAGTGCTTCTTCAATTTCTCCCAACTCTAAATAACATATGGCTTGACTAAATCTAGCGATACAATCTAGTTTAACATCCCTATTCTCTCCCTGAGACAATGCTTCTCTTGCTTGCTGATAAAATTTTATCGCTTCACGAATGTCCCCTAAAATCCAAACGCTTTCACTGAGGCTGACGTATAATATTGCTTTATTACATAAATTTTCAGTGTGTGGTAAAATCTTTCTAACGGCTGTGATGATTTGATGAGTATAGAGTCCTAATCTCCTGTTCAATTCACACAAAGTTTCTTGTTTATACCATTTTAATTGAAAAGGATATGGAGATATCCAATTGGCTTTCCTTGATTCCACAATAATCTCTACAGCACATTCATCATCAGGAATAGCAAAATAATGATGGAAGGCTTCAAAAGATTGTTTTAACTGATTAATATTGTCTACATACTCAAAAAGATTGCGCCAAAATTCTGCTGCTGTGCGGTTCGCTTGCTCCCAATCTTCGCTATCCTGCAACCGTTTAACTGCTTCTTGTCGAATTAAGGGATGTAACTTGTACTCTCGATTCACTCGCTCGACTAAACCCCGATCGCCTAAATCCCGAATTGCTTTTACTCCCTCATGCTCCACTATCCCCCACAATAAACACAATAACCCCTCTCTGGGAACCGTTGGCACATCTTGGAACCGAAAACATCCCATCCGATACAGCAGTTGGTAAGCTGTGGGACAAACTTCTTGCAGGCGGTTAAATTGTTCGATAATCAGATTTTCTATTGCCTGTTCTACGACTACTCCCTCTTGCGTGCGGTTAGATGTCCAGTAGTCGGCAATGCTGTGATCGTAATCGTCGGCAATGCGCGATCGCAACATCTTCATCGCCAATGCATTTCCCTGATACGCTTGGTGAATCTCCCCTAAAACCGACGTATTCGTATCTATAGCTTTCTGCTGAAAATACTCCTGCCAAGCTTCCAGACTCAAACGCTCTAACGGATACAGCGCTTCGCGCTG
>DDLS01000191.1:0-17045 GCA_002340255.1 Cyanobacteria bacterium UBA2566
GTCGGTGTGGGAGTAGGTGTAGGAGTCGGAGTGGGTGTAGGTGTTGGGGTCGGGCTTGGGGTTGGTGGCGGTGTAATCACCTCACTGGCAATAAAGTCAATTAACCCTTTCACCCGATTGGGATTGAGCTGATTTCCGGCAGAAACTAACGTCGTTGTCGTGGCATTTTGCACATCGTATCCCCCATTCCCCTGAAAGGTATTACCCCCAGGATCTTGGGCGCTACCCAAATCAGGAACAGATTGGGAAATTACCGTTAAACCATCTTCACTATTGTTTTCAATCACATTTTGCCGCAAAACCGGACGCGATCGATTAGAAGCTACAATCCCCGCCCGATTATTACTGAGGCGATTACTAATAATTACGGGGGCTGCATCATCACTGACCGCAATTCCATAACCCGTTTGGTCACAGACATTACTGCGAATTTCTCCCTTAGAATTTTTAGCCATGGAAATACCATTAGCATCATTCAATTGGAATACATTCCCCTCAATTAAAGGGTTGGCGCTCCCGGTGGCAAAAACACCTTCACGCTTAGAGCGAGTAAAGGTATTATTAGCAATAACTGGAGCGGCTGATTCAATCCAAACAGCAGTTCCACGGCTAAGGGTATTGGTTACCGTCACCCCTCGTAATTGGGAATTCGTATTGAGCCTCAGGGTAATATTTTGTCCAGCAAATGTGGGGCTAATATAGCTGCCTCCACCCTCAATCGTCATTCCTTGTCCTTTATTACTTTCATTACCAACAATAGTCACGCCAGAAGGAACGGTTAGAGGAAAAACTTCGCCACTCGATGTATTGTAAGTCCCTGTAGCCACTTGAATTGTGGTGCCAGAGGGTACATTTTGCAGAGCGCGACTAATGGTTTTGAATGGAGCAGCAGTCGATGCACCAGAATTGCCATCATTGCCCGTTGCGGGATTGACATACAGAATGCTCATGGTGTCAGGTAAAAGAGTAGAGTTAAGGGATACAGACAACCCTATCCAGGGATGATCTAGGGTTAACATGGCCATTCTACAGGGGCGATCGCGCTTTAGGGTTTCCCAGTTGTAGCACTCTAGCGAGTTGGCGAATCTGAACTATCTAAACTGACACTTAAAATGGTGACTACCGTTATTTTTTTCAATTTACTGATTTCTGCCTTTTGTCTGTGGTTAGCTTGGCGTATTGGGCGACTAAGAAGGAGATTAGCCAGGATTGCTGATGTTTTGGTTATGGCAGAAAAGCGTACCGATCGCGTTCTCTTTCATGCTCCCAATCAAATTATCCGAGGACAACAGGGAAGTCGGTGGGTACGACAACGTTATGCTCTGGTTGCCCAACAATGGGCGCAGGTGGAAAAACTGTTAGCCATTTTAAGTTTAGTTCTAGGAGTTTGGCGAAGACGCTCTAGACATCAGCGCTAGTTTCGGTAAGATATGGGGTAAGAATGAGCGTACTCGGGCTTGCATCCCAAGTTATGTACATTAATGGCTCGTGGAAAGCGGTATAGTCTGATGAGGATACTGGCAAGGATATGTCTAAAAATCAATCAGGACAGTTTATTGGGGGTTTGTTGTTGGGAACAGCAGTGGGAGTTGTGACGGGAATTTTAATGGCTCCCCGTAGCGGACAACAGACTCGGAAGATTTTGAAAAAGTCGGTCGCGGCATTACCTGATTTAGCGGAAGATATCTCTACAAGCGTTCAATTTCAAGCCGATCGCCTAGGCGCATCGACTAAAGATACCTGGGAGGATACTCTCTCTCGAGTGCGAGAGGCGATCGCCGCTGGAGTCGAAGCGAGTTTGCGCGAGCAAGAAAATCCCTCAATGGCTTCTCGTCCTTTGCACAGTGAAGAACAGAGTGTAGATCCCGATACAGATCAGTCTTTCACTGAGGAGTTTAATTCTTCAGAAGGCTCAACTTATAATAATTCCCTGGATTTACAATAGGTTGAGATTGATTTAAGTTGTTGTATAACAACCGCCAAGGGTAACACCCAATTTTCTGGCATTCCCTATTCCCCATTCCCTATTCCCTATTCGTGATCGACCCCCTATTTTGGTTAGGATTATCTATTCTTTTGGTTGCGGTTAGCTTAACCGCCGTGTTGGTTGTGCTAGTTCCCACGGTTAAAGAATTAGCTAGAGCCGCCCGTTCTGCGGAAAAATTGTTTGATACCCTGAGCCGGGAACTCCCACCAACCTTAGAATCCATCCGCTTAACCGGGATAGAAATTAGTGACCTGACGGATGATGTGTCCCAGGGCGTTCAACGAGCTTCACAAGTCGCGAAACAGCTTGACCAGAGTATAGAAACCGCTCGCGAACAAGCTAAAGGGGTACAAGTAACCACCAAAAGTGTGTTCACTGGCCTAAGGGTGGCTTGGAAACGATTTCAACAACCTAAAAGCTCTAGTAAAGCAGATGCGATCGCCAACTCAGATCGCCCCTCTCTGCCTGTAACTGACAATCAACGCTATGGAAGCACTCGACGCAAACTTCCCCAGCGATCGGTCTCTCCCCTCATCCCCACAGACAAAGACAATTAACAATTAATCATTATTCCCCTCTCCCTATCTTCTGGTCTCCTCACTCCTCACTGCTTTCTATGATCAAAATCTAGTCAAAAATGTAAAGATTTGTTAAGATAATCTCACAAAACGTTCGGCTATTCCCACAACTGACCATTGCACGAGGGGTTAAGGATGAAAAAAACACATAAAAAAACATATTGGCAAACCTGTTTAGCTGGAATTCTAGCGCTTTTGGTTTGGGCGATCTCTCCAGCCGCCCATGCCTACAACAACCCAGAACTCCTACCCGACCTACCCACACCTATCATTGACCTAGGGCGCAACCTCACCGACACCCAAGAAAGCAACCTAGCTGACGACCTCACCCAATTTGAACAACAAACCGGCTGGAAACTGAGAGTCTTAACCCAATTCGATCAGACCCCCGGCCGCGCCGTCAAAGACTTCTGGGGACTCAACGATAAAAGCGTTCTGCTGATCGCCGATGCCAGAGGAGGAAACATCCTCAACTTCAGCGTTGGTGATGATGTCTATAGCCTGCTACCCCGCACCTTCTGGATCGAACTCCAAACTCGCTACGGTAACCAATTCTTTGTCCGCGACAACGGCTCCGACCAATCCATCATTCAATCCCTGGAATCCATTAAAACCTGCCTCATTCAAGGCGGATGCAACGTTGTCCCCGGACTGCCCAGAGAACAATGGATTCTCACCCTGATCACCTCTCTCGTCGGTGGCACAATCTTCGGCTTTGCTGCCATTCCTCGCCAAAATGGGCAAATCTTTGCCTGGCAATGGGCCCTAATCTTTTCTCCCCTGTGGGGCATTCTATTTATTGCCTTCGGTATTGGTCCGGTTGTTTCTCGCACCAGTGAATGGTTACCCCTGGTTCGCAACATCATTGGCTTTGCCCTAGGAGCCTTAGTTGCCTACCTCTCTCCCAGCTTTAACCAATCCGAAATCTCAGAAACCTAAACCAGAGTTGCCCAAACTGGTAAGCTAATACCGTAAGCATTCAGTGGTCAGTCCAGGGTACACTCTACCCTACCCCTCTGAATACTCACTAGCTCACCTAAATCTTGGCTTGCTACTCGAATATGGAATGGCACATCACAGACGCTCTCAGTTTGGGAATCATTGACCGTGAAGTGGGTTCTCACCCTTTTTCACCAGCAGAATACGAAATTGTCCGTCGAGTGATCTACTCCACTGCCGATTTTGAGTACAAGTCCCTCATTCGCTTTTCTGACCAATCTCTTCAATCTGGGGCAGCGGCTTTAGCTGCCCGCACTACGATTGTGGTTGATGTTCCCATGGTACAAGTGGGCATTGCCAAATTAATTCAGGAGACTTTTGCCAATCCAGTCTATTGCAGCATGGAGACCCTCACCCGTCCCCAAAAGGAAAAAACCCAAGTAGCTTGGGGCGTGGAAACCTTAGCGAGACGATACCCAGAAGGGATATTTGTGATTGGTCAATCCCACACAGCTCTGGCTGCCTTAGTAGAATTAGTGGAAACAGAAGTGATTAAACCGGCTTTAATTGTAGGCGCACCAGCAGGTTTTGTAGAAGCAGATGTTACGAAGGGCCGCTTAAACGATTCCCAAGTTCCCCATATTCGTATTGAGGGACGTAAAGGGAGCGCGGTAGTTGCTTCAGCAATTATGAATGGGCTAGTGGACTTAGCGTGGCAAGCCTACGGGAAAGAGGTATAATTGTTTTATCTTGGAGTTGCTGTTAGGAAAAACCGTCGCGCTCCCCGATGCTGCGACAGTTCCAGAGTTCAGTTAAGAGATGATAGACCAACCAATTCCCTTCCGTTAAATTGGTTAAAGTTGCCTTAGAACTTCCCTTATTCATAATGAAGTGAAAACATTATGCTCTGAGATTTTAAGAGTTTTAGCACATATCTACTGAAAATAGAGCTAAAATAGAATGTTAAGGCGTGCCCTGACTCTTACAGCTTACATACTTCAGTACGAGAGGAACAGTAACACTGCCATGCAGTGGGTGTTTGGGACGCAGGATGCGAAGAACCCGACAGGTGGACATTAAAAGTAGTCATCCTTTAAAGAGTGTGTAATAACTCATCGGCGGAGTCCCTGGTGTCCCTGAGCAAACACATTATGCTGTAAGTAACTTGCACGCCTTTCACGATCGCAGGGTATGATAACGAAGATTTAACTCTTGTTGATTCTCAACCATGCCGATTGATTTCCGTAACCTCAATATGCTCGCTGCTTCGATTTTGGTGGAAACCTTAGAGCGTTTGGGCTTAACTACGGTAATCATTTGTCCGGGATCTCGTTCAACTCCCTTAACCGTTACGTTTGCTGCTCAAACTGGGATCGAAGCAATACCCATATTAGATGAGCGTTCGGCAGCATTCTTTGCCTTGGGACAGGGGAAAAAATCAGGATTACCGACTGCTTTAGTCTGTACTTCGGGGACAGCAGCGGCTAATTTTTATCCAGCCGTGATTGAAGCTTCGGAAAGTCGAGTACCTTTGATCGTGCTAACGACCGATCGCCCTCCGGAATTGCGTCGAATCCATGCCGGGCAAACCATTGATCAAGTGAAGCTCTATGGAAATTATCCCACTTGGCAAACTGAATTATGTTTACCGAATGTGGATCATTTAACTTATCTGCGCCAAACGATCGCCTATGGATGGGAACGTGCCTTAAGTCCGATTCCTGGCCCCGTCCATGTTAATATTCCCTTTCGAGAACCCTTAGCGCCTACTCTGCAACTGGATCTAGGTATTCGTGAAGACGAATTCGATCAGGATGGCTTCTTTGGGTTTTTAAATGCCCATTCTCCCTCAGTATCGAGTATCGAAATCGTGCCAGAAGCCGTGAAAACTTGGTGTGATACTTTGCGCTCTTCCCGTAGCATCATTATTGCAGGAGTAGCTGCCCCTCACAAACCAGAAGCTTATGTGGAAGCGATCGCCCATTTAGCCAAAATCCTCAACTTTCCTGTCCTCGCAGAAGGCTTATCCCCCGTTCGCAATTATGCCCATCTGAATCCCTATATTATCTCCACCTACGATCTGATACTCCGCAATCCTGAAATTGCCCAAGAATTATGCCCCGATGTGGTGATTCAAATTGGGGATTTCCCAACCAGTAAAGCATTAAGAACATGGCTCAAGGGATGTAATCCTCGCCAGTGGATTATCGATCCAAGCTATCAGAATCTCGATCCGCTGCACAACAAAACTCAATTTTGGCGCTGTTCTATTGAACAATTATCCCATTTTATGCCAGAGCAACCCTCTGAAGTCAATCCCTATTTAGAGCGCTGGTGTGCCTTAGAGCATTGGGGGCGATCGCACTTAGATCGAATCTTAGATAATATCGATCGTTTATGTGAACCCAAAGCCGCTTGGTTACTTTCTCAAGTTCTACCGGAACAGACTCCTATTTTCATTTCTAACAGTATGCCGGTGCGAGATGTGGAATGGTTTTGGACTCCCAACTCCTTAAAACTGTATCCCTATTTTAATCGTGGAGCCAATGGCATTGATGGGATTCTGTCTACTGCCTTGGGAATTGCCCACCGTCATCAGCAACCCAGCGTTTTACTCACGGGAGATTTAGCCCTCTTGCATGATACTAATGGCTTCCTGGTGCATCGCTATTTCCAAGGTCATTTAACGATTATTGTCATGAACAACAATGGGGGCGGAATTTTTGAGAATTTACCGATTTCCCAATATAATCCCCCCTTTGAAGAATTCTTTGGTACGCCTCAATCGATTAACTTTGCCCACTTATGCCAGACTTACGAGATTGAGCATCATCGAGTGGAAACTTGGGATGGGTTTGAGTATTATGTATCCCGATTACCAGCTCGGGGTATTCGTGTCTTGGAAATTGCCTGCGATCGCCATTTGGATGCTCAATGGCGTAAGCAAATATTCACAGATTTACACCTTCAAGCTTAGGGGAAACTCAAAACCGGGTTTTTTAAATATTGCGATCGCTCTATTCCTCTACAGGCAGTTTAAACTTAGAGTAATTGATCCACCCAATTTCAGATCCTAGACTACACCTGAACGTATACGGGGTCTAAACCATTAGCGTCCCTTCAACGAGATTATGCTCCATCGGAATTCTTCATCTCCCAAGGTTTATCATAATGTGATCGAATTATTAGTCGCTGAAGAGGTTCAAGAACAACTCAAGAAAGTTCCTCATAATTTGCAGCCCTACATTGAGCCAATTGAGGTGGCAACCTATGCTCTCAATCGTTTACCTGCATTGTACGCTTCCAGTGAAGAAGGCCAAAAGCGGCAATTAAAATATGCTCGCCAACAGTTACAGGAGCAAATTACCCTTGCTGTGCGCCAAGGTATTATGGCGGTTCAACGCGATCCGATTAGGAATTCTACCCCCCTTTCTTGGATCGGTGACGATCGCTTGGAAGCAGCTCAACGGGCCTTGGAGGCATTACGATTAGTTTTAAATCGCCCCGATTTGTCTTGGGAGACGTTAGTTCCTATCGTGCGTAAGGCTTTATATAAGGCGGCTCGGAAACAAAAGCACTAATGGATTAGAAAAAAATGGGGAAGAGGCGCAAAAGCGAGATTAGGGTATGGGCGATCGCCTCAGCGATCGCTCCGATTATCGCCCTGGGTCAGACTCAGGTTAAGATCGGTTTGGCTCAAAAGTAGCAAATCATGACTGAACAACAAACGGTTCCTTACGGCTATTATGCGGCGAAGGAAGCCTACAGTACCTTAGACTGGCGACTGGGCAATGTTCTGGAAGAGGTTCCCGTGGCTCCTTCGACCTTTTGGGATCGCCAAATTCAATATAATCAGCTCGATCTGCATCCGATGTCCTGCACTCTATTTGCGGCTGCTGGGGCAATTTCGGATTTAACCGGGTATCGATTTAGTCTGGCTGAGTTTGGGCAACTGATTCAAGAAGCTCGACGCTACGGGTTTTCCGATACTCAGGGATGGTATATTAATCAGGCGGTAGACTTGTTGCGTCGATGGTGGAATAACCGTCGAGAAGCCCTTGTTTCTTATCGAGTCGATATGACCGGCGTGCAACTCGGTTCAGTTCTGGGTAAAGGCTATAGTGTGGTTACCGGTTATCGAGGGAGTGCCCAATATAATGCGGATTTTAATGCCGATGGATTTTTGGATCAAACTTCATTTAGCGATCGCACCTATGGTCATGCAGTGCGGATGACCCAAGACCGCAAAAATCCCGGTTATGCCAGGGTGATGATCGATAATTATTATGGAGTCCAACGGTTTAATAACTATCGTGTCAGAGTTGCCGATATCGGCCCTCTGGTAGAAAACGGTGTGTTTTATTATTCTGGCTATATGTTTGCAACGGAGAAGAAGCGTATGTTTAGAGATGTATTTCCGGATGGTAGAAGTCGATGGTACTATGACGCTTTGGAATGGGCAGTCAAAGAAAACCTGATTAGTGGTTACCAAGATGGAACCTTTCGACCCAATCAATTGGTCACCCGAGCAGAAATGGTGGTGATGCTCAAGCGACTCTATGACAAAATTTCCAGAGAGCAATAGACGCACTGGTCAAAAGCCAAAAGGCAATGGAAGACAACCCAGTTAATCCATGAACCTGATGCTAGTCATTTCTATACCTAGAACCAAAATTCTTAAAATAAGCTGAAGCTAGGGTTTGAAGATCGAACCCTTTTTTGATCCAGAAAGAAATAGTATTATTGCCAACGTTTATCGCGAAAAAAACTACGGAAAGACATTAAAAAAAAACGGGGATCATTGCCAGGATAGGGTTTGCAGTTTTTGAAAAAATCGGTTATGGTGTCAACAATGGAACCCAATTTAGCTAGAGTCTGTAGGACTTAAACCTGTTATGGCAGAAGTCTTGACCAATTGTGAGGAGATATAATGCATATTTTTTGGAGAGCTATTCAAATAACGGGTATAAGTCTGACTACTGTCCTAGTCATAGTGGGCTTACTCCAGTGGGAGAAGTGGGCATGGTCTGCCAGCGACACAAAAACCATGGCCCAACATCAACCCCAAGAAGAAGATCGAGCTTCCAGTTATACAACTTCCAGTAATATAAGTAGTTCAGTAGAGTCTAAACCAACAGCGAATTGGGTAGCTACCAACACCAATCCCCAAACGGGGTCGCTCCTTCCTCCCCATTTACATGAAAACTGGAGTGAGGTAGCGTTAAATCCCTCTAAGGAAACTCAAGTTCGAGACTTGGAATACTGTGTGATTAGCATGGCCCAATTGTCTACAAACAAGTCTCCATTATATGTGCTATCTAGTCCAAGAAAAGATGGGGCGATCGTGGGAGAATTAGAAACCGGAAGATGGCTCAGTATTATGAATGCCACTGACCAATGGTTTGAAATTATTGATCCCACCAAAGGCTGGGTACACCGATCAGATGTTGATAGTAGTTGTAATGAAAAAGTAGAGCGGGTAAACCTAGGGTCACATCAATCTTCAATACGGATTAAAGACCGTATGGTTGGAGTAGGAGTCCACCGCTATATCGTCCATCTGCCCCCTGGAAAAACTTTAAATTTGAAAAACTTAGAAGGGACGATCCCCAGAGTAGTCGATCCTCGTGGGGAACTTTTGACTCAATCCTGGGAGACCTCTGAGGAGGGTTTTCCAGAGTGGATCGTACAGCCGATGGAATCGGCAGACTACACGATCGAAGTGGTCTCCCATGATTCTGAGTTAGAGTATTCCTTCTCGGTGGAAATCACTCCCCTTCAGGAATATGCTCAGATACTCAGTCGTTGATAGACTTGATCCAGGTTTCTCAGATGCTGATGGGGGTCGAAGCAAGCGTTAATCTCTTCTGGAGAAAGGGATTGAGTGACCTGGGGATGTTGACTAATCAGAGTCCGAAAGTCTCCCTCTGGATTATTCCAGACTTGGTGGGCACTTTCTTGGACAATTTTATAGGCTTCTTCGCGCTGTAGACCTTTTTCTACGAGGGCTAAGAGGACTCGTTGGGAGAAGATCACCCCGCCATAAACGTTCATGTTACGCTTCATGTTTTCAGGGTAGACTAAGAGACCTTTCACCAGGTTGATGATTTCACGCATCATAAAGTGAGTCAAAATACAAGCATCTGGGAGAACAACTCGCTCTACGGAACTGTGGGAAATATCGCGCTCGTGCCACAGGGCCACGTTTTCTAAGCTGGCGATCGCATGACCTCGGATAATTCTGGCTAAACCGGTGAGCCGTTCTGAGCGAATGGGGTTGCGTTTATGGGGCATGGCAGAAGACCCTTTTTGCCCTTTGGCAAAGTATTCTTCTACTTCGAGAACATCGGTGCGCTGGAGGTTGCGAATTTCGACGGCAAACCGTTCAATGGAGGCGGTAAGCAGGGCTAGGGTTTGCAGATATTCTGCATGGCGATCGCGGGAAATGACTTGAGTTGAGGCACAATCAGGTTGTAATCCCAACTGTTGACACGCTAACTCTTCTACTTTGGGGTCAATATTGGCATAAGTTCCCACTGCGCCAGAAATTTTACCAACGGCAATTTGGGACTGCAGGCGACAAAGGCGATCGCGGTGACGCAAAACTTCCGCTAACCATCCCGCTAACTTAAAACCAAATGTCATGGGTTCGGCATGAATTCCATGCGATCTCCCCACCATTACCGTATCTCGATGTTGGCCGGCTTGATAGCGAATTACTTGCACCAATTCTTCTACCTGATGTTGGATTAAATCCAAACTAGCCACCATTTGCAGGGCCAAAGCCGTATCCAAGACATCTGAACTGGTTAATCCCAAATGGATATAGCGCCCAGCATCCCCTACATACTCATTGACATTGGTCAAAAAGGCAATCACATCATGACGGACTTCGGCTTCTATTTCCAACACTCTGTTGAGATCGAATTTAGCTTTCGCTTTGATCTCTTCTACAGCCTGGGCTGGAATATAACCCAGTTCAGCTTGCGCTTCGCAGACCGCAATTTCAACTTGTAACCAAGTCTTTAGCTTAAAGTCATCCGTCCAAATTTTGCCCATTTCGGGCAGAGTATAACGCTCAATCACAGCTTGTGTAGCAGAAGTACAACCGACCTATTTTACCCTTGAAGGGCCGTTTGTGATGATCCAGTTGAATGGATGTGCTAACTTTAAGGACAAGATTGATCCATCTGTCAACCTTGTGGCTTTGTTTCTCTTTCTCTACTTCTCCCCAATCCTCTAAATGGTTTGGCAAGCAACGTCTCAATATCTCAAACGCCTTCCCTTACGCCTGGTTTTAGTCGTTCCTTTTGTCGTGCAAATCTGCGCCACAGTCGGATTAGTCGGTTATCTATCCTATCGCACTGGACAGGAAGCGGTACAAGATTTAGCCGATCGATTAATGACGGAAATTGGCGATCGCGTCGATAGTCATTTGCGCGTCCATCTTGAGTTACCCCATCTCATCAATCAAACCAATGCCGAAGCGATTCGTTTAAACATTCTCGATCTCAATTTTCCAAAACTCCTGGAACAGCAATTTTGGCAACAAACTCAAGTCTTTGATTCCGTCACTTTTATCTATTTTGGCAATCCTAGAGGAGGTCTAATTTTTTCAGGAAAGGGAGACAATGGTCAGTCGATGATCCGCGTAACTGAAAACTTGGTTAGCGGGAATTATTATAAATATTCCGTCGATAGTAAAGGCGATCGGAAAGAGCTTTTAGAGACCACAACTTATGATGCTAGAGAGCGTCCTTGGTTTAAGGCTGCACAACAGGCTCAAAAACCAGTTTGGAGTGATATTTATCTGTTTATATCGACCCAAAGTTTAGGGTTAACAGCTAGTCAGCCGGTTTATGATAACCAAGGTGACTTTCAAGGCGTTTTAGGCGTTGATTTATCCTTATCTACTATTAGTCAATTCCTGCAAGACTTGAACATTGGTCAATCGGGACAAATTTTTATCATGGAGCGCAATGGAGAATTGGTCGCTTCGTCCAATCCAGAGCAAGTCCTTTTCGTCTCCCAATCTAAAGAACAAATTAGAGCCAAGGAAAGTGAGGATACAATCATAAAAAACACCGCACTTTTTCTGGAAGAGAAATTTGGAAATTTTTACAACATCGATCGGCCTCAGAAGCTCGAATTCGATCGAGAAAATAATCCCAAATTCCTAGAAGTTTCCCCCCTTAAAGATGCCTATGGCTTAGATTGGCTGATTGTAGTCGTTGTGCCAGAATCTGATTTTATGGACCAGATTCACGACAATACCAAAAATACAATTATTTTATGCGCGATCGCTTTACTGGTAGCCGTTATTATTGGTATCTTAACTGCTCGCTGGGTCACCTATCCCATTTTTACCTTAAATCGTTCCGCCCAAGCTCTCGCTGCTGGTAATTGGGACTCTCCAGAATTACCCGATCGCTCTGATGAATTGGGACAACTCGCTCTTTCTTTTCATACCATGGCTGAAGAGCTAATTAAAACCTTCTCTATTCTAGACCAAAGTAATAAGGAATTAGAACAGCGTGTTGAAGAAAGAACCGTATCATTAACTACTGCCGAAGCTGAGTTGAGAGGCTTATTTGAAGCGATGACTGAACTGATTTTAGTCTTTAATCGCCAGGGAGATTATGAAAAAATAATTTCCGGCAGTGATGATTTTTTGATGCATAGTAGGGAAGTTTTACTCAATCAAAATATTCGGGAGTTTATGGAGCCAGAATTGGTCAACTGGCACTTAGATAAAATTTCTAAAGTTCTGGAAACGGGAAAAACCCATAGAGTGGAATATCAGATGGTCCTTCGAGGAAAGCAACGCTGGTTTGCGGCGAATGTTTCTCCAGTTTCCGATCAATCTGTGATCTGGGTTGTTCGAGATATAACTCCCCAAAAAGAAGCTCAAGTCGCCTTGGAAAATGCTCTAGCTTTGCAGAAAGCAGTCTTAGAATCCATTGCTGATGGCGTGATAGCTGTCGATCGGTCGAATAGAATTATTGCTTATAATAATCAATTTATCAAAATGTGGAAAATTCCTCCGGAAGTTTTAGCCTCTCAAAATGTGCAAGAACAACGCAATTTTTTGGCGCAGCAAGTGGAAGATCCGGTGGCATTCCTAAAACGTCAACAAGAAATGGTTGAGAATCCAAAAGCCGAAGGTACGGGCATTATTCCGTTTAAGGATGGTCGAATGTTTGAGCAATTTAGTCGTCCTCAGAAAGTTGGCGATCAAATTATGGGACGGGTGTGGGGATTTCGAGATGTGACGAAGCGCAAGCAAGCAGAAGAAGCCCTAAGACAGGAAAAAGAGCGGTCAGAAAAGCTACTTCTCAATATCTTGCCAGAGGCGATCGCCGATCAGTTAAAACAAGATCAAAGCTCTTTAGCGGAAGATTTTGAATCGGTGACGATTTTATTTGCTGACATTGTCGGATTTACACCTTTAGCCGCTCAAGTTCAACCCATTCAATTGGTGGATATGCTCAATCAAGTCTTTTCCACCTTTGACCAACTGACGGAAACCTATGGACTCGAAAAAATTAAAACCATTGGTGATGCCTATATGGTAGCAGGAGGATTACCCGATCCCATGCCTAATCACCTGGATGTCATGGCTAGGATGGCCTTATCCATGCAAACATATATGGGTCAATTTTACACGCCCATGGGGGATAATTTCCAAATCCGCATTGGGATGCATACAGGTTCAGTGATTGCAGGGGTGATTGGGAAGAAGAAATTTATCTATGATTTATGGGGAGATACGGTAAATGTAGCTTCCCGTATGGAGTCGTCTGGAGAACCGGGTAAAATCCAAGTGACTGAAGTGGTTTATGAAGTCTTAAAAGAGCAATATCTTTTAGAGAAACGGGGCAAAATTCGGGTTAAAGGGAAAGGAGAGATGAATACGTACTGGTTGGTTTCGCGTAAACCGACGTTCAGATAATATCAAGTCTGTTGGAATAGTTGTCATGGCGATCGCAGGGAAGCATTGTCTAGCTCTGATAAAAGCTTTGCATCTCTCAAGAGTTTGCAGAATCAATAGCTTGCCAAGCTATGACTTCCACCTGAATTACCCCTATATTGATCGCCTGATGGCTGCCTCAACCCCTCTTTTTACCCCTTGAGGTGTTGACCAAAGAGGGATATGGGGAAAGTGCTTGGATAATATACATAATCTCAGATTAGCTTGTCGTTATCCTCTCCTGAAATCAGCCCTTTCCCAGAATTGAGATTACTTTCTTCTAAACTCGATATCAGTTGCTTAACAGTGTGTAGCTTCAGCCCTTCCTTGGATTCACCTTGGCTCAATTGCATTCCTAAAGCAAGAATCAGCCCCTCTCTGCTGCTGAACGGATAGACTCCAGTCATTGCTGTCTCTAGAGAGCATAAGACACGCTTGAGTTCTGCTTCTTCTTCTGCTGTTAATTGTTGATAGTCTTCTTGATGCTCTCTAGAAGTTGCTAAACCAGCGACAAAGCTACCTAAAACCATGCCTACCCACGCACCTGTAGTACTGCCTTGCAACCAAGCATTTGGCCCTGCCCAAAGTTGACACACTTTGCTAAATACCCAAGAATAGTCTTGGCAAGCTTGCATTTTAGATTGAAATTGCAAGTTTCCACCCACAGCAAAACCAAAGCCGCTACAGGCTAGGGCCATTAGGGTACACATTAAAATACGCTTGTTTTGGCTCAACTGAAGCTATAGCGCTTTGCGCTGGTAATAGGGAATGGTCAGAAGTGAAGGCTGTAAGCTAGGGAGAGGCAATAGGCAAAACCGGGTTTTACTCGTTGCTGATAAAACAGTTTAGCAAAAATTTTTAGCGGTTTCAATAGTTGCAAACTCCAAGAGAAATTGTATTACTATAGACACCGCCTACTTAAACGAGAGCAGTATGTTGATGGGGCGACTAGGATGGTTGTTTCCTATAGTGAGAACGATTTGTTCATTGTCGACGCAGCTATTAGGCAAAAACTAGGAGACCCTCCTACTTCTAGAATTACGTCGTAAATGAGCCGTTAAGCTAAAGCCCCCCACAGAGCGGTCTTTTTTTTGTGAGCTTCCCAGAAGAGTCTTGCCGTTCAGGTTCCACTCTAGTGTTGCATCAATACGCCGAAGAGTTTCTTTCTGTTCTGGCGTTAGCCCGCTAATTGGGGTAACTTTCTGTCCGGTTATAGGGTGACAAAAAATATATATTTTGGTCGTCACTACAACTTGGGGTGACCTCCATAGTATATACTTTTGCGTCACACCTTATGAGTCTCCCTTTATCCATAGATAATTCTTATGTGATGGTCATGTGATTGATTTATTAGCGGAAATCTATGGTGATGCTTTTATGGATAGATTTCCTCTATTTGTACGACCTATTTACCCTGCACTGCTTTGGAGTGGTGTAGGATTATTTTGTGTGCAAATTAGGTGTAGCCCCCTCTTCCTAAAGGAGCGCTACAGGAGCCTAACGGCATTCCAATAGCTAGAAGCTTTGCCAAATCTGCCTTATAGAACCTTGAAAAGGAAATAGGCAGAAAATAGGCAGATGTCTGACAATCACACTAAACAGGCATGGTCTCTGGTGAATGAGTATTTCCACTCTCACCAGATTGACCCATCCAAGTACGTTGACTATGAACTGGTGAGGATTTACCTTAAGGCTTGCCAGAAAAGTACCCCCAAGGGTGTCTCTATTAGCAGGCAAGGGAATCGACTGTATCTTCGGTTCAAAACGACTACCAAGCCAGCAACGGCTAATAATAGCTGTAACGAAGACTGTACCCGTGATGGTTGCGTGAACGCTCTTGCCAAGGCTCTGCTTGTGGCTTACAAACTCAATGGATGCGAGACAGAAACGGAGTTTTGGTCATGGTACGAGTCAAAAATCAAAGGGACTAAAACCCTGGTTGATGATTGCCTAACCATCGGGGATGCCATTGAGATTGTGAAGAACAACTACCTCTCTGGTTATGACAAATGTGGTCGCGATCGGAATGATGAGAAGTCAAGGATTAACACCCTGGCTATCTACAATAAAACCTATGGAAGCCATCACGCCAAGCTCAACCCTAAGCTTAAGCTCACTGGTGAAAACATCATCCCTGAAATCATCCAAAACTGGGGTCAACTGATTATCAGTATCTCCGGTTCACAAACCTTATGTTCCAAGGGGTTTAGAAATGCCTATACAGGAACTCTGAAGCTTTTCAGGGATACTAGGCTTGATACTGAATTAGCTAAGGTGCAATCTTACTTTGGAACTCTTAAGGTAGTTCGTAAAACTAAGATGCAGTCCATTGATATTGAGACCTTCCTAGATTTTAGGGCTAGAGTTTTGGGACTCAATGGTTATGAGTTGACCAAGGCTCAGTTAAATAATATCGAGTCTCGCAGGTCATGGTTCAAGGCTATTTGTATTAACCTACTCTATGGTTTTCGATGTTCTGAATTCAAGGCTATTCAAAACCTTGATAAACCTGTTAAGCGCGGTAATCGCGTAATCAAGGCACTCCATGACCCAGATAATTATGAGAATATTCTCGTAGTCGATGATGGGTTTTGGATTACCGATAGCAGTGGAAAACGTCACTATATCACAGTGAAGACTTCCAAGAGAATATGTTGCCCAATGATTCATCCTGATTACCCTAATCTGATTGAATTATTAGGAATCAAAGACTCAAGCGTAAAAATGCCTGAGACTACCCCTGATGCAAACAGTAACCCAGAATCTATCAAAGATATATACAATAAAGGGATGAGAGAAGCCTTAGTTCGATATATCAACCAAGTAGGAGAAGGATTCACCCAAACTCATGCCTTACGGCACTTGGCAAACCACCATGGCAAACTCTCTGGATTAACTCGCGACCAACGCGCACTTTCTCTGGGACACTCTGGAGATATGAATGATAGGTATGACGAACACCTAACTGCTGATGCAGAAATTGATTTGCTTCTAACTCCTATCTCCAAAGAAGCGGAAATTGCTGAACTCAAAAAACAGCTAAAACATGCAGAGGAAACCATTCTCTTCCTGAAGAAGGAGAATGCCAGACTCAATGAACTCCTAGGAGGTAACGACGACCTTCCTAGGATTGGCTAAGGTTGGCTAGAATGGAAACAAATATCTGAGAAAAAAGAGCGTTTTCTCCTAGCATCCAATTACTAAAAGACCCCATAATGGGGTCTTTTTTTTGGTAATCTTAGTGAAGGGAATAGCCTGATCTCTCTCTTCTCCCATACCTCCTACTTATTCCTAAGATTACGACGTAAATTTACGTCGTAATTCCACGATTTTGCGGCTTTACCCTCTGAGTCTGTGATTCTTGGACTCTTAGCCATGACTATCGTTTTCCTTCAACCTTTGCTCAAGTCCTCGCAACATTCGGCGAATTTTGACGCTCTCTTCTAGGAATTCTTTATCTCGCCCCTTCAGGTCTTTATCTAGTTCCGAGAGCAGGCTATTTGATTTACCGAGAAGAAAGAGGATAAAGACTTCAACTGAAATAGTCACCAGCTCCCTAAATTCATCGAAT
>DDLS01000191.1:17128-17849 GCA_002340255.1 Cyanobacteria bacterium UBA2566
GTAGGATTTCTCTTATCATGATTACCTCGACTTTTTCTTAGTGTTTATTCTAGGCTTATTCTTGGTCTGGTAGCTCTTGTCTCCAAAGCCTTTCTTTTTACTCCAAAATTCAGAATTAGGCTCCCTTGGACGAAACTCATCAGCCAGAGAAGTAATATGCTCTGTCGGCTCCAATTCAATAACAGGAAGTCCGGTTGCGGGATTATTATCCAGTTGGTAGTCATGCTGATTGTCTTCAGGAATAGGAGAATTGTTTTTCGAGTATCGCCTCTCCATATCGGCTAAGTATTGCTCAAAAGATTCAGGATTAGCAGCGCTTGCCAAGAATGCTTTTCTAATTGTCTGGATTAATTCAAGCCCTGTAACTGCCTTATTTAGGTCAAAATTACTCAGAGCTTTCAAGATATCAAATTTCGACTTAACCGGAGTAGAAACAGCAGTAGCAGCCGCATTTGTCTCCTTTTGGAGCATCATTAATCGAGTGACCAAGGTATGTTCATCCCTGTTCTCATAGTAATTGATATTTTGCTCTCGTTCTCGCAAGAGTTTGGGGAGTAGTTTCTCGGTCTCCTCCTCCTGGAGCTTGTCTAGTGGCGTTCCATCTATCGTAGGATCGAGGTACATAGGAATTTTTTCCTGAGCCTCTTTCCCCTCAAATCCTATCCAATCAACCAGCTCTGATAGTTCAGCCCTGGTTTCTGCGGAGATTTTATGGGTAATT
>DDLS01000168.1 GCA_002340255.1 Cyanobacteria bacterium UBA2566
ACTCTATGTTCTAAAGGCTTCAGGAATGCTTATACCGGTGTTGCAAAACTCCTAAGAGATACCAGACTCGATGGGGAACTGGCTAAAGTTTCCAAACACTTTGGAACTGTCCGAGTAGTTGAAAAAACCGAGCAACAAACCATTGACCTTGAAACCTTTCTAGACTTTAGAGCTAGGGTACTGGGACTTAATGGTTATGAATTGACCAAAGCTCAACGGAATAACATTGAATCTCGTCGATCATGGTTCAAAGCTATTTGCTTTAACCTCATCTACGGTTTCCGTTGCTCTGAATTTAAGGCAATCCTTAATCTTGATAAACCTGTCAAACGTGGCAACCGTGTAATCAAGGCACTCCATGACCCAACTAATGATGAGAATATTGTCATTATTGGTGATGGGTTTTGGGTAACTGATACTAGTGGAAAACGTCACTATATCACAGTAAAGACCTCTAATAGAATTGCCCGACCGATGGTGCATCCCAATCACCCTGATTTGGTTGAAATGCTGGGGATTAAAGATGCTAACGTAAAATTCCCCGATAAATTCCCAAGCCCTGATACTAAACCGGACAATCTAAAAGGACTGTATTCTGATGCTATGCGGGGTCAATTAAATAGGTATGTTGACCAAGTAGGAGAAGGATTCACCCAAACCCATGCCTTACGGCACTTGGCAAACCACCATGGTAAACTTGCGGCCTTGTTCCTTCGCGCGAAGCACTATATAAAAAAACCACAGCTTTTGAGGCTGTGGAACAATGGAGTTGAGTTCATGCACGTGAGATCGGAAGAAGATTAGCCGCCAGCAACAGCGGGGACAATGCTTACTTCATCCCCTTCGTTGAGTACGGTTTCAGCCCCTTGTAAGAAGCGAATGTCTTCTTCTTTCACATAAATATTTAAGTAGCGGTTGATTTCTCCACTCTCTTTGCGGATGCGGTTTTTAATGCCTGGATAGCTCTTTTCTAAAACATCAATCAGTTCAGAGACAGTACTAGCTTGGAGTTCTACCGTGGGCTGATTATTGGTGTGCTTTTGTAAGGTAGTAGGAATTAAAATTTTAACCATGATTGCAGTGTTTATCTGTTTGAGATTTGGAAATATGGGGGAGAGTATTCCCCCATTCCGGGTTTAATGACTGTTTGGACTAAGAGTTTAGACCAATACTTGTTGCCATTCTAGGCGATCGAGGGTACGTGCCCGTTCCATTGCCCGCTCAAAGCTTTCTAGATTTGCGTCAATCGTGAGGGGTTCGCCAACATATCCTTGAACGGCTTCTTGAGTTTTCAAGCCGTTGCCGGTAATGTAGGTGACGGTGGTTTCATCGGGGTCAATTTTACCGGCTTCGACCAGTTTTTTGAGGACGGCGATCGTGGTTCCGCCTGCGGTTTCGGTGAAGATGCCTTCGGTTTCTGCCAAGAGTTTAATGCCTTCGATGATTTCAGCATCGGTAACCGATTCGATGTTGCCGTTGGTTTTGCGGGCTAACTCAAGGGCATAGATTCCATCGGCGGGGTTACCAATGGCGATCGATTTGGCGATCGTGTTGGGTTTGACTGGGGCGATAAAGTCGCGTCCTTCCTGGAACGCGGAGGCGATGGGAGAGCAGCCTTCGGCTTGAGCGCCACTAAAGCGGACAGATTTATCTTCAACTAAGCCGACTTTGATAAATTCTTGGAAGCCTTTGTAAATTTTGTTGTAGAGGGAACCGGAGGCTAGGGGGGCAACCACATGATCGGGCAGTTGCCAACCGAGTTGTTCGGCGACTTCATAGCCTAGAGTTTTGGAGCCTTCGGAGTAGTAGGGGCGCAGGTTAATGTTGACGAATCCCCAGCCGTAGGTATTGGCAACTTCGCTACAGAGGCGATTGACTTGATCGTAGTTGCCTTTGACGGCCATGAGGGTGGGATTGTAGATTAGGGTTCCCAATACTTTACCGGCTTCGAGATCGGCGGGGATAAAGACGCAACAGTCTAAGCCGGCATGGGCGGCGATCGCCGCAGTAGAATTCGCTAAGTTTCCAGTACTCGCACAAGATACAGTGGAAAACCCTAATTCTCTGGCTCTCGATAGGGCAACCGAGACCACCCGATCCTTAAAACTCAGGGTGGGCATGTTTACCGCATCATTTTTAATATAAAGATTTTTTAGACCTAATTGCCGTGCTAACCGATTTGCCTTCAGAAGAGGAGTCATCCCCGTACCTACATCAATCACGTTATCGCTCAGTAGAGGAAGGAACTGACGATAACGCCAAATGGAGTTGGGGCCGGCTTCAATAGTTTCACGGCTAACTTGCTGGCGTAAACGGTCGTAGTTATAACTTACTTCTAGGGGGCCAAAACATTCTTCACACACATGCTTGGCTTCGAGTTCATAGGTTGTGCCGCACTCTTTACAGACTAACTTTTCACAGGCAGCTTGGGAACTCCGATTTAGGGTTTCAGTGGCAAGGGTCATAAGCTTTGTCTTCCTCTTTGTTTAACGTGCGATTTCTGATCCTCGATTGGCATCGTATCACCGGGGGTCAAGGGTCGTCAAACAATCCCGACTAAAAACATCGGGATTAACAAAACCTATAATTAGCAAGGATTTCAGACAACAGATGGGTGCAGGTATGCCACACTAGGACAAAATGAAAAAAATAAATTTTGGATTATGGACTTTTCTAGAACCAGACAACAGTTCTATCAGGAAATACAGCAACCAGAAGCCTCCATCTCCCTAGCTAAGGCAGCCCTTTACATTGCTGCTGAAGCCTATCCAAAACTCAACCCGGTTGAATACCTGCAACAACTCGATCGCATGGCAGCAGAGATCCAAACCCAGCTACCGACTCAGCGCTATCCCTTGCGTATTATCCAAACGATTAACGATTATCTGTATGAGCAGCTCGGTTTTCGAGGGAATACCGAAGACTATTACGATCCGCGCAATAGCTTCTTAAATGAAGTCCTTAACCGACGTACGGGTATCCCTATCACCCTGGCTTTAGTCTATTTAGAACTTGCCCAACGGCTAGAATTTCCTATGGTGGGCATTGGAATGCCGGGTCATTTTTTGATTCGTCCTGATTTTGAAGAGGTAGGAATTTTTGTTGATGCCTTTGATCGAGGAGAAGTCTTATTTCCTGAAGATTGTGCCAAGCGGTTAGCCCAGATTTATGGACAACCGATAGAATTAAAACCTAAATATCTAGCCCCTGTCAGTCCTCGACAGTTTTTAGCGCGAATGCTGACGAACCTGAAAGTGATTTATCTGCACAATCATCAAATCGATCGCGCCTTGGCTGCCATTGAACGGATTTTATTGTTATTTCCCCAAGCGCCTATGGAATTGCGCGATCGCGGTTTAATCTCCTATGAATTAGGCAACTGGAGTTTAGCCACCCAAGATTTAGAAGACTATTTGCACTATCTCCCCCTAGCCCAAGATAGATTGATGATTCAACAAATTTTAGCCAAAATGGAAGCTAATCACGGATAATGGAGCAAAATGAACCTTAGCTCAAAAGAGATCCCAACCCTGAGTTTCAGCACGAGTGAGCGATCGCCCCCATTTCAAATATTCTGTTCTCGTCGCTTCCAGAATATGCTTCATTTTTACCGGTTCTTCAGCATCAGCAGCTAAAAAGGCTGCATTTAGCGCGATCGATTTAATATTTCCGCCGGTAACATCCAATTGTCCCAATTTTTTAAAATTCAAGCCCTCCGTCGGAGTTTGCTTGGGAAAAACCCGCTGCCAAATTTGACTGCGCTCTGGAGCTTTGGGATAGGGGAAATTAACAATAAAACGTAGGCGACGTATAAAGGCTCGATCTAAATTATCCTTAAAGTTGGTGGTTAAAATCGCTAATCCTTGATAGGCTTCCATTCTCTGTAACAAATAACTCACTTCAAGATTGGCGTGGCGATCGTGGCTATCTTTAACTTCCGTGCGCGAACCAAACAGGGCATCCGCTTCATCAAAGAGTAAAATACCTCCCCCCTTTTCTGCAGCATCAAAAATACGGCGTAAATTCTTCTCTGTTTCGCCAATATACTTGCTCATTACCGCACTTAGATCAATCCTAAATAAATCTAAATGTAGTTCATGTGCCAACACTTCAGCCGCCGTCGTTTTGCCTGTGCCACTGGTTCCGGCAAATAACGCCGTTAACCCCAACCCGCGCTGATTTTTGGCCGCAAACCCCCAATTTTGATAGACGGTTGCCTGTCGGCGCACATGAATCAGAATTTGCTGCAAAAGCCCTTTTTCTCGCTCCGGAAGTACGAAGTCTTCCCAAGGGGTTCTCACGTCAATACGTTGTGCTAATCCTTCTAATTCCGGTCTGGCTTGCAACCGACAAAACTCCCAAAGTCTCTCACTGATGACTTTAGGGGGTAAATCGAGCTGCGATCGCACGGCGGCACTCGCGGTTTCAATCATGATTGCTGATAAGCGAAATTGAGCTGCTAAGGATGACAGATATTGTCCTAAATCTTCTGGGTAATCTTGCCATGCCTTTTGCCACAATTCCAGTTGTTCCCCATATTGCAAGGCTTCTACATCAAAGGTAACGGTATGGGGGAGGAACAACCGTTCCTCGGTAGCGACGATGACGGGCACTTGAAGAGACTGTAAAAAGGGAGACAAGAGAGAGGGGCGGCTTTCTGCTGTTCCCGATTCATTCACCTCTACCCATAACAAACTCGGTGAAAGGGCACACCAGCGCTGCCAACGCATCACTAAGCGTTGCAGATCCTGCCGATCTCTGGGAATAGCATCACTGGGAAGATGATATAAGGGGAAGTTTAAATCCTGACTGATATGGATAGCAATTTCCCCTTGTAACTCTCTCTCTGGAGTACACAATTGGATAATGGGTTGACTCTTTAAAGCCCCTTGAAACACCGATACGGCTTGATCGATGATGTTCTCATAGGAAGGTTGCAGGACAGTTGTGGTTAACATTGACACAGGAGTAATCGTTCCTGTCAGGATTGGATCGTGATAGGACTCTCCCATCAGATAGTGCAAAATAGCTTCGTCAATTTGTAGGGAAGCGCGGGGAAGTTCTGGAGTGGTTGCATAATGAATCAGTTGCCATTTTCGCAGGGGACGAGCTTCAGTTAAGGCATCCCAATGGGGTTTGGGAAAACACTCTAGAGCCAGTTGAAAGGTAAGGTAGTTCAGTTCCCCATTATCTTGAGCGATCGCCAGTAGATCGGGAAAATGGCGATCGATGGCTTGAGCAACACAACAGAGGATAATACTACATTCAAATAGAGATAGGTCAAAAGTTTGACGTAAACTTCTGAGGGTGGCAGACTCTTCTATACCTTGGCAAATTTCTTCTCGGTTTTGGTGTGGATGGAGAAAACCAGAACTTTCTTTACCCTGCCGATCGGCGATGTAGCGATCGAGCAAAGAATGGATGGTGGAAATGGCTCCAACCAGGCAATCAACAATATCATCTTGAATGTTGTCTGGTGTAGTTGCGATCGCCCAATCCCGAAACTTCTTTGGCTGATGGTAGATTCCTGTGGAGTGGTTAGCCAATAAGGTTATTCTCCAAATTTTAGGTTACATCTGCACCGTCAATAGTAACACGATGATGATGGGCTAATCGTATCGATCAACTAGAAGATTTATCATCATTCTGTTATAAATCTTCTAGTCGATCGGACTGTCGATCAGCATTTATCCGCATTTAACGGTATACTGAATGGTATAAGATCTAGTTTGGCTAAAATTATGAGTCCTCATCGCCAACAATACCGCACTCGCCGCGCTCCTCGTAGAGTCGAACCCGAAAGCCATGCACCTCGGTTCACCGGGCCCCCAGGACTTCAGCCAAAGGTGCAAAGGAAACAGAACAAAGAGCTACCCCAATGGCAACCCCAAGGTCATAAACAAAGTAACATACTGGAGAAATTGGGAAAAGCCGCAACAGTGCAAGCGAAGTTGGAGGTTGGACACAACTTAATTGCCCATGAATTGACCCAGAACCTAAGTAGGACTGAGGCTTCAGCTCCCAGTGTGCAAAGGAAAGACTATGAAGGAGAGACTGAAGGGATTGAAGTAGAAAACCCTAGTGGCCATCAGTTGGTTTTGAAAAGAAACAAAGATCGTGGTGTTATTGCTGAAGTGATTACAAAAGAGGATGAAGAAGTGATCGCTGACCTAACCACGGATATGGGATCTAATCCATATACGATCGAAAATAGAACTAGACCTGTAATGTCGCAGGATCAGGATGGAATCAGTCAGAGAAAGGATGCCCTGGCATTAATGAAACGTCAGATTGAAAGCGCGGGAGAAGGTTCGACACTGAGAACGGGAAAAACAGATATAGAGAAATATACAAAAAGCACTGGAACAAGTGTGCAACCCGCAGAAACGGATGCACTTAAGCTCCAGATTAAACAGCGTTTGCATAAGGTTGTTCCCAAAGGTAGACAATCTAAACCAGGGGTTCAAATTACAAAAGGTCTGAATATGGAGGGACTAATAGCACAGGCGGAAGAAAGAGTCGGGGTTTTTGATCAATACAAAGGTGCTAAATGGATGGATACATACAGCGCTTATAAAGAGTATTACCTTCAGGAGGTTAAAAAGGAAGAACATGCTGAATCAGCTCCAATTTTTGCAATGTTGGCATCATTTTTGCACTATTTCATGAGAAGAGTTGACTTTGGGATTAATTTTTATGGATTAAAAGCAATACTTTCGGTTGAAGAGGGAGAACAAGGATTAGGAAGAAAAGGTGTACGAAAAGGAGAGTTGATTTTTCCTCCTTCTTTTGTCTCTCCTGCGGAGAAAAACTCATGGGGGGTTTTACCAAAGACTCCTCCTGGAAACTGGCTTAGTGAATTACCCAGTAAGGTCAAGCTGGAAGTAACAACTGCGCTGAGAGGACTGCCAAATGTTAATGTGTGTGGGGCCCTCAACCCTACTGCATGGAGTTGGGCATATAGTGAATATATTTTGGCGAAACGAGCGGTTGGTGGGCACGAAGTTCCTGCATTTAAAATTGCGGGTAGGAAGGGACATGCTTTTGAACATCGTACAGCCAGTCAGGAAGATCGTCAGCGTTATGAAGTTGACGAGCAGGAATGAGTTAAGATTACAACTGTTGGATCTCGACATAAATCCTGGTATTTAACTACCTACCTCAGTTAGATTAAAAAGCTGTGACTCCCTCAGTGAGCCGCATAATTAAATAATCGGTTGAGTTCTGGAAGCTCCCTGATACCATTTCTTTTTAAGGTTGCCACTAATCGATCAATGGGAGGCAAGGGGCTGGGGGCCCCTTGTTAAAGCACATCATCATAGAGAAATGGTATGAAACGGTCAAAGCATCCCAATGGGGTTGGGGAAAACCGTCTAGGGCCAGTTGAAATATGGGATAATTGCATTCAGCTTTATTATGGGCGATATTATGGGCGATCTCCAACAGATTAGGAAAGTCTGGATCGATGGTTTATCCTGCACAACAGAGTAAAATACTGACTTCAAATAGGGATAGGGCAAACGTTTGGCTTAAACTTTTATAATCCAGATTGCAGTCTTATCTGTTTCCCATCATATCTATTGCATTGACTTACAGCGCTTTGCTTGCGTTATGAAACACAAGCTTGAATCCTCATTCCCTATTCCCCAGCGCAAAGCGCTGTAATAGCTCGATCTCAAGGGGTGACAAGGTAGCT
>DDLS01000070.1 GCA_002340255.1 Cyanobacteria bacterium UBA2566
GTAGGGGGTTTGGGGGACTAGTCCCCCAAAGAGATCTCGCAATCAAGCCCAACCCATCATCATTGTTCCTTCTCCCCTTATCCCGAACTCAGGTTAGTTAGCATGATTCGACCCTTACTGCCACAGGAGAAGAGAGACAATGGCTTAGAGTGACTTCAAAACCGATCAAAGGCTTAAATGTTTGCGTGCAGCTCTTCTAAATTAAAATTAGACTGAACCACTTCACCATCCCTAAACCAAATAACGCGGTTGGTGAGTCGAGCCACATCCGGTTCGTGGGTAACCATCACAACCGTCATGCCATTGCGGTTAAGTTGGGTAAAAATATTCATCACTTCTTCAGTCGTTTTAGTGTCTAATGCACCCGTTGGTTCGTCTGCAAGCAAGACAACGGGACGATTGACAATAGCTCTAGCGATCGCCACCCGTTGCTGTTGTCCCCCAGAGAGTTGATTGGGTTTATTTTTCATCCGATTTTCTAAACCCACTTGCTTTAAGGCTTCTGCTGCTCGTTCTTGACGTTCGCGCCCTTTAATTCCAGCATAAACCATGGGCAACATCACATTTTCTAGGGCTGTTAATTGGGCTAATAAATGAAATTGCTGAAATACAAACCCCAGTTTTTGATTGCGAATGCTAGCTAGTTCCTGTTTGGGCAACTGAGCCACATCTGTACCATCTAGATAATAGTGTCCTGTAGTGGGACGGTCTAAACAGCCAATAATATTCATGGCGGTGGATTTTCCAGAGCCGGAAGGCCCCATAATCGAGCAATATTCCCCCGATTTAATCGTCAAACTCACATCAGCGATCGCCTGAACTTCCACATCGCCCATTTTATAGACTTTTGAGATCTGTTCTAAGCGAATAATATCTTTTTTTTCTAATTCCTGATTCATGGATTTTATTTTCTCTATTTAAGCACTACGCAAGGCAACAATAGGATCAAGTTTAGCCGCTTGTCGGGCGGGAAACACACCAAAAAACAAGCCAATGGTTCCGGAAACACCCACGGCTGTGGCAATAGCAAGTAGGGAAACTTCTGCGTCTAAAGCAGTTAAGCTACTAATGACCCAAATGCCACTAATCCCCAATCCCGTGCCAATTAATCCGCCCATAACCGATAAAATAATAGCTTCGATCATAAACTGAATTAAAATATCTTGCTCTGATGCTCCAATCGCCTTTCTTAACCCGATTTCTTGAGTTCGTTCGGTCACAGACACCAGCATAATATTCATAATGCCAATGCCACCCACCAGCAAGGAGATACCAGAAATTGCCGCCAGTAGGATAGTTAAAGCTCCGGTAATACTGCCTAAAATATTCATTAATTCCTTCTGGGAGCGCACCGTAAAATCATCTTCATCGGTAATGTTATGCCGGAACCTGAGCAAGTTTTCAATCTGGAACTTGGCCGCATTCATCCGATCTTCGGTCTCAATGGAAATAGAAATTGAACCCACCTGCGTCCCATAGGGGGAAGTATTCCCGCTAATGCGGTTCGTCAGGGTTGAGAGGGGAATATAGGCTGCCATATCCATGTTATCGCCAAAGGATGAACCCTTGGGTTGCATCACGCCAATAATGCGAAAACTAATCGATTTTAAGCGTATGGTTTCTCCAACTGGATTGCGATTTCCAAATAAGCTGGTGGCTAACTCCGATCCAATAGCAACCACCGTTTCTCGACGCTTGATATCTAATTCATTCAAAAAGCGACCGTTGGCTATCTCTAAGCTGCGTACCGTAAGGAATTCTGGGGTCGTTCCAGTAATGGAAATGGCCACATTATTTCCTTGGTAACTAATCGTTTCCCTCACGCTTAACCTGGGAGCAACTGCTTCGACTGAGGGGACTTGTTCGGCGATCGCCTCGGCATCCTCTAGGACTAAGGTTTGCGGCGCTACAATACTCTGTCTCTGAGCATTGGGATTTCCGGGTATGACAAATAAAACATTGGGGCCTAAAGAACCGACTTGGTTAGTGACATAGTTTTGGGTTCCTTCACCAATGCCAATCATGGCAATAACAGACGAGTTACCAATAATAATGCCCAGCATGGTTAGGGTGCTTCGCATTTTATTCCCGAGGAGGGTTTTACCCGCAATTTTGATGCTCTCTAGGATATCCATAATCTCTACTCGATCTCTCGATTAATAATTTCATTCAGGGTTTTGCCATCGGGTAATTCCACAAACACGGGTTGACCGGGTTCAATACCCTCTAAAATTTGGATCTGATTGCCTAACAAGGGGCCAATAGTTACGGGTTGAAATTGGGGAAGATCGCCATCCCCAGGTACTAACACCCCAGTTTCTCCCTGATTCGTAATAATAGCCACGGTGGGAACGACTAAGGCATTGGTGAGTTCATCGCCGACAAAAGATAAATCCACATTCATCCCCGACTGGAGCAACTCTAATCCCGTTTCAATTTCTACGCGCACTTGAAATAGGGTGACATCCCGTTCTTTAATAGCTTCCGGGGCAATCAGATGAACGCGACCTTCAAAGGTGCGATCGGGATAGGCATCGGCAATAATTTCTACTTTTTGATTGGGGTAGATTTGACTAATGTCAGCTTCTGGTACTTTGGCTAAAACTTCCAACCCTTGAGCTAAAGCAACAATAGAGGTTGAGGTCGCTGAGTCCGCTGAAGATGCTGCGGTGACTGGAGTAACAAAGGCTCCCGGTTCGGCATATTTCTGCACAATTAACCCAGAAAACGGTGCTTTAACTTCCGTATCTTCAAGTTGCACTTGATAGTATTGCAGATTGGCTTTTCCTTCAGCCAGTTGTGCCTGGGCTTGGGCAATATCTTCAGGGCGAGTACCATTGATTAGGCGGTCTAGGGCAGCTTGGGATTCGGCGACGGTGGCTTTGGCTTCAGCAATGTCTTCAACTCTAGAACCATTTTGCAGGCGCTCCAGACGGCGCTGGGCTTCGATCGCCCCGGCTTGGGTTTGCTCTAGATAAGCTTGGGCGCGACGGCGATCGTCCAGTCGTTGATCCAGTTCATCCCTAGAAATGGCTCCCTCATCAGCAAGGCGTTGATTTCGGTCTGCTCGTTCTTGGGCTAAGTCTAAACGAGATTCGGCTTCAGCGACCATAGCTCTAGCACGGTTGAGGGAGGCTTGAGCTTCGGCAATGTCTTCCGAACGGCTCCCTGCTTGCCGTTCCGCTAACGTGGCTTGGGTGCGTCTGAGTCTGGCTTGAGCTTCAGCAATATCTTCCGAACGGTTTCCGGCGATCGCCTTATCGAGTTCTGCTTGGGTGCGGGTTAATCTCGCTTGAGCTTGTCGTAGTTGGGCTTGGAGTTCCTCTCTTTCCATGCGGGCGATCGGTTGTCCTTGTTCCACGCGATCGCCTTGTTCCACATAGAGTTCGGCTAATCTCCCTTGCACTTTGGGACTGACATTAACGCGCCGAACCGGTTGCACCACACCACTAGCATTAATACGAATGGTTAGCGTAGCCGCTTCAGCAGGAATGGTTAGGGAGGCGATCGCCTCCGCTTGAGTCGTAGAACGACCCGTGCTGAGATAGACAATCCCAGTTGCGCTAACTACCGAAACAGCCACCAGTCCCAACAGCCAAGGGAGAGGCTTTTCAAGTTTGGGGTGGATAAGTGGCAATTGCATGATTTGAATATTCCTTAAGAATCAGGGCAAGTGAGTTCTGTCAATTGAATTAGGTTCGGGTTGAATAGGCATTAACCCATACTTTTAGGGTAGACTGGTTTCCCCTCTTCTGGGCAAATGAGTCAGACATTTTCCGAACTGGATCGTGGGGGATTTCCCAACTCCGTGATGGGGAATTAACCCATTTTTCTAACCTAGAGCTTGTATTGTTTAGGGTCTAAGCCTTGAAGCGGTATGCCATAGAAGAGAGAATCCTTATATATGGTATAATCCGAACGCTATCAAGTTTATGTTATTTTTTTGATCGTCCAAATGAACCGACATTTATTGTTTCAGGGAGTATCTCTAACCGCTGCTTTATCTATATTTACAATTGGGATTACTCAATCCTTCGTTCAAGGTTCAGAGGGTGAACACCATCATCAAGGAGGTCATTCCCATGGACGGATCGAAATCACTCCAGGACAACCCATTCCTCAAGTTAATTTGATTGTTCATCCGGATCAAAAAGCGGGTTGGAATCTAGAAATTCAAGTGGAGAATTTCCAATTTGCTCCCCATCATGTTAATCAACCTCATCAACCCGGAGTAGGTCACGCCCATTTATTGATTAATGGAGAAAAAATAACCCGAATTTACGGATCGTGGTACTATCTAAAGGAACTCCCCCCCGGAAATCATGAAGTTACTGTGGTTTTGAGTAGCAACAATCATGACGATTTTGTCTTTCAAGGCCAATTGATCCAAGATACAAAAATGATTAATCATTAATTCTGTACTTGTAGAGTGCAACAACCGTTGAACCTGAGAATGCACAGAGCGAGTTAGGAAGAGGTTTACGACGCAACATCTTTCTGGGCAATTTTTGAAAATAAAAGCTTTGTGCAGAAGCCTACGGCCTAGAATAAAGAGAAGCGACCCAACCGAAGTGCGAAGGAGGATTATTTCATGACTCAAAGTGCGGAAAAAATCATCTTACCGCCTCCTTTCCCAGACCATACGCAACTGCCAGAGGAGGATGGTACTTTTGTGAAAAATTTTCAGGAGCATCCCCAGAGTATTCTACTCACTGACTCTATTGGGCCGGTTTTAGAACAGCAACATCCAGATGGGCAATATGCGATCGGTCAAGATAGTGGTATTTATTGGCGAGAAACCGACCCCCCCCAAGATGGAGCCGAAGCGCCAGATTGGTTTTATGTGCCTAATGTCCCTCCAGATATCAATGGACAATATCGTCGTTCTTATGTCCTCTGGCGGGAATTGATCGCCCCACTTATTGCTCTGGAATTAGCCAGTGGAAATGGGAATGAGGAAAGAGACACGACAGCTTTATCCCAACAGAATTTAGAGGAGAAAAAACGACCGGGAAAATTTTGGGTGTATGAGAATATTATCCGGATTCCCTATTATGGGATTTATGTGATTCAAACGGGAGAATTGGAGGTGTATAACCTGATTCGTGGCTCTTACGAGCGCATGAGTCCGAATGAGAGAGGACATTATCCCATTGAGCGATTGGGAGTCGAGTTAGGGTTATGGCAAGGAAACTACCAGAATCAGCACCAACTTTGGTTGAGATGGTGGGATAGTGAAGGGAATTTGCTGCTGACGGGATGGGAGCAAAGTGCCCTAGAACAGATGCGGACTGAACAAGCGAACTCTCGCGCCGAGCAAGCCGAATCAGTTGCTCAAACTGAGCGGGAACGTGCCCAGGAAGCTGAGTCTCGCGCCGAGCAAGCTGAACAAGCTCAACAGGGAGCGATTTCTCGTTTATTAGCGATGGGACTGAGTGCAGAGCAAGTGGCTGAAGCACTTAATTTAAGTGTGGAACAAGTGCAGTCAATTCAACACTAATCTCTTGTACCTTTAGGGGTCAACGGCTGTTGACTCCTATAATGCTGATTACGCAGTTTGATTGACTCTGAAGCAGATTCAAGTAAATATACAGAATTTTGTGCTGTTATGGAGTACGCTATTCAATCCCCAAAGCCATGTACCACAATCCTATTCCCTATTCCCTAGCGCAAAGCGCTATATCTTTTGAGATACAATGATAGGAACTTTATTGAGAATGGGACAAGATAAAGGTTTGTGAAGAAATAGCGACAATTACTTATTGAAGTTCTCTGATTTAATTGAGATTCAATGAATTACGATGGTTCTTGAAGAATTATTTCATTAGCGTTAAACCTAACCGCTTCAGTTTTACGCTTAATCTTAGTTGAAATCCTACCCCAACGGAGATAACCCATGAAGCTTGCTTACTGGATGTATGCTGGCCCAGCTCACATTGGCACCCTTCGTATTGCCAGTTCGTTTAAGAATGTCCATGCTATTATGCACGCTCCCCTTGGCGATGACTATTTTAATGTGATGCGATCGATGTTGGAACGAGAGCGGGACTATACTCCAGTAACGGCTAGTGTAGTGGATCGGCATGTTTTGGCCAGGGGATCTCAGGAAAAAGTGGTTAATAATATTGTTCGTAAGGACAAAGAAGAGCGTCCAGATTTGATTGTTCTGACTCCGACTTGCACCTCTAGCATTCTGCAAGAAGATTTAGAGAACTTTGTGGAACGCGCAACCCTGGATGCACAAGCGGATGTGATGCTGGCGGATGTGAATCATTATCGGGTGAATGAGTTGCAAGCGAGCGATCGCACTCTCCAGCAGGTTGTCCAATTTTACCTCAACAAAGCCAAAAAACAGGGAACGCTGCCGGAAGGCAAAACGGAGAAGCCTTCGGTGAATATCCTGGGGTTAACGACTCTTGGGTTTCATAATCAACATGATTGTACAGAGTTAAAGCGCCTGATGGCCGACTTGGGAATTGAAGTCAATGAAGTGATTCCCGAAGGCGCATCCGTGCATAATCTGAAGAATTTAACCCGCGCTTGGTTTAATTTAGCCCCCTATCGGGAAGTGGGGTTAATGACGGCTGAGTATCTGCAATCTGAGTTTGGAATGCCCTATGTGGATATTACGCCCATGGGAGTAGTGGAAACAGCTCGCTGTATCCGCAAAATCCAGCAAGTACTGAACGAGCAAGGTGTTGATGTAGACTATGAAGAGTTTATCGAACATCAAACTCTGTATGTTTCCCAAGCCGCTTGGTTTTCTCGCTCCATCGACTGTCAGAATTTAACGGGTAAAAAAGTGGTTGTGTTTGGTGATAATACCCATGCTGCGGCGATGACCAAGATTTTAGCACGGGAAATGGGCGTGCATGTGGTTTGGGCGGGAACCTATTGCAAATATGACCAAGATTGGTTCCGGGAACAGGTAAGCGAATATTGCGATGAGGTGATTATCAGCGAGGATAATGGGGAGATTGGGGATGCGATCGCGCGGGTGGAACCGGCGGCTATTTTTGGCACACAGATGGAGCGACATGTGGGTAAACGCTTAAATATTCCCTGTGGCGTTATTGCTGCTCCGATTCATATTCAAAATTTCCCCATTGGCTATAAACCGTTTATGGGCTATGAAGGAACTAATCAAATTGCCGATTTGGTGTACAATTCCTTTACCCTGGGCATGGAAGACCACTTGCTGGAAATCTTTGGCGGTCATGATACGAAAGAAGTAATTCACAAGGGGATTTCTGCCGATTCCGATCTCAACTGGACAAAAGAGGCAAAAGCTGAACTGAACAAGGTTCCAGGCTTTGTGCGCGGTAAGGTGAAACGGAATACGGAGAAATTTGCCCGCGATCGCGGTTTAGATCGGATTACGATTGAAGTGATGTACGCTGCCAAAGAAGCAGTGGGGGCATAATAATAAAAGATTAGGGGGGAAATGGCTCATTCCCCCCTAAGATTATCCGTCAATAGTCCCGTGCCTATCAAGGATTGATTAGTGGCAAGATTAAACAGAAATGGTATGACCAGCGCCCACGGGGATCATCTGTTCTCCGGTTAAACTAAAGGCGCGAGTTTCTGTAATTTTCACCTCCACCAATTGACCTTTGAGTTGGTGAATATCCCCAGGAAAGAAGGTTAAGCGGTTGCCATCGGTGCGTCCCATGACTTGGGTTTGATCCTTGGGATTTTGGTCTTCAACTAGGACAGTTTCCATGCGACCGAGATAGCGCTGCGATCGCTCCTGTGCTTTAATGGCGACTAGATGATTCAGTCGTTGTAGGCGATCGCTCTTCACTTCTTCGCTTAACTGATTGTCCCATACTGCTGCCTCCGTACCTGGTCTCGGAGAATAGGCTGCTGTATTTAATTGGTCGAAAGCAATATCATCAACCAACTCTAGGGTATGCTCAAATTGCTCCTCCGTTTCCCCTGGAAATCCCACAATGGCATCCGCACTAATCGACGCATCCGGCATATAGTCGCGAATCTTGTCAATAATCCGCCGATAGCGCTGATGGGTATACCCGCGCCGCATCGCCTTGAGAACATCATTATCCCCAGACTGAAAGGGAATGTGAAAATGCTTACAGACCTTCGGCAATTCTGCACAAGCGCGAATTAACCGCTCCGTGAAGTAGCGGGGGTGACTGGTAGCAAACCGAAGGCGCTCAATGCCTTCCACATCATGGACGAAATAGAGCAAATCGGTAAATGTATTCTCCCGTCGGCCTTCGGGGGTGATTCCGGGTAAATCGCGACCATAAGCGTCAATATTCTGACCCAATAGCGTCACTTCCTGATATCCCTGTTGGCCCAACTGTTCCATTTCTTCCCGAATAGCCTGGGGAGTCCGAGATTGTTCCACCCCTCTCACTCCCGGAACCACGCAATAGGAACAGCGCTCATTACAGCCATAAATCACATTTACCCAAGCCGTAATCTTACTATCGCGTCGGGGTTTAGTGATATCTTCCATAATGTGAACCGGTTCCGTCGCCACCACTTGGTTCCCTTCTAGGACTTGCTCTAATAAATCCCCCAAGCGGTTAGCATGTTGGGGTCCCATAACCAAATCGAGTTCCGGAACCCGACGCAAGAGTGCTTCCCCTTCCTGCTGGGCCACACATCCAGCCACAATCAAGGTTAGATTTGGGTTTTCCTGTTTGCGTTTGGCTTGTCTCCCCAGATACGAATAGACTTTTTGCTCGGCGTTATCACGAATGGTACAGGTATTGTAGAGAATTAAATCTGCTTGATAAGGGTCTTCCACGGATTCAAAGCCGATATCGTCTAGAATGCCAGCCATCCGCTCCGAGTCGGCTTTGTTCATTTGGCATCCAAAGGTAGTAATGTGATAACGACGGTGGGTCATAAGGTTTTAGCGTTGATAGTCAAGTACCATTTTTAATTTTACAGTTTTAATTTTTAATTGATATGACTGTTCCGAATTGGATTACGTTTTCTCGCTTGCTGGGGGTTCCGTTTCTGCTCTATGGTTTGCTCGAACCGACGGTAGAGTATCGCTGGTTTTGTTTGGCGGTGTTTTTGGTGGCTGCGGGAACGGACTGGTTGGATGGCTATTTGGCCAGGCGCTTAAATCAAGTCAGCGAGATGGGTAAGTTTTTAGACCCTTTAGTGGATAAGCTGTTGGTGTTAGCGCCATTATTATCTTTGGTGGAGTTGGGGGAAGTCCCAGCTTGGGGAGTATTTCTAATTTTAGCGCGGGAATTGGCGATCGCCGGATGGCGCGTCAATCAAACCACGGTATCTGGCGCGAATATTTGGGGCAAGCTGAAAACGGTAGTGCAAATTGCTGCTATTGCTTTCCTAATTGCCCCAACTCCAGTTTCTTGGACTCTACCCATCTTAATCCTCTTTTGGAGTGCTGTTGCCTTAACCTGGATTTCAGGATTAATTTATATTTGGCCTCAAGCTTCAAATGAGTAAACAAAGATCGGTAACCTGCGAAAAACTTGTTCGGCAAACTGGCGCTCGCATTCTAGGATTGCTTATTCTACGATAAAAGCGTCTCGAATGGCGATCGCTTGGGAACTTGAAGTGCTTCTGTTATTTGAGAATACAAATAAGTTATCACTGTTTCAGTCTTCATTGAAGCCACGGGCTTATCTCAGTGATTTTACTGAAAAATATGAGGTTTTATCTAAAAATCAACACTTCTGATAATTTTCTAGAACTAATTATACATTTCTTTTCTTGAAGTTCCTTGAACTGTGGTGGGGTTAGTTCAGAAGTACTGGAATTAATTGATTTTTGCCATTTTCTTCCATGCATCAAACAAAAGCATGGCTCCTTTTGCCTTAAAATCAGAAAGGCACACTCTGTTGCGAATCGATCATGGCTGCACCTTCTGACTGTCCGTTTTCCCCCCAAGACATTGCCTCTGAGGGGCTAAAACCCTCGGAATATGAGGACATTGTTCAACGCCTCGGTAGACACCCCAATAAGGCGGAATTGGGGATGTTTGGGGTGATGTGGTCAGAGCATTGTTGCTACAAAAACTCGCGGCCTCTGCTAAGTCAGTTTCCGACGAAAGGCGATCGCATCCTTGTCGGCCCTGGAGAGAATGCGGGAGTGGTGGATCTCGGTGATGGACTGCGGTTAGCGTTTAAGATTGAGTCCCATAATCATCCCTCGGCGATCGAACCTTTTCAAGGGGCAGCTACCGGAGTTGGCGGTATCCTTCGCGACATTTTTACCATGGGCGCTCGCCCCATTGCCGTTCTCAATTCCCTGCGCTTTGGTTCTCTAGAAGATACTCGCACTCGCCGTATTTTTACAGGTGTTGTGGATGGTATTGCCCACTATGGCAATAGCGTGGGTGTGCCCACGGTGGGCGGTGAAGTTTATTTTGACCCCGCTTATACCGGGAATCCCTTAGTGAATGTCATGGCTCTGGGATTGATGGAAACTGCGGAAATTGTCAAATCGGGAGCCTCTGGCACGGGTAATCCGGTTCTCTATGTGGGTTCGACTACCGGGCGCGATGGCATGGGGGGTGCTAGTTTTGCTAGTGCGGAACTCAGTGAAAGCTCCATGGACGATCGCCCCGCAGTGCAAGTTGGCGATCCGTTCATGGAAAAATCCCTGATTGAAGCCTGTCTGGAAGCCTTCAAAACCGGTGCAGTGGTGGCTGCTCAGGACATGGGAGCGGCTGGGATTACCTGCTCGACCTCAGAAATGGCGGCGAAAGGCGGGGTGGGAATTGAGCTGGATCTGGACAAAATTCCCGTGCGCGAAACCGGCATGGTTCCCTACGAGTATTTACTGTCGGAATCTCAGGAGCGGATGTTATTTGTAGCCTACAAGGGTCGGGAGCAGGAACTAATCGATATTTTCCATCGCTGGGGACTGCAAGCCGTGGTTGCGGGTGAAGTGATTGATGAACCCATTGTGCGGATTCTGTTTCAAGGGCAAACGGCCGCGGAAATTACGGCTACGGCTTTGTCTGATAATACCCCCATTTACCATCGGGAATTGATGGCCGAGCCGCCGGAATATGCCCAAACTGCCTGGCAATGGACGGAGGCGGAACTGCCTGAGTGTGGGGCTGAAGGGATTGAAATTGGGGGCGAGTTCAAGTCCTGGAAAGACTGCCTGCTGGATCTTTTGGATACACCAACCATCGCCTCGAAACAGTGGGTCTATCGCCAATATGACCATCAGGTACAGAATAACACGGTGGTCTTTCCCGGTGGTGCGGATGCCTCGATTATCCGCTTGCGTCCGGTGAATGACGGCGTGGGACCTCAACCCTTGCCGTCCGTGCAATCCGGGGTAGCGGCGACGGTGGATTGTAATTCCCGCTACGTCTATCTCAACCCCTACGAAGGGGCGAAAGCTGTGGTGGCAGAAGCGGCGCGAAATCTAAGCTGTGTGGGCGCAGAACCCATTGCCGTTACCGATAATCTTAATTTTGGCTCCCCGGAAAAACCCATTGGCTATTGGCAACTGGCCGAAGCCTGTCGGGGACTTTCGGAAGCGTGCGGGGAGTTCTCCACTCCCGTCACTGGGGGGAATGTGTCCCTGTATAATGAGACCCTCGATCGCGAGGGCAATCCCCAGCCGATTTATCCGACTCCGGTGGTGGGAATGGTGGGGTTAGTGCCGGATTTGGGGCGGATCTGTGGGCAGGGATGGGGTAGAGAAGGCGATCGCATCTACCTGTTGGGTTCCGGTGCAAATCTGACCTTGGGCGCGTCCGAATATCTCGCTACTTTGCACAACACCGTCGCCGGACAACCGCCAACCGTGGATTTTGACTTGGAACGTCGGGTGCAAGCCGCCTGTCGCCACGGCATTCGTCAGGGATGGCTCAACTCCGCCCATGATTGCGCGGAAGGGGGGTTAGCCGTTGCCCTGGCAGAATCCTGCATTGCCGGAGGCTTAGGAGCGCAGATTGAGTTTCCCTCTGGCGAGCAACGCCCGGATCTGAGTTGGTTTGGGGAAGGGTTAGCGCGAATTGTGGTCTCGGTTACGCCAGAATTTGTAGAAGCTTGGGAAGCCTATCTTCAGGAACACCTGCCCCATCAATGGCAGGGTATCGGCACAGTGCAAGGGGAGAGTCTGGAGATTAAGGGTATTTTAACGGCTACGGTGTCCGAAATGGGCGATCGGCACCAACAAGCCATCCCCCGCCGTCTGCACATTTAGCCCATTCCGTCCTGCAATGATCCCCCGTAGGGGCGGGTTTTACCCAAATCTATAACACCCACCGATAACTTACCTGAACCCGCCCCCACCCCAGCCATACACCCAAATTAATTATCATTTATCGCCGCGATCGGGCGGGTTAATCGTATTAATTTGTGGGTTTCCTAAATCTGGGTGAACCCGCCCCTACGGTATGAATGTTAACGCCGTTTCAACAGGGAAGCGACAGCAGCAGGGAAGCGATCGCCATGACAACTGTTTAACCGGATTGGATATTCCCCATTCCCCATTCCCTATTCCCTATTCCCTATTCCCTATTCCCTAATTTTCCCAATACTTCTCGCACTCCTTCATCCGCTTATTATTACTGTTCAGATAGGGACGCACCCAACGACATCCCCGTGCAATTAGCTCCTCTAGGGTTTCTACAGGCAATTTTCTGATGGTAACCCTAGTAACCCTCGTAACCATATTGTCATCAATGGTAATCGAGGTAAGGGTGCGACCTTCTTCATCCCAGTAAATTCCTACCCATCCTTGATGACCTGGAAATACTGCCAACTCCTGACCCATTCTTGTCCACACTCTCACAGTTCCATCTCGTGAACCTGTCGCAATTCGATCGCCATCGGAATGCCAAGCTATACCAGTAATCTCATCTTCATGACCTTGTAATGTAGTGGTTTGACCTGTCTCCACTTCCGTTATCTTAGCTGTTTTGTCCTCACTGCTAGTAGCCATGTAGCGTCCGTTGGGAGAAAAGGCTACTCTCGTGACCCAAGCCTGGTGAGCAATAGTGTGAAGGATTTGCCCACTCTCGACTTCTATTATTTTGGCTGTTTTGTCTTCGCTGCGGGTAGCCAGGTAGCGTCCATCGCGAGAAAAAGTTACTCCTGTGACCCAAGCCTGGTGAGCAATGGTGTGCAGGGTTTTCTGACTCTCGACTTCTATTATTTTGGCTGTATTGTCCTCACTGGCAGTAGCCACGTAGCGTCCATCACGAGAAAAGGTTACTCCTGTGACCCAAGCCTGGTGAGCAATGGTGTGCAGGGTTTTCTGACTCTCGACTTCTATTATTTTGGCTGTATTGTCCTCACTAGCAGTAGCCACGTAGCGTCCGTTGGGAGAAAAGTCGATGTCCCGGACGCTCCCCTGGTGAGTAATGGTGTGCAGGGTTTTCTGACTCTCTACTTCTGTTATTTTGGCTGTATTGTCCTCACTGGCAGTAGCCACGTAGCGTCCGTTAGGAGAAAAGTCGATGTCCCGGATGCTCCCCTGGTGAGTAATGGTGTACAAGGTTGTCTGACTCTCTACTTCTGTTATTTTGGCTGTATTGTCCTCACTGCCAATAGCTGCGTAGCGTCCATTGGGGGAAACGTCTATGCCCCGGACACTCCCCTGGTGAGTAATGGTGTGCAAGGTTGTCTGACTCTCGACTTCTGTTATTTTGGCTGTGTGGCCATAGCTGCTGGTAGCCAGGTAGCGTCCGTTGGGAGAAAAGTCTATATCGAAGACCCTCCCTTCATGAGCAATGGTATGCAGAGTGTTCCCACTTTCTACTTCCACTATCTTGGCTGTTTTGTCATAGCTGCTGGTAGCCAGGTAGTATCCGTTGGGGGAAAACTTTACTTCCCAAACCCTATCATTGTGAGTAATAGTGTGCAGGATTTTCCCACTCTCTACTTCTACTATCTTGGCTGTGTTGTCCTTACTACCAGTAGCCAGGTAGCGTCCATCGCGAGAAAATGCTACTCCCAAAACCCAATCTTGGTGAGCAATTGTATGCAGGATGTTTCCACTTTCTACTTCTACTATCTTGGCTGTTTTGTCTTCGCTGCGGGTAGCCAGGTAACGTCCATCGTAGGAAAAGTCTACATCCCAAACCCTACCCTCATGAGCAATTGTATGCAGGGTGTTTCCACTTTCTACTTCTACTATCTTGGCTGTGTTGTCATAACTGCTGGTAGCTAGGTAGCGTCCATCGTGAGAAAACTCTACATCCCAAACCCTCTCCTCATGAGCAATTGTATGCAGGTTTTTCCCACTTTCTACTTCTGTTATCTTGGCTGTTTTGTCATAGCTGCTAGTAGCCAAGTAACGTCCATCGCGAGAAAATGCTACCCACTCAACTGGAGCTTGGTGAGCAATAGTGTGCAGAGTTTTCCCACTCTCTACTTCTGTGATCTTGGCTGTATTGTCATAGCTACTGGTAGCTAGGTAGCGTCCATCGTCGGAAAACGCTACTCCCCAGACCTTATCGTTGTGAACAATCATGTGGAGGGTTTTCCCACTTTCTACTTCTGTGATCTTGGCTGTATTGTCCTCGCTACCAGTAGCCAGGTAGCGTCCATCGCGAGAAAACGCTACTCTCAAAACCTTATCGTTGTGAGCAATAATGTGCAAAGTTTTTCCACTCTCTACTTCTGTGATCTTGGCTGTATTGTCCTTACTACCAGTAGCCACGTAGCGTCCGTTGGGAGAAAACTCTACTCCCCAGACCCAAGTTTCGTGAGGAATTTTATTCTGCTCTGTGATGTTCTGAGTCATTTGTTGCAATGCCGAAATTGGACTATAGGCGGCATACTCAGTGATTGGCTGATTGGCCACTTCAGGATACAACGCTTGAGCAGTTTGTAGTGCAGAAACTAGAGCTTCCAACTGCTGACTGGGAACATTTTCAAATTGCTGTATAGCTCTAACACCTAACTGTTCCCATTGATTTGCGTCTAGGGCTAGTTTGCGCTCTACCCTAGCTTGACGAACTAACCCAACCGTCCCCGCAATAATCAGCACCGAAGCAACCGAAGTTAACCCCAATAGCCAACTACTGCGCTGTACCTTCTTCTCAATCTCAGCTAAACTCCGTTCAGCAGCTTCCCGCTTCCCTTGCTCCCGCTCCAGTTTCTCCTGCAACTGTCGCAGTTCCGGTGCTTGCTCCCGCACATAGCGCACCAAATAATCATGCACCAACTGATAGCACTGTTCCCCTCGCTCCTCTATCGACAGCACCAACCCAGAACCCACCAAAATCTTCAACACCAGGGATAAGTCTGCCTCCTCTATCTTTTCCCGTACCTCCCGTTTAAGTTCCTCTTCCCTCTTCACCGGCCGGCGCAAGTCTTCATCCGTCAACAAAAACAACACCCAATACGCCGATCGCTCATGTTCTGTGCCACAATCTTTCACAACCGTCTCAATATAACGCCGCACCAGCTCCGTTTTCGGCTCCAACACCCCCTCATGCAGCCGCTCGTACTCCTCCAACCGCGTAATATAACTGTCCTCCAACTGACTGCCCACAATCTGCAACTCAATCGGAATCACCTCTTCCCCTTCTCCCGCCAAATCCTCCACCAGTCGCTCCAAGAGCGCCTCTTCCGGGTGAAAACTCGTCTTCTCGGTCAACCGCCGAATAATCTCCACCGCCTCATCCGGCCGAAAATAAGACAACGGATAGCAATTCTCTCGACTGAGCAAATCCCCCACCCGTGGCAGTTCCCGCTCCTCAAACAAAAAATGAATAAAATCCTGGCGAATCGAAATCACCACTTGCAGCCCTGGACACCGCTCCAACCCCTCCGCCAGCAACCCAAACAGCGGCCTGCGCTCCCCCCTTGTGCGAAACTCAAAGAAAAACTCCTCAAACTGATCAAAAATCAACACAATCCGCTCATAACCACCCTCAGCCGCTCGCCAAACCCGCAACAAATCCCCCTCAGTCCATGACGTGCCCTGAGCGAAGTCGAAGGGCTGTTCCCTGAGCGAAGTCGAAGGGAACAACCCTAACCCAAACCGCTCCAACTGCTCCCCAATCTGCCCTTGCCAATCCCCATACCGCCGCAACACAATCGGAATAATCCGGTCTCGATGCACCTTCTCTTCCAGCGCTGGAACCAACCCCGCTTGAATCAACGAACTCTTCCCCACCCCCGAATACCCATAAATCGCCGTCACCGCATGATCTGTATCCAACACCCGCTCCACCAACTCCTTAACCGCCTCCTCTCTCCCCGCAGCCCGAATTTCCGTCGCCACTCCCCGTTGCTGGGGTCTGCACGTCAACCGACTCGCCCCCACAAACCCGCGAAAATTATACTCAAACTCCGCCGTCCGTAACTCCCGCTTCACCTCATACGCTTCCAGATACTCTTTTTGCTCAAACAACAACTCACTCAACAACTCCAACGCTTCCACATGCAGCCTCGGCGCACGTTCTACCCCCGACTCCCGCACCCTCTGCAACTGCTCAATCGCCGCATCCCTCTCTTCCCGACAGCGATAAACTTTCGCCAAAATCAACCGCGACAGCACCACATAATATTGATTCGAGTCTTCATTTGACGCTTCCTGTAATACCTTCTCGCTCCACTGCTCTGCCTCCTCCCACCGCTCCTGCTCAAACGCCACCTCTGCTAACACCGAATAATCCCGCAACCGATAACGCTTCGGCCATTTCTCCCTATCTTCATGCAACGGAATCACCTGACGCGCCAACTGTGCGAACAAGTCCCAATGCTCCAAATACCGCAAGATTCCCAACCAGCGATGAAACGTCCTCGCCATATTCTCCAGCGTTCCCGCTTCTTCCCACAATTCCAACGTTCGCTCCACATACTTATACGCTTCGTGCCACTCCGAACCCTTGCGCCGTTGTTCCTCTCTCAGTTCCTTAAATAACTTCGGCGGCACAAACTGCACATTCTCCCTCGTCGGAAATGCTTTCTGAAAATAGGCATACGCCAATTGACTGCACAAATAGCCTTGTTGCTCCAGATTTCCCTGCCCTTGCCAAATCTCCAGCGCCCTTTGATAATGCCCAATGGCTTCCTCAATCTGGCGATTATCCCCATAAGGCACAGCAGCCAATCCCAACAGAGTTTCCAGATGCGCTCTCCCTTCAGCACTCAGGGTTGCTCCCTCCTCTTGAATATCCCGTTGCACCGCCTCCAGTGCCATTGCCAGTTCTTTTGCGTCTTGCGGAGAAATCACCCCATCTTGAAAACGTTCCACCCGCTCCCCTAACCACCCATTCAATTCTGCTGAAGGCAGCCGAAACTGATAGTGACTTGCCCAACTGGCCAAATCAGGAGCCGATTTCAGCACCGTTTTCAGCACTCCCTGATTAACCCAAAACACCATCGGCAAAGGAAACTCCCCCTTCAGAGACTCGCGCACCTGGTTCACTGAAGCGAACAGTTTCTCCAGTTGTTCGACTTGCTCCAAACCGGTTACCATGATTGCCTCATCGTTTCCTGCCGATGTTTCCCGGTGCAGCGCATTCAACAAAGAAGTCTCCCCATCCTGCAATCTCACCACCTTGATGTGTAAGGCTGACATCTTCACCAACTCATCCATCAACACCTGCTGCAAATCGCCATAATTACAGCAAGCAATCATCAGCGCAAACTCACCGCTAGAGGCTTCTAGCGTCCAGTTGAGGTCATCTAGACTATCCAGATTTTCGGGACTTATCATCATAATGAATAATTAAATAATAAATGTCGAAAGTGAGAGCCAGAAACCCGGTTTCTTGGAGAAACCGGGTTTCTCGGCCACCTATAATTGCTCTGCGCCTTGCAAAATGGGGTTGATGTCAAACCAAGAAACTCCATCTTCTTGATACTCGAATACTAAACGAGAATGGATTAACTTATCGTGATTTTCATCGCCGCTCACCTGCTGAGTCTGTTGTACTTGTCGCAAGAGTTCCCATTCAGCATCATCAATCTGCAACATCATATTACTGCGTCGCTGACGAATGACAAATTCTAAACTTTCACGGGTGAGTTTCCCCTTTTTCCGGTCTTTGGAAATCCACTCGGTTAACAGTTGCAGTAATTCCCGAACATGACCACCACTGGTACGACAAACATAATTGAGAGTCGAGCTATCTTCAAAGATTTCTGTAACTTTATTCAGTCGTTCTTCTTCACTCAAATCCGGAAAAGCTCTGGCTAAAACCATTTGCCTCATTTTCTCCATGCCTTGAGGACAATCTTGGCGATTTTTATCTTTAAGTCGTACCATAGGCAAGAGTTTCGGCGAGTCGGGATAGCGAGCCATTAAACGGCCATATTCATCACAAAATCGCAAGGCTAAGGGCATGGTATAGACCATGTGGCATTGGAATTTTTGCAGAAATTCGGCTTGATCGATAAACAGGTATTCTTGTTGGGGACGATCCCAAGATTTCCGGGTGGCATCAATCCGGTCTAAGTTATCGACAATAATCACTAATCCTTGCTTGTTTTGTTGTTTTAAGAGTTCAATGGCAGGCTGAATGAGTTCTTTGTTAATCGCTTGGATTAATTCATTTTTTTGCGGCCCTAAAAATTGATTCAGCTTCTGTCTCAGTTGAGTGTCCCCTTTGGCTTTGGCGGTGATTTTGCCAATGCCTACGCCTAATGAAAAGCCTTCTGAATTGGCCTTAACGCCGACTTGAGGCAGGGTTTCACTTTTGGGAATACCAACTTCTACTTCTGTGAGATTAAATTCAGTTTGCAATAGGTCTGTGGTTCGGGTTAACAACCCCCGTAGTCCTTGCGCTGGGGGAAGTTGTAGTTCTTCGAGTCCCTGGGAAATTCGACGGGCGATCGCCAATAATACATCGCCAATATCCACATCTGCTAATTCTAAGTCTTCACTCGACGCAAAATAAATGGTATAAAATCCCGCCTCTTCCAGTTCCGCTCTCAGCTTCAACAATTCCGTCGATTTACCGCAGCCAATATGTCCAGTAAACAAATTACAGGTAGGTTCATCGGGATAGACCTCCGTGATATGCTCGAATAACTCGGTAATGACCGTATCGCCCCTAACCTGAGTAAAATCAATATAGAGCTTTCTTTCTTCCGGTTTGCTCACATCAATCGTATCGCTAGGGCGAGATGCTTTGAGAAACCGAATAAAATCAAAAGGCACGGATGGACGGGTCATGGTCTAATAGAGTGAGTGGTATCGATCGGAACAAGTGTTTTACAAGTATTTTAATGGCTACGGTATCCGAAATGGGCGATCGCCATCCCCCAATCCCTCGATCTCCCGATCTCTTCCATCAGAAAATCAGATTAAATTTCTTATGCTAATTTGTTAAGAAAACCTTAAAATAAAATTAGGTATCCAAATGTAGGCTATTCAAGGAAAGGGTCAAACCCAGTCGATTCTCTTGTCTCTTGTCTCTTGCCTATTCCCCATTCCCTATTCCTTTTTTTAATCTGAGCTACCCTAAATTCAGACAAACCAAACTAACAACGTGATACCGCATACTACCCCCATCGAACCTATGGAGCTTGATGTTTTGAATCCCAATCATGCTGATAAACCCCAGGAAGCTTGTGGTGTGTTTGGCGTATATGCCCCCTCAGAAGAGGTGTCCAAACTCACCTATTTTGGTCTTTATGCCCTCCAACATCGGGGACAAGAATCCGCAGGCATTGCTACCTTTAGCAATAGACAAGTGAATCACCATAAAGATATGGGCTTAGTCTCCCAAGTCTTTAATGAATCAATCCTCAATCGTTTAGTGGGGGAAAGTGCGGTAGGTCATGTCCGCTATTCCACAACTGGCTCCTCACGGGCGGCTAATGCCCAACCAGCGATCGTAGAGACCCGACTAGGGTCTCTCGCTCTAGCACATAATGGCAATATTGTCAATGTTGTGGAACTGCGGGAAAAACTTACCCAAAACGATCGTACGTTTGTGACCACAACAGACTCAGAAATGATTGCCTTGGCCATGGCCACAGAAGTAGATCGAGGTAAAGATTGGTTAGATGGGGCAATCTCGGCGTTTAACTATTGCCAAGGAGCCTATAGTTTAGTCATTGGCACACCGGACGGTATTATGGGAGTTCGCGACCCCCATGGCATCCGGCCCCTAGTGATTGGTACATTGGGACAAAATCCCTGTCAGTATGTGTTGGCTTCAGAAACTTGTGCCCTAGATATTATTGGTGCGGAATATTTGCGGGATGTCGAACCCGGTGAACTGGTTTGGATCACCGAAGAAGGGTTAGCCTCCTTCCATTGGACTCAAAAACCCCAACCCAAACTCTGTATTTTTGAGATGATTTACTTCTCTCGTCCCGATAGTGTAGTCGAGGAAGAGACCATCTATACCTATCGCAAACGGTTGGGTCATTATTTAGCCAAAGAGTCCTTTACGGATGCCGATTTAGTGATTGGTGTACCCGATTCAGGAATTCCAGCGGCGATCGGATTTTCGGAAGTGTCCGGTATTCCCTTTGCCGAAGGGTTAATTAAAAACCGATATGTGGGTCGCACATTTATTCAACCCACCCAAGCAATGCGCGAATCTGGGATTCGCATGAAACTTAACCCCCTCAAAGATGTCCTCTCTGGAAAACGGATTATTTTAGTCGATGACTCTATTGTGCGGGGAACCACCAGCAAGAAACTGGTCAAAGCTATCCGCGATGCAGGAGCAACAGAAGTTCATATGCGAATTTCCTCCCCTCCTGTCACTCATCCCTGTTTCTACGGCATTGACACCGACAATCAAGATCAACTCATTGCCGCAACTAAATCTGTAGATGACATTTGCCAACAAATTGGTGTAGATTCTTTAGCTTACCTGAGTTGGGACGCTATGCATCACGCCACAGGAGATCATCAAAGTAACTTCTGTTCTGCTTGCTTCACTGGCAATTATCCCATCGCCATCCCTGAACCCCTGAAACGCTCCAAACTCATGCTCGAAACCAGTCCTTCCTAATGGCCTAGGGTGCGTTATTTGTGAAAATAACGCACTCTAATCTTACTGGGAAATTCACGGATATCATTCCCCAGAATTCATGATAGTGATTTCATAAAGTTTTACACTGTAACTCTTGCTAAACCTAAAAAATTGAATAAGATAGAAGGCACATCAAAGCGTTAATCGATTCATTAATCACCATGAAGGCTTTACCGAAATTCGTGAGTAAAAACCTAGCCAAAATTCCACTACGGACGGTTTTAGTGCTTCCCTTTGTGATTCAACTTTGTACCACTGTTGGGCTAGTAAGTTATCTTTCCTATCGCAATGGTCAGAAAGCCGTCAACAATCTTGCTACACAATTGCAAGGTGAAATTACGAATCGAATTGAACAGCATTTAGAACATTACCGAGAAACTCCAATTCTAATCAATAAAATTAATGAAGATGCAATAAAACTGGGGAAATTGAGCTTAGATGATGTAGAATCCATGGCTCGTTTTTTTTGGCAAGAACATCAATGGGTAAGCACAGCCAGTAATATTTGCATGGGAATAGACTTGGGAGGACGGTATGCTGGAGCCATTTTAGATAAAGATGGTTTAGTTAAAATAGATATCTTAGATCCAGCGATCGATCCTCATGTTAAACGCTATATTCTCAATCCTGATACTAATCAACTTGAACTAGAAGGTCTCAACAACCTAGGTTACGACCCTCGAGCTAGACCTTGGTACCAAGATGCCGTAGCCGCCGGACAATCAATTTGGAGTCAAATTTATATTACCAAACATGATGCAGAGTTGGTCATTGCCAATAGTTTTCCCATCTACGATCGGCAGAACCAATTGTTAGGAGTTTTATCGGTTAACACGGTCCTCAGACAAGTCAACGATTTCCTCCAGGAATTAGAAGTGGGTAAAACGGGAGAAACATTTATCATAGAAGCTGATGGTATGTTAGTGTCCAGCTCTACAACCGAAAAACCCTTTAAGTTAGTTGATGGAGAGCAAACCAGAATTTCGGTAACTGAAAGTCAGAATGCATTGGTTCAAGCAACTGCTGCATACTTGGAAGAATATCTGACAACAAATACTATTAATATGTCCCAACAACTGGAATTTCAGTTTGAGAATGAACGGCACTTTGTGAAGGTTAGTCGTCTTCAGGATGAGCAAGGTTTAGATTGGCTGATTGTAGTTACCAGTCCAGAAGCAGATTTTATAGAACAAATCAAGAAAAATAACCTCTATACATTGGGATTGAGTATTGCCGCTCTATTGGGTAGTATACTGACGGGTTTAATTACGGCTCGTTGGGTAACGGAACCCATTTTATCCCTCAAAGAGGCAGCCCAAGCTTTGTCCGAAGGGAAATTTAATGAACCCGTTAATATTGACCGGAAAGATGAATTGGGAGTTTTGGGACGAGCGTTCAATAATATGGCAGCTCAATTGAAAGAATCTTATGCCAATTTAGAAGCTTCTGAAAAGCGAGTGAAACAAATTTTAGAAGCGGTTCCAGTCGGTATTGCACTGTATGAAGTGAGCGGTCAGCCCTCTTATTTTAATCGCAGAGGAAAACAAATTCTGAATCAAGATCAGCGATTGAGTGCAGAGACGATAGAACTTTCTCGAGAATATAACGTTTATCTGGCAGGAACGGATCGTTCTTGTCCACAGGAGCAATTACCATCCATGTTAGCTCTGCAAGGAGAAACTGTTTATATCGAAGATCTAGAACTACATGAGAGAGGGCTAGTGATTCCCATGGAGGTTTGGGCTACCCCAATTTTTGATGAAGAAGGACAGATAATTTATGCAATTACAGCATTCCAGGATATTAGAGATCGAAAACAAGCAGAATTAGAAAGAAAGCGTTTTATTCAAGAGTTAGAGATTAAAAATCAAGAATTACATCGACTTGACGAAATTAAAAATGATTTCTTGGCTAATACGTCTCATGAGTTGCGAACTCCTCTCAATGGAATTATTGGAATTGCGGAATCCTTGATGGGGAATCCCAATAATGCTCTGTCTGAAATAACCCATAAAAATTTGTCCTTAATTGTCGCTAGCGGACGACGATTGGCGAACTTGATTAATGATATTTTGGATTTCTCGAAACTTAGGTACAAAGAGATACAACTGCAAATCAATCCAGTGAGCTTGAGTGTGATTGTTGAGGTCATACTGGCCATTAGTCAAACGCTAATTGTTAACAAAGATCTAAAGTTAATTAATGAAATTGCTTGGGATCTTCCTCAGGTGGATGCGGATGAAAATCGATTGCAACAAATTATGCATAATTTGATTGGTAATGCGATCAAATTTACAGATACAGGTGAAATTAAAGTCTCAGCAGAAATCGATCAAAATTCTATCGATCGCGCTCAGATCGTGGTAACGGTTAGTGATACGGGTATCGGTATTCCAGCCGATAAATTAGACCGAATTTTTGAATCTTTTGAACAAGCAGATAGCTCGACCGATAGACAATATAGTGGTACAGGCTTAGGACTAGCGATTACTAAGAAATTAGTAGAGTTACATGGAGGTGAGATTAGGGTTGAATCAGAAGTGGGGGTAGGCTCTCAATTTAAGTTTACTTTGCCGATTTCTGCACAGCAAGAGAGTTCCGAGCGATCTCAGATGCAAGAAGTCAGCTCTTTAGCTGTAGTCAATCCAAAGATATCCTTAGCAACCGATCGAGATCAACCCGACTTAGAACTTTCAGATCGGGGAAATAACTGGACGATTTTAGTGGTGGATGATGAACCTGTAAATTTGCAGGTTCTGGTGAATTATCTTAGCCCTTATAGTTATCGCGTGATTCAAGCAAATAATGGACAACAAGCTCTCGATCTGATCGACTCAGAGAATAAACCTGATTTGATGTTACTGGATGTGATGATGCCTCGGATGACCGGATATGAAGTTTGTGAAAAACTGAGGGAAACCTATGGTTTGGATGAGTTGCCTATTTTGCTGCTAACAGCTAAAAATCAAATCACGGATGTTGTTACTGGTTTGGAAGCCGGGGCAAATGATTATTTAACTAAGCCCATACATCAAAAAGAACTTTTGGCTAGGATTAGAACTCAAATTCAGTTATGCCAACTCCAAACCCTGCGCGTCTTGTCTGATGAATATAGGAAAAAAGCAGAAGAATTAGAGGATGCGTTGAAAGAATTGAGACAAACACAGGCTCAACTTATTCAAACTGAAAAGATGTCGAGTTTAGGAAAGTTGGTTGCTGGGATTGCTCATGAAATTAATAATCCAGCTAATTTTATTATGGGGAATCTCAATTGTACTCAAGAATATGTGGATGACTTGATGGATTTGATTGGTTTATATCAGGATAACTGTCGGAATTCTACTCCAGAAATATTACAGCGATCGGAGGAGATCGATCTGGATTTCATGAAAAAAGACTTCCCAGATGTGATTAAGTCCATGAAATATGGGATCGATCGAATTAGTAATATTGTCAAGTCTTTGAAGAATTTTTCTCACTTGGATCAGTCAAACCAAAAAGAGGTTGATATCCATGAAGGGCTGGATAGCACGTTGGTTATGGTTGAAAATAGATTGAATGGAATTCAGGTGATTAAAAAATATGCTAAATTGCCTTTTGTTGAGTGTTATCCCGGTTTGTTAAACCAAGTCTTCCTGAATTTACTCAATAATGCTATTGATGCGTTAGAAGGTTATGGTGAAGCGCCCCGAATTACTATTGCAACTCAAGGTTTAACTAATGGTAAAATCCAAATTCGGATTGCTGATAATGGGCTGGGGATTGCTCCGGAGAATATGAAGCGAATATTCGATCCATTTTTTACAACTAAAGAGGTCGGATCGGGGACGGGTTTGGGTTTATCCACCAGTTATTCCATTATTGTCGATCAGCATGGCGGTCAATTGTCTTGTGAATCAGAATTGGGGAAAGGAACTGAGTTTATGATTGAGATTCCGGAAAAATTGAGTGAATAAAGATGCTTGGGGGGAGTTGTATAATGTCAGATCGCATAACTTACGGACTTTGGAGCAGCCGTTATGGGTGAGTCGTTACCCACGAAGAAAGCAAAACCCCCTCAACTGGCGATCGCCTCAACGATCTGCTTAGTTTGGCTAATGACTATGGGCATCATTGCCACGATCTGGAACTTGGGCGAGATCGGTTTGGTGGATGAAACTGAACCCCTGTTTGCTGAAGCAGCCCGGCAAATGACGGTGACGGGGGATTGGATCACGCCCTATTTTAATGGCGAAACTCGGTTTGATAAGCCGCCTCTGATCTATTGGGCGATCGCCCTCTGTTATCAGGCGATTGGCGTGAACCCTTGGGCAGTGCGCCTACCTTCGGCTCTAGCTGCAATATTCCTGGGCTGGTTTGGATTTTACACCCTGCGGCGCTTTGGAGGCTCCCCAGGACAAACCCAACCCTTTGCGATCGCCGGTTGCATTGGTGGAACGGCGATCGTGATGAATGTGCAAACCATTGCCTGGGCAAGGATGGGAGTCTCGGACATGCTCCTGAGTGCCGGCATTGGTTCTGCCCTCTTGGCCTTCTTCTTTGCCTACGCAACTCCAGAACGGCAAGCTAAACAACGCTGGTATCAAGCCTTTTATGCCTTCTGTGCCCTCGCTGTCCTCACGAAAGGCCCCGTGGGTATAGTCCTGCCCGGCTTAATCATTGTCTGCTTTTTAGCCTACATGGGCAACCTGAAGCTGGTCTTAGGGGAAATGAACTTGAAAGGGGGCGTTCTTCTGTTTTTTGCCCTCACCCTCCCCTGGTATATCCTCGTCACTTGGGCGAATGGTTGGGACTACATCAACTCCTTTTTTGGCTATCACAACATCGAGCGCTTTACCAGCGTCGTTAATAACCACTCCGCGCCCTGGTATTTCTACATTCCCACTATTTTCGTCGGCTTTTTCCCCTGGTCGGTTTATCTTCCCATCGCCCTCTTCAAAACCCGATTTTGGCAGCGTCGCGCCTGGTTGCGGCAACCCCGCAGCCAGCATTTACGCATCTTTGCCTTTTTCTGGTTTATCTGCATTTTTGGCTTCTTCACCATTGCCGTCACCAAACTTCCCAGCTACGTCCTCCCCCTGATGCCAGCCTGCGGTATTCTCGTTGCTCTGGTTTGGAGCGAACCGGAAGCTGGCAACTCGAAACGCTTCAACCCTGGACTTTTCTGGAGCGGTGTTGCCAATATCATCCTCTGTTTAGCCCTGGCAACCTTTGCCCCTTTCGCTACTCCTGCCCTAGGTAACGACCCCGCCATGCCTAACTTGGGGACAACCTTACAGGAATTGGGTTTTCTCCTGCAATTTACAGGGCATTATACGATTCTGGCGATCGTCTTATTTATTGCACTACTGGGCAAATGGTGGCGCGGGTTATGGACCGTTAATGCGATCGCTTTTGCCGCCTTTATGATCTTTATCGTTACCCCCATGACCGAGATCGTGGATCAACAGCGACAACTCCCCCTGCGCGAACTCGCCCAAACTGTCACCCAAACCCAACAACCGAGCGAACCCCTGGTGATGATCGGTTTTTGGAAACCCAGCCTTACCTTCTATACCGAAAACACTTTCATCTACGGCCATCATTCTCAACAATCTCTTGTTACCCTCGGCAACTTGATCCAAGACCCAGAAACTCCTGAAACTTTGCTCATTTTAGGAGAACTAAAAAACTTCACTAGCATGGAATTTGAACCCCAACAGTATGAAGTTTTAGATCAACAAGGGGTCTATCAACTGGTGCGAATCAGTAAAGAGGAAGTGATTAATACACTCAACAAGAATATCCAAAAAGCCAGCATCTTAATGCATAAGAGTTGATTCCCGAAGTCGTTGAAAGTGCCTAACAGCAAGAGGTTCACTAAAATACTAAGTTGTTCCCAATCAAGGCTAAAACCATTGATATATAAGGATTCCAGCCTTTTTAAGATTTCCTTTAGGAATCAGCTCTTATGGTTCTTTGATTCGTTTAATGATTCGTCGATTAGCTACTTAAGATTTCCTTTAGGAATCAGCTCTCAAGCGTTGCTTGATCGCTTCTGGTTTTTCTTCCAATGTTCCTGTTTCCGTTGCTGATGCTTCAGTCATAGATCCTCTGGTCTGAGAACTCCAATATTGCCTATGATAAGGGACAACGATGTGGAAAGGTAGGCGATCGCCAATGGGTCAGCGCAAAACAACACACATAAGACGATGGATGGGTCGGGCACTTTTGAGTATCATCACAGTGGCTCTAGTTGCTCTTACTGCATCTTCTCAAACGACGCAACGCTCCAGTTATTCCCTCAGTCTTGAAGCACCATTTAATCAGGTTGGGTTCTATCCTACGGTGCAACCCATTGCTGCTCCCTACTATCGCAGCACAGGAGAATGGTTAGGACGGTTAATTTTACCCTCTACTGAAGAGTTGAACACCGTTATTCCCAATTCGTCTATTGCGGATTGGGCTTGGATAGAGCTGTATCATACACCACTAGAGGCGAAAGCTTGGCAAGGGAAAACCGTGCGCTTAGAATGGCAGGATACTCCCCGGATTGCTGAGTATGTCAACATCGTGACCACAGATGTCAACCTGAGCGATCGCGCCCTAGAAAACTATAATCAAGGCAATGTCATCCCCACCCGTCTCCAGGGTCGCACCCAAGTTGGGCCCCTCCAGTCCCTCGCTGGAGCGCGTCCCCAAGACGATCTAATTGTCCGTTTAAATGAAGTTAAGTTCATTCCCAACAGTCCCAACTCGGCAATTTTACAAACAGCCCTAGAACCGATTCAAGTCACGGGACGCTTTTACGGGTTAGTGAAAATTCTAGAACCTCTTCCCTCAACTTGTGCAGATGATGAACCTTGTCGGACACAGTGGTATAAAGTTAAACACTACAATTCAGAAACTGGAGAATTTAACGGCCCAGAAGGAACAGTCCGCATTCCCCAACAGCCTCTAGATAATAATGGCCGCTGGTTATCCACTCCTGAAGGCATCGAAAAGTCCCCTGCGGGCGATCGAGGATGGTATATTTACGGAGCTAGAGACGAACAGGGACAATTGATCGTACAAGGGATTAGGCCGCGATCGCTCTTTGAACTCTACCCCGATCGTATCTTGTTGGGCAGCCAAAACGGTCTCGACTATATTCAACACTACAATTGGAAAGACACTCAAGAACGCAAAGGAACAACCCAAAGTCTCCTCATCTCTCCGACAGCTACCCGTCCAGAACAAGCCGTGCAATACTGGAACGAAGGAGAGTCTGCGATCGTTATGCATCTCTTTGGCGGAATTGGAGGCGAAAACGGAGAACCCATTAGTGCCGGAACCGTAACCGGTCATTTTGCCTACGGAATTGCCCAAGTTGTCCGTGACCCCTTCACCCAAGAACTACAATTTGACATTCTCTATCAGCAAGTTTACGCCCATAATCCAAACGGCATTATTTCCGGAACCCATACTTGGACAAACTACATGGGAAATCTGCAACGCGGATGGTTAGGAACTCGCCCTGTTTCCGATGTAGTCATTAAACTTGATGCCTTAACCCAGGACTATAATTTTGACGGTGAAATCATCTCACCCATCCGCGAATTTTGGATACAACTCCAAGTCATGATGGCCCGGTATCGCACAGGGGATGGAACCGGAGTAGCAGAAGTCACTCCAGCAACCTCCTGCGTTCAAGATTCCAGTCAAGCCCTCTACATTACCATCGAACAAATTAAACAACAAATCCTCAACAATCCCAAAATTGTCACTTGGTTACGCGCTCATCCCAATGACCCCCAAACCCAACGTTTATCTCAATTAGTTGAATTAGGAGAAAATATAGCCAAAACCCTTGCTCCTCAAGGGGTTGTTCGGGAAGATTGGAAACAAAATGCCCAGTTTTTATCTGGTGTAAACGCTCGTAATGGATTTGTGACGGATCAAGATTTATTAAATGCTCTGTTAAGTTGGCAAACCTTACTTCCACGCTCTGCTTATGACCAAATGGCCAAAGTTTTTCTGGACGAAGGAGGGCAACTTTGGTTTTTGCGCACCAATCAAGTGGGGGGATGGGATAGCAGCATAGAACCCATTGCTCCTACCGGAATTTTAGGTCAATTTCCCATTATTTCCACCCTTGCGGGTCGGATTTTGCTCTCGTTAGGACGGCCAGAATGGCGAGATTGGAGCATCCTAATTTTAATGTTAGCTTTATATGCATTGATCGCCCTAGTTTTAGCCTGGAGTTATAGTTTTTGGCAATGGGTCAATGGAGAGTCTTTTCAGCAATCCTGGCATCAGGTTTGGTCATCTTTCCTCGCTCAGGGCAATTCTGTACCAAGCTTCTGGAAAGGATTGACCCTTTTAATCATTCCAGTAGCCCTAGAAGAATTCATTTTCCGTGTTTTATTAGTTCCCCATCCCACCGACTGGATTTCAAAACAAGAATGGTGGTTATTAGCCTTAGTCAGTTTAATTATTTATCTGTTCTATAAGGTGATTAGGGTTTGTTTCGGCTCTAATGTTCCGTTAAAACTTGTGCCGGTTGTCTTACTCTTGAGTGGCACATTGGGATCAATTTGTATTCTCACCTATGGTCTGACGGGTTCATTTTGGGTGATTTGGGTGTTGCATGGATTGATTGAATTGAATCCTTTAGAGCCTATTTATAAAGTATAGTTGATTCGATATTCGCAATAACTGATAGCGCTTTCTTTAAAAAACTGTAGGGGCGAAAGAAATTTCGCCCCTACTTCAGGAATTTATGGGTCGCCCGGGATTCGAACCCGGAACTAATCGGTTAAAAGCCGAGTACTCTACCGTTGAGTTAGCGACCCATGGTAATACAACCAAACCTTAACTAAGGTAGCACAAGATTTTGGTAAAAGTCAATCCCTAGAGCAAATTTTTTCGCGCCTAGGCTCAAGGACGGTAGACCGGTAGGGTAAAGTGGAAGCAACTGCCCTGATTGTCCAGAGATTCGACCCAAATTTGCCCGTAATGAGCGAGAATAATGCGCTGACAGAGGGACAGACCGATACCATAGCCTTCTTTAGTGCGATCGCGCTCTAAGCGAAACCGATCTTCAAAAATCTTTTCCTGTTTTTCTGGCGGAATCCCCGGTCCCGTATCACAAAGACTCACCTGAATCTTTTGAGTCGTGCGGTGCAGAATAGAGAGTTTGATTGAACCTTTGGGAGGTGTATATTTAATTGCATTATCCAATAAATTAGTCATCACTTGGTGAATCCGCTCCGAATCCGCATAGACCAGAGGTAAATCTTGAGGCACATCCGTTTCCAGATTCAGGGACTTGTACTGCAATCGCTCATCAAAATTCTTTAAAACTCTCATAAACAAAGGTTTCAGATCTATTTTCTCTGGGTGAACCTGGATTTGCGTATTACTTCCCTTGGCCACTTGCAGAATATCCGTAATCATCCGGTCAATCGCTTTAATTTGCGTACGAGCATGTTTAAGCAATTGAGTCGTTAACGTGGCGGTAAACCGGGAAGCGCGCCCATCGTCTGCACTATAGCCAATTTCCAAGGTTTCAACAGCTAAAGCAGCCGCCGTTAAAGGATTGCGCAGATCGTGGGCTAACATAGCGATAATCCGGTCTTTAAACTGTAATTGCTCCTTTAGCTCCACCGTCTCTTGACGCAGACGAAAAATTTCATCCGATAAGCGGATCAGTTCAGCAGAATGGGCGATCGAGGAACTCAGCTTGCAAGAATCTGAATCGAGCAATTCTTCCTGCTCTAAATATTCTTCAACCGACTGCACCCAGCGCGGCCACCAATTATCAATCAGATTAATCAAATTGCCCCCAGCTAAGGTTTGCTTCGGTTGGGGATGAATTTTAATTAAGGCCGGAGTAGCCACCACCTTAAAGTTTTCCGCCAGTTGGGGTTGCTCGCTCACATCCACCACCATTAGCTCAAAATCTAGATCTTCAGCAAGATTGCGAATATGACAACGAATTTGTCGAATTTGCTCTCCTGCATAGGGACGCTTATCAACAAATAAGAGCAGTTGAAGAGGGGGATTGGGTTTGAGGGGCTGTTCGGGAGCGACCTGCATAGTGAGGGACAAAAATGACCAACCTTTAGATTTACTTAAGAGTCTAATCGATATATCTACTAAATGCGGTAAATTGGCTTGATTTTAGAGCATGGAGGCGAGATAACCCAACTTAACAACACGCAATATCATAAGAGACAGCGGTTCGGTATGATGGATTTCTTAGGCTCAATCAACGTATAGTTAGTACACACAAGTTCCATGACCGCTGTCCTCGCAATTAATAATTCCCATAAACTCTCTTCGCCTCGTTTAGAGATGCCTCCCCGTCTGCTATTGGGTGCGGGGCCATCCAATGCTGACCCAAGGGTGATTGAGGCCATGAGTCGTCCCCAAGTCGGTCACTTAGATCCTTCTTTCCTCAAGTTGATGGGGGAGATCCAAGAGTTATTGCGCTATACCTTTCAGACGGATAATAGCTTAACAATTCCTGTCAGTGGAACCGGTAGCGCAGCCATGGAAACCACGTTTGCCAATACGATAGAACCCAATGATGTGGTTTTGGTCGCTGTTAAGGGCTATTTTGGTCGGCGTATGGTGGATATGGCTGGCCGGTATGGAGCGGATGTACGGCAAATTGACAAGCCTTGGGGAGAAGCATTTTCCCTCGAAGAATTGCGGTCTGCTCTTGCTACTCACCGTCCTGCAATTTTGGGTATTGTCCATGCAGAAACTTCAACAGGTGTTCGTCAACCCTTGGAAGGTGTTGGAGATTTGTGCCGTGAGTTTGGCTGTTTGCTGGTTGTAGATACAGTGACTAGCTTGGGTTGTTTCCCCTTATTTATTGACGATTGGAAAATTGATTTAGCCTATAGCTGTAGCCAAAAAGGTTTAAGTTGCCCTCCTGGAGCATCTCCCCTGACCATGAATCAACGGGCGTTGGATAAGATCCATAATCGGCACACCAAAGTGGCCAATTGGTATTTGGATGTTTCCTTGGTGAGCAAGTATTGGGGTAAGGAACGTACCTATCACCATACCGCTCCAATTAATATGAATTATGCTCTCTATGAGGCTCTGTGTTTGGTGGCAGAAGAAGGGTTAGAGTCCCGATGGGAACGCCATCAGAAGAATGCCCAAATGCTCTGGGATGGGTTGGCTGATTTGGGATTGGTCTGTCATGTGCCCAAGGAGTTGCGGTTACCGACACTGACGACGGTTCGGGTTCCGGATGGAGTGCAAGAAGCCGAAATTCGTCACCAATTACTGAATAACTATAATATTGAGATTAGTGGCGGTTTGGGTGATTTGGCGGGCAAGGTTTGGCGTATTGGTTTAATGGGCCATAATAGTCGTCCGGAGAGTATTGAACGGCTGTTCAGTGCTTTGGGTGAGTTGTTGCCGAAGAATTAATCAGGGTTAATTGCTGAAAGCTTTTTCTAGGGGCGAAGGGTATTTCGCCCCTAACGAAACATCGCGTTTGTCGTTTTTGCGATCGATGGCTGATTTAAAAGAGTATTTAGAGTGGGTTTCATCCCAAAGTTTAGAAGTAAGAAAGGATGGGTATTCATCAGTTGCTGAAGTTTACGATCGCACTCGACCTCGGTATCCGAAAAGTTTACTCGATCGCGCCCTAGACTGGGGTGTTTTATCTGCTCAGTCACGGGTGTTGGAAATTGGATGTGGACCCGGAACTCTGACGTTTGATTTGGCAGAAATCACGGATTCAATTGTAGCCCTCGAGCCTGGTTTTGCTGCGTATGACTTGGCTCGGAAAAAAAGTGAGGCGTTTGCTCATGTGCGGTTGGTGAATTCCTCGTTTGAAGAGTGGGATCGGCAGGGAGAAACCTTTGATGCAGTGGTTGCCGCCTGCTCTTTTCATTGGATTTCCCCAGAAGTGCGCGATCGCCAGATCGTCAAATGTTTGCAACCCAATGGGTCACTGATTTTACTCTGGAATACGCCACCTAGACCCGAACCGAAAGTGTGCGCTATTCTAGATCGGGTCTATGAGCATTACGATCCCTCCCTCGGTCATTTCGATCGCTTAGACGATCATAAGCAGCGTTTAGCTCAGTTAGAAGAAACATTAAGTCGTTCTCAGGTGTTCGATCATCTCCGCTGCGATCGCGTGATGTGCGATCGCCAATATACCATTGACAGCTATCTGGGTTTGTTAAGCACTTTATCGCCCTATCTCATGTTAGAGGCTCAAGAGCGCGATCGGCTCTTCCAAGACATACAAAAGGCTTTACACGATCGAGGAATACAAGAGTTTCTAACCTCCTACCTCTCGGTCATTCAAACTGTAACAATTAGAAATTAAGGGCACTTCTATTGATCCCTTTTCTTTCTCTTGCGGTCGCGATCGCTGTATCCCCTATAGACAGAGACATTTGCCAAGGCGAAAAAATAGTTTTCCAAGAGGTGACTCAACCCTAGATTGGCTATAGGGAAAATGGAAAGGTTACGGTCTCATCTTCCATATTTACCTTACCAGTATTCTCCGTTCTGTTTCCTTTGACTAGCAAACTAACGTTAAATGGAACCTCTTGGACAGATTGTTGACAGCGAGAAAAAAACGTAACTTTAGCGACATAATCTCCCGCAGGTGCTCCCCCTGTGGGCCAAAACACATTTTCCACAGGATTTACAGTTGTTTCCTCACAGTTTGCATTAGAGTCAACATCTAATTCGCCTCCGGATGCTACGCGGGTATTGCTATATAATACTTCGTCGCCACTAGGGTCGATAACTGATAAATCCAAATCGTCAGTTGTGGCCCATTTTAAAGTTACTTGTACATCTCCCGTACCTAAAATTTGCTCGCTTCCTGAGCACATCGTCGATAAATTGGTAACCTCTCCTTGGTTATTGACCATAAAACAGCCGGTGTGTTCTTGGGACAATACACGATTGTGGCCGCTCAACAATAATACCAGGAAAACAGCAGCGATCGCCAAAGTTAAACTTTTAGTGAGTTTCATTTTCATTGCTGATATTAAGATTAGGATGCCAAATTCTGCCACAGCATTAAGGAGATGCTATGGAAGGATTGCCGTAAGTAATTGTATTGATTGTAATGGATTATTCGGATTTGATATACTATTAAATCTTTTTTTTAAGTTTGAGTTTCTAGTTGATATAACTCCTGGGGAGCAACCGCACCTTTTTCCGTAATAATAGCCGCGATCAACTCCGCCGGGGTGACATCAAAAGCCGGGTTATAATACTCTACCCCTTCAGGGGTAATGCGTGTTTCGCCCACTTGAGCCACTTCTTGACTATCGCGTTCCTCAATCGGAATTTCTCCCCCATCGGCTAACTTAAAATCCACCGTAGACAGGGGAGCCGCCACATAAAAGGGGATATTATGGGCTTTAGCCGCCAAAGCCACACTATAGGTTCCAATTTTATTCGCGGTATCGCCATTGGCGCTAATGCGATCTGCCCCCACGACTACCGCGTGAATCATGCCTTGTTGCATACAATGGGCCGCCATATTATCCGTAATTACCGTAACCGGGATGCCTTCTTGCACGCATTCCCAAGCAGTCAGTTTTGCCCCTTGTAACCGGGGACGGGTTTCATCGGCATACACCCGATTTAAACGCCCATTTTCCCAGGCACTCCTGACGACACCCAATGCTGTTCCATATCCGGCTGTCGCCAAAGCGCCCGCGTTGCAGTGAGTGAGGAGATTTAACCGCTCTGGAGTTTCTGGTAATACGCTAACCCCATGTTTGCCTATTTCCTGACAAGTCTGTAGATCGTCGGCTTGGATCTCTTGAGCCGTTTCTAATAATTTAGCCTGAATCTCTCCCACAGAACTGGATGTACTTCTTGCTGTCTCTAACATCCGTTCAATTGCCCAAAACAAATTGACTGCCGTAGGGCGAGTTTGTCGTAGCATTTCGGCGATCTCTTCAAGTTGCTTCAGAAACTCCGTAGAATCTCTGGTTTCAATTTCTTTGGCTCCTAATGCCATGCCATAAGCGGCCGAAACGCCGATAGCAGGCGCTCCCCGAACAATCATCGTTTTAATCGCCCGCGCCATCTGGGTAGAATCATTAATCGAGACTGTCGTATATTCTCCAGGTAAACGAGTTTGATCGATTAGAATCACGCATTGATTTTCCCGATCCCAACGGACAGGATAGACGGCAGTATGGGAGAGCATGACAATATTATTCACAATCCATTGACCTCTCTATCATACTGGGGAATCGGCAAAAGTTCGCCTAGGTTTACTGCTTACTCCCTATTGCCTAGTCTGATAGTGTATTGAGTTACAATCTGGGTTCCCCTACTGATCAAAAATGGAAAGTTAGACTGATCTCAACCCGACTCATTCAGCTCAAGACGGTGATACCCTTCCTTTCTATGAAACCTCGAATTATCGTTTGTGGTCTTGGACGCACTGGTTATACTATTTATTCCCTTCTCAGACAACAAGGAGCTACGGTGATTGGCATCTCTACTGAACCGCGTGCTGGCGAACAGGCCAATATCGTGGTGGGGGACTTGCGTTCAGCCTCTACTCTGATGAAATCTGGAATAGTCGAAGCCCATACCTTGGTGATTGCCAGTAATGATGATGCTGAGAATTTGCCATTTTAGTGCAAGCGCGGATCTTGAATCCCCAGATTCAGGTGATTAATCGCTTGTTTAATACTAACTTAGGCGATCGCTTAGATCGAACGCTACCCCAGCACACCACCATGAGCGTCTCTTCCCTCGCTGCACCGGTATTCATGTTTGCTGCCTTTGGCAATCATGCCATTGGCCAACTGAAACTCTACAATCAAACTTGGCCAATTTATGAGGAATATATTGATACTAATCATCCTTGGCTAGGCATGAGTCTGACGGCTTTATGGGAAAATCCCCATCGAATGCTGATTTACTATCTGCCTCACCATGGCAAAACCGATTTAGTTTCTGGGGTATTGCAAGAGCGAGAGTTACAAATTGGCGATCGCCTCATTCTAGCCACAGAACCGAGTCCTAAAAAATTCCAAATCTCTGCGATCTCTAAAATAGGTAAGTTCGTTCTAAGTACAGGACAAAAAACG
>DDLS01000069.1 GCA_002340255.1 Cyanobacteria bacterium UBA2566
CCACTTTTGTCCTGTACTGAGGGGCACCTCTATTAATTGCTCTTGCGAGCAATTAATGAGATAAAAAAAGACCGCTTTTTCCCCAAAAGATGAAATTTTATCTAAGAAGTAGACAATTCATCGATAGGCGCTATCTGCCCATATCTCTGGATCTGCATTTTCTATATCTATCAGTTTCCCTAATACTTTTGAGTCATAAACTGATGCATCTATCACTTCATATTGGCGAATAATTCCATATTTTTTATCGATACTTATATGATTTTTATAGCCGTAGTGATTTTCACCATTTTTCTTCAACCACCGAGCGTCCAAATCCTTCTGACACAATCGGTTCGGCGTTTCTTTCCATTCTTCAGGAATTTCTCCTTCTCGGATTTCTTTATTCTCTTTTCTGCTATTTCTTTGCCTCGGCACAAGAATTAGAGTCGCATCTCCTATTTGCCCTTCTTCAGCTTTATACCCTTGACTTTTTAGATACTCTTCTAATTGCTCAAACCATTCTTCTACTAATTTCTTTTTCGTCAGTTTTTCCTTAAACAACCCTACCGTTTTAGCATCGGGCACTGGATCTTCTATGCCCAGATTTTGAAACTTCATAAATGAGAGTCTATCCTTGACTTGGTTCTCCAATTGATCGTCACTTAAATTGAACAATTTTTGTAGGATAACTAACTTGAATATTAAGATAACGTCTAGGGGTTTACGACCGGCATTGCTTGAACGTTCACGGTCATGAATTTGTTCGAGGATTGGACGAAACTCCTCCCAAGGTACTAATTCATTCAGTTGAGAGAGCAGCGGTTTTTTATTATTTAGCTTTTTCTGACGGTTCTCTCCGTCCCAAAAACTCATTTGACCCATGTTTTTTCCCTTTCTTTTTCTTTCTCGATCATCTCATGGATTCACGGTATAGTCAATTAATAGAAGTGCCCTTAAGGCTTCTAGGGTTTTTCTTAATCTACGGGTTCTTAATTCCTTTGTTTAGGGGTAGTGATGATTGACATCGATCATTTAAAGTATTTAATAATACATTTGGTCATGATGCAGGGGATAAAGTCCTCTTCTCTAGATATTGCTTGCTATCCTGTGCATGGATCTACCCCTAGAGAATTAATCAAAGCAGCCGATGTGGCCTTGTACCAAGCAAAAAACCAAGGCCGCGATCGGGTATCCTTTACCCTTAACTTCCTTGATCTCAAAGCAAATATCCATAGTACAATGAACAAGTCCCGTCTCATTTATCCAAATCTAAGGAGAAAAAAGAAACTCTCTATACAATATATTTAAATCCATAGAGCAAGAAAAATGGTCAAAGGTGAATTCAAAAATGGCAGAAACTTTTGGTGACTATATCGACGACTTACCGGAGAGTCCAGAATACTTAATTATTGGATTTTCCCCCAGCTCTGTTCCCTTAAAACAGCGTTGGCGCAACAATGGCTTATCAGCAGACTTCCTCGCTGACTATCTGACTACCTTTTTCCCTGCCAAAGATGATATTTCAGAACAACAGCAAGCAGAAGTCAAGAGTGCGGTTAGCTACATTGCCAATGAATTATTAGAAAATGCTATGAAATTTAACGACGAAACTTCAGAATTTCCGATTAGTATTCGTCTCCAAGTGCGAGAAGATAAAATTATCTTTACCACCTCGAACAGTATCCCCCGTCAAAAGGTGAATAAATTCCAAACGTTCTTGAAAAAAATAGAGCAAGGCGATCCTCAAACTCTATACCTGGAACAACTCGAAAGTAGTGCCCAAGAAGAGAGCAGCTCTAATTCAGGATTGGGACTTTTGACCATGCTTAATGACTACGTTGCCAAGTTGGGATGGAACTTTGAAACGGTTCCCGATTATCCTGGTGTAATTAAAGTAACTACTATGGTACAACTCCCCATATAAATTGATTAACACTTAATCCTGTTTAAGTGTAGTTAAAGAGAATCAAAAATAATGATAGACACTAAGGAGAATGAATGAATGACTATCGAAATAAAAACAGAGGACTATAACGTCTACTATGATGATGAAACAAAAACCATTAGTTTTCAAGGCTCTCTACGGTTGAGTGGCATGGATGAATATGCCCCGATTGTGCAAATTTTAGAAGAGATTGCTGAACAAAAGCCTCCTGTGATTACGTTGAATTTACGAAAATTAGAATTTCTGAATAGTTCGGGAATTAGTATGCTCTCAAAATTCGTAATTAAAATTCGTCAGAAGAAAGATATGGCAATGGTCGTCAAAGGATCAAAAGGAATTCCTTGGCAAGGAAAATCTTTGAAAAATTTACAACGGTTAATGCCTTCGTTAACCTTAGAGCTGGAAGAACTTCAAAGTTAATCTTGGCAAGATGTAGAAATAAAATAAAACATTTGGACGGTTGTTATGCTCCCTCAATCTCCTCGTGAATTTATCGGTTATGGCCAATATCCTGCCGACCCTCAATGGCCAAATCGAGCCAGAATTGCGGTTCAATTTGTCATTAACTACGAAGAAGGTGGAGAAAACTGTATTCTTCATGGTGATTCTCATTCTGAAGCTTTTCTTTCAGAAATTATAGGTGCATTACCTTTAGATGGAGTTCGTAATATGAACATGGAATCCATCTATGAATATGGAAGTAGAGCTGGATTCTGGCGACTCCATCGCCTGTTTACGAAACGCCAAATCCCCGTCACCATCTATGGGGTAGCCATGGCCTTAGAGCGCAATCCAGAAGCTGTAGCTGCCATGAAACAAGCAGACTGGGAAATTGCCTCCCATGGTTACCGCTGGATTGACTATCAACATATTGGCGAAGAAACTGAACGGGAACATATTGAAAGAGCCATAGAAATCCATACTCAAATAACCGGATCTCGTCCCTTGGGATGGTATACCGGTCGAGTGAGTCCCCATACCCGTAGACTGGTGATAGAAGCTGGAGGTTTTTTGTATGATGCAGATAGTTATGCTGATGATTTGCCCTACTGGATTGTGGAGTATGGCCCGCCCCACTTGGTCATTCCCTATACTCTAGATACTAATGATATGCGGTTTGCCACTTACCAAGGCTTTAATAGTGGAAATCAGTTTTTTACTTATCTGCGAGATGCCTTTGACCTATTGTACGCAGAAGGTGAAGAGAGTCCCAAAATGCTCAGTATTGGTCTACATTGCCGATTAGCAGGAAGACCTGGACGAGCGGCAGCTTTGGCTCGCTTTTTAGATTATGTGCAACAGCACGAGCAGGTTTGGATGTGTCGTCGGGTAGATATTGCTCGTCATTGGCATAAATATCATTATCCCGATGACTAGACCATGAAGATTAATATAGATCAAGTTCTCTGTTCATAGAATCTACAACTAGAACAGGGGCCTTCTGGATAGACTGCACAACGAATTAATTCAGATAAGGCATTAAAGCGACAACTACTATCGCCAATAATCCACCGTCCATCGACTAAGCTTTGTTCTCTGGGAGGGGAGGAAGGTTGAACATAGAGGGCAATTTTGTGTAAGCGGTATTGTCCCGATTTTAGGGTATAGCGATGACGACGCTCTAGAACAGCATAGGTTTTGCCTTCAACATTAAGATAGTTTCCCGGTTGGGGAGTCCAGTCGAGTTGAATTTTGCCTAGGTTCTCACGGGGATGGGTGACAATAATCTCTGTGGGCAATAAATCAGGTTCCATTGATGATCTTGATGATGACTTAATCTGCGTACAATAATCCTTTAAGGTATCGCATTGAATGAGTTATGGCCATCGGGATTTTAGATTTTTTTATCAAATGCAGATGAGCTGAAGTGATAGTCTGGGGTATCCGGATGATGGCAACAGCAATGAGAATGGTCTAAACATAGATTTTTTAGTACATTATCTAGAGCGATCGCACAGAGGAATCATGGTAGCACGCAAACGTAGATTAGGGTTCTGGAAAGCGTTTTTGGGCTTAAGCCTGACATTGGGGTTGAATGCAACGGGATTACCGACTGAAAGTATCGAGATCGATCGAGGCCAGGTGGTAGAATCGGTGCCAATGGCGGCCATGAGGGGTTGGAATAGTGCTTCATTTCCTGTGGAAAATTTTGTGGAGTATACGTCCCGGTTTGGGCCCCGTGGTGGAGGCTATCATTATGGTTTAGATTTAGCCGCTCCCTATGGCAGTTATATTCGCAGTTGGTGGACTGGAAGGGTAGTGGAAGTGTGGGAAGATAATCGTTGCGGCACAGGAATTGTGATTGAGTCCGGATATTGGGAGCATATTTATTGCCATGTCAAGGGACGGGTGGGAACCCATCAAGGTCGCCCCTATTTGATGGATCAGGGCGGTGGCATTATTCTTTGGGAAGGTCAGATGGTGAATTCTGGCGATCGCATTGCTAGAGTGGGTATGACCGGACGTACCAGTGGTCCCCACTTGCATTGGGGTTTGAAATATGCCGGTCAATGGGTTGACCCTAGCATGATTTTATTGGCTATGTCCCAATCTCGCGTTGCTGGACGATAGCTGAGTAGGAGAATGGGGAGGATATGAGGACATGGGGACATGGAGACACGAAGATAGATCATTCCCTATTCCCTATTCCCTATTCCCTATTCCCTATTCCCTATTCCGTTAGCCTGTCTGGAAAATATTTTTGACCATTCCCTTTTTCAATCCCGCAGCCGCTCGATCTAATTCATCGACTTCCCCAGGGGTTAAAGACCAACCTAATGCGCCGATATTTTCTTGGGCTTGACGGGGATTCTTTGCACCAGGGATGGGCATTGTACCTTTAGCCATACACCAATTTAATGCGACTTGTGAGGACGTTTTGTGGTGAAATTTGGCGATCGCGTGTAGGCATTCTAAAACCGGCTTTACTTGGGGCAATAACTCCTGAAATAACCCCTTACGCAGTCCTTGGGGTAGGGGGCCAGATTCCGTATATTTCCCGGTTAACAGTCCTAACGCTAAGGGACTATAGGCAATTAGTTGAATGCCCAAATCATCACAGACTGCTTTCAGATTGAGTTGGGTCACTGGAGCGGTGGATAAGAGAGAATATTGTACCTGTAGGGTGAGAACAGAAATCCCTCTGTTGTGCAAATGTTTGACTACTTTCTGTAATCGTTTGGGCCCATAATTGGATAAACCCACTGCTTTTGCTTTTCCCTGTTCATATAAATCAGCTAACCCATCTAAGAGGGCCCATTCTTGCCAAGGGGCATAATTAGCAGTAGACCAATGCATTTGCACTAAATCAATGGGTCGTTGCAAGCGTTGAGCAGATGATTCTCCGGCTTGCACCATGGCATTTCGGGTTAAGCGCCAAGGATAAGGGGCGAGTTTGGTGGCGATACAAAGACTATCAATATTGGCAGCAATACACCCTTGGGCAAATTGTCCGAGGAGCTTTTCACTTTGGCCATTGAATTTACCGGTTCCGTAAGAATCTCCAGTGTCGAATAGGGTAATGCCATTACTCACACAGAGATTAAAGACTTTTTGTAAGTCTCGATCCATGGTAGGGTCATATTGCCAGAGTAATCGATTGCCCCATGCCCAGGTTCCGCATCCCATTTTGGGTAAAGATAAGGTGGAAGTGCTTGCCATTTTTAAGGGTAAAGTCTGATAAAATAATTAATGAGGATCGCAGCGAATTTCGACGAGGAAACCATCGGGATCGTAGAAGTAAATGCCACGTCCTGTGGGGCGACTGACGGGGCCGCGATCGATCGCTACTTGATGATGCTGGAGGACAGAAATGGCACGATCGAAGTCTTCTGGGGCGATGTCAAAGGCGAGATGGTTGGCGCGAGTAAATTGGGTTTTGGGATTGGGGTCTGGAGGAGATAATTCGGGTTCCCAAAATAGGTCTATAATGATGCCATCAGGAGTACGAAAGTTGGCGACTTTTCCAGTAGCGACGAGCTTAATGAGAGTTTCGGGGACTTGTTCGCCAGTGAGTTCTTCTAAGCCTAGGATTTGACCGTAAAAATTCCGGGAAGCATCCATGTTTTTGACGTTGAGGGCAATATGATGGACGGTTTTCAGGTGACCTTGGAGGAGGGGCGGGGAGTTCATGTTTAGATAGGTTTAGTGAATGATGGCTATGGTGTTATGTTAGAACAGTTTAAGATTACTCGCGATCGCCTCTCGTTAGAGGAAGTGTATCATTTAGCAGAAGATCCCGGCAATGGGGCGATCTCCCTGATGAGCGGTATGGTTCGCAATCAAACCGAAGGTAAACCGGTGATGGCTCTAGATTATCAAGCCTATGAACCGATGGCTCTAGAAATCTTTAAGCAGATTTCCCAACGTATTCATCAAGCCTATCCTAGCGTAAATCGAGTGGTGATTCACCATCGATTAGGATATTTGGAAATTGGTGAAGTGAGTGTGATTATTGCGGTGGGTAGTCCTCACCGAGCAGAAGCTTTTGCTGCTTGTCAGTATGCCATTGATGCGCTCAAAGAAGATGCTCCCATCTGGAAACACGAATGTTGGGCAGATGGAACACAAAGTTGGGTGAAACCTTCGGTAGGCTTCTCGCAGAAGTCAGACAAAAGACAATAGGGGCGAAAAACAAAAACTTTTCGCCCCTATTGGTATTACTTCTCTTTTGTATCGTTGTTGTGACTCGATTTTTTGAATTTACAAGAAATACTAGGAGGAATACCCAATTTAATATCAATGACCAAATCTTGTAGGATCTGAATATACACGCCCTCAAGTTTTTATAGAAGTCAATAAATTAATCATTAAATTTCATTAAGTCCAACGGCGGAAAAATGTGGTTTCTTGCCAATTTTCCGCGGGAAGTTTTTCAATGGCTTCGAGTTTTTCTAAGGATAGGGATTGAAAGGCTTGGGCAACTTTAACATTTTCTTCAAGTTGAGTGACATGTTCAGCGGCAACAATACAAGAATGAATTCCAGGTTGGGATAAAACATAGCCTAGGGCTTGATCCATACCGGCTAATCTTCCGGGTTCTAAAAGTTTGCCATAGGCAGGAATTTTCATTGCTATAACGCCAACGTTTTTTTGTTGGGCAACGGGTAAAATTGTGGGGATAAAGGGACGGGGATGATGTTTATCGGCTGCGTTGATCGAAACTAGGGTGGTATCAAAGGGATAACGGTTTAATCCTTCTGCAAGAATAGCGGGTTCATGGTGTCCGGTAATGCCGCTAAACCGGACAATTTTTTGAGCTTTGGCTTCTTCTAAAGCGGCGATCGCCCCATCTTGGGCAAATATGCGATCTAATTCTTCTCCAAAAGAGACATGGTGAAATTGCCAAGCATCCAAATAGTCGGTTTGCAAACGCTTCAAAGATTGTTCTAACTCTCGCCAAGCGCCATCGCGATCGCGAGCAGCCGTTTTCGTGGTTAAGAATACTTGGGATCGATAGGATGGTAAAACTTTTCCTAAATAATTTTCACTAGGGCCATAACTGGGGGCTGTATCAAAATAACGAATTCCTAATTCTAGTGCCCGTTCAATAATTGCGATCGCTTCTGATTCTGCTCCATTCCAGGATAGGGGCGTTTTTCCTGCTCCCCCTAAGCCAAAAACCGGTAAGCTCTCCCCCGTTTTGCCCAAAATTCGCTCCGGTAAAGGAGTTCCTGAATTAGCCAAAACCACTCGAGAGCGGGAAGAAGAGCGACTTAGGGCACTTAGAGTTGCGCCTAAAGAGGCGATCGCGCTACTTACTCAGGAAAAAAGTTCGTCGTTTCATCCCTTGACCTCCCTGCACTATTTTCTAAAATCCAGTATAATTTAACTAAAAGGTTCCTTTAGCATCTCCAGGAGCATGTCGCCTGTTCTTCAATCTGACGGTGCGATCTAATCCTCTTAAGTTTCCTATTTATCGATAGAATTGAGATGAAAACGAGTTTAGCCAGTCCATCAACACTAAATCTTGAGCAAATTATAGAGCGAATTTTTGAAACTCGCCAAATTTCTCGCGCCGATCAAGAAAGTTTTATGAGATTATTGTTATCCAAAGATGCCCTAAGTTTTGCCGATCAACGCCAAATCGATCGGGTATTTGAAGGATTACGCCAAGGTCGTCTACGAGTGGTAGATTAAACTACAACGCTCTGCTTTCCTAAGAGCAGTGTTTCCAACGCTTCAGTATCAATCAAATACAGCGCAAAGCGCTGTTATGAGGGACAGTGTTGATTCCTCAAAGCTATGTACCAAAAGCCTATTCCCTATTCCCTAGCGCAAAGCGCTATATTGCCCCAAAATTTATTCTTAAATCAGCGATCGCCGAAGGGTTCGTAAATCCTTTAATTTCAACAACAATTTTTTCTTTCGCTTTACGAGCCGCCATTAATTTCGTCACTCCTAAATCAACAAATTATCATGTCTGGTTGTTTGTGCTTTCTGCCCACTGATTTTGTATAGCAAGAGAGGGGAGAATGAAGACATTTTCTATTACTTGTTCCCTAAAACCACAATTTAGCTGTCCTAACTTAACGAGTTCCTTGCTATATTGTTTACTTCTTCCGAGGTCAAATCGCGCCATTGGCCAGGGTTTAAAGCTCCTACTCCTAACCCTGCTAAGGAAACCCGCACTAATCTTAATGTCGGATATCCTACCGCTGCTGTCATCCGCCGTACCTGACGGTTGCGCCCTTCAGTGAGTGTGATTTCTAACCAAGCTGTGGGGACGGTTTTCCGGTAGCGAATCGGTGGATTGCGTTCTGGAAGATTCGGTTCAGGGATAATTTGTACTTGGGCAGGCCGAGTTTTACCGTCTTTGAGCTTGATGCCTTGACGCAGGGGATTTAAGTCTTGGTCGTCAGGAATGCGTTCTACTTGTACCCAGTAGGTGCGCGGATGGCCATAGCGCGGGTCAGAAAGACGATGCTGTAGAATGCCATCATTAGTTAAGAGCAGCAACCCTTCACTATCCCGGTCTAATCTACCCACGGGATAAACCCCAGGAACAGGTATATAATCTTTTAGTGTTTCTCTGGCTGATTTGCCTTGGGTATGGGGATTATCATCCGTGAATTGACAGAGAACGTTGTAGGGTTTGTAAAACAGGATATGGCGCTGAGGCCGATCGCCGCTAGAAGCAGATTTCATGGGTATCACTAGGGTAGTAAACCGCGATCGCCGGCAGTTTTGAGCCAGTTGGGATATTCTGTCATCAGTAGATCGTACAAGTCTTGGTCGGCGATCGCCTCCGGGTCTTCTACACTGAAGAAATCGGCATTATCGATATATCGTCCCTCCAAATCATCCAAATTTTCTAAAAACTCAAATTGACTGCCGCCGCTCAAAAAGCCTAAAATGCCCCCACGCTTGGATTTGACATCTTTACTCGATTTCCCAATCGCCATAAATTGCCAGAAAATCGGCTCATAGGATGACCATTGTAACTGTTGTTCGGACGGGTCGCGATCGAACGGTTGTCCATCGGTGACAAACATCACGTAAACAGGGACATTAGCCTTCAATGGCGATCGCCGATTTCCACCTCTGGCATCAGGAAAATAAGTATTCCTAATGGCTTGCAATGCTGGAGAATAGTTAGTTCCTCCTGAACCTCGATATTGATTTTGAGCTTGACCGATAAAATTATGGAAGTTCTCTACCGTCATCTCGCCCATATCCTGGGAATTTCCGGCAAACAAGAAAATCTTAATCGCTCCATCATCATCAAACCGACAACCGAGGGCTAATATTTTTTCCGCTAACCGTTGAATTTTACCGGAGTGATAGAGTGAGTACATAGAACCAGAAACATCTAAACAAAGAGCAACTTGTGCTTGATGGTTGGTTAAATTTGCCTTTTGCAAAGAAATATCAGCTTTTTTGACTAAATCGAATAAGAGAGGCGCTTCCTTTTCCAATTTCTTCTCTAATTCAACCGCTTTTGCTCTGCGGGTGGATTCGGGAGCAGGAGGAGGAGGAGCGGGTGGGGTAGCTCCTTCTTGATGATATTGGTCTAAAAAGCCTTGTAATCCAGAATCATACCCTTGACCAAGGGAATGAAAACGCCATTGCCCTCCTTTCTGATAAATGCGACCAAATTCTAGGGCTGTTTCTGAAGTAAATGCCTCAGTTAAAGCATAACGGGCTAATTCTTCCTGGGTTTGGGGATTGGAGATCGCCATAAATGCTTGGTCAATGTGACCAAAACTTTGCTTTTTCTCCACTCCTTCATGAATAGTGACCACAAACACCAGTTCAGTAATCACCGGGCTGATTTGACTCAAATCAAGCATAAAGCTTTGCCGACCTTCTCGAGAATCTTCTAGTCGTTGCAAAGCGCGATCGGGCGATCGGGCATTATTATAAAATACAAAATATTCTTCGGCGGGAATCAGTCCATTCGCCCCTAACATAAATACCGAGCCATCAATATCATATCCTGCTTTTGTGGCGCTCCAACCCACCTCAATCTGAAGTTGTTGCACATGAGGATAAGTTTGAGACAGATTAAACCGTGCGCCTTTTGTTAATTCAGTAGTCATAGATTGAATCTCGAATATCTTTTCTATTTTACGATTATTGCCTATTGCCTCAAAACAGAACCCAACTGTCCTAATTAACTGATTCCTTACTATAGATATTAGTCCGGTACATCCAGTAATTCAGACCTGAAAAAAACATCATAGCAATTAAGCTAGAATAGATAGCGAGTGAACTCATCTCCACCAGCAATAAAGAACTAATGATTTCTATAGCAATCAAGCCAATTACTATATTAGCAAGGGTTTGCCGATTTAAGAGAGAAGATAATATTGCCCCCAGGGGAGCGCCTACCACAACTACAGGAACTGCCGCCAACCAATAACTGCGAATAGGCTCTATAAAGCTATTCAATACTAAGGCATGAAATGCAAATCCAAAAACAGCATTTATGGCCATCAAAATCACAGAAGTGGATGTAGCAACTCTTTCGCAAAATCGAAAGAGAATAACCATTACAGAAAAACAAAATACATTAATACCACTACCGACTAGACTACTAATCATTCCTCCTATGGTTCCAGCAAGTAGCCAGATGATTCGCTCATTTGCTGTCCAGATTGGCATCCCTAGATGGACTTCTCTCGGTAATCGGTTTAAGGCTAATAAGGTAATTCCAAAACTGGCCAATATCACTGTGAATGATATTTTTATTACATCTGGGGGCAAAACAGGTGCTAATAAACTCGCACCAAAAACCATACCAATTATACCACCAATACTACCCCAAAAAATAACCTTCCAATCCACTCGAATTCCAGTCAAAATAATGCCTATACTTGCGGCTGTAATACCGATGCTTTGAATGGCTAAGGAAAATATTTTTGCATCTGAGGGGGTAATGTTGAGAATCTTTGTAAATACAGGAAAAACAACCGCAGATCCGCCCAAACTTGTTCCTCCTGCAACTGCCGATCCAAAGATCATCGTTAAAGCAATTTCCCAATACTCCATAACATAAGAAATAGCTCGCTCGATACCGAGTAAGCTTAACCAGATTGTCCAAACTGTAACGGCGATACAGATCGTGACAGTGCGTTTGCGAATCGAGATCTTATTAGGGGAGTTCAAGTCTTTAGTCCTGTTAAATTATTGAATAAAAAATAGAGTTTTTTGACGACTGGGTATGTCGAAGAGTGAATGGGAACTCCAGATTAAGCTAACACAATTATTCTCAAGGCGATCGCCGATGGCCATGAAACGCCCTTCGCTCTCATCTCCATGACCTATTCCCAACGGAAAGCGCTATATCTTGACTGAGCTAGATGTTAGGGTGTAAAAAGAGTTAGAGCAACTATGGGAGAAAAGTTTATAACATTTCTGGCTTCTATAGAGTCTGGCTTCAAGCCTTAGACCCTAAGCCATACAATCTTTTGCCCATTGTCCAGCGTGCCCTATTCGCTATTCTACTGGCTGCTAGCTGGTGAACCCATCCATAGTCAGCAGATTGACCCGATCCATATTCAAGTATTTATTTACTTCTGGGAAACTAAAATAATTGCTACCCTAGCCTATGTCCCGCTTAGTCGCACAACCTCAACATCAGAAACTAACCATGCGGCTAACTCGTAGTTTTAGTCGCTTGGAAGATTTTGGATTTAGCCTCACGGGATTATTAGTCTGGCCGGGAACGGTGATTGGAATGGATTATGCTTTAGGCCCTCAAGCGCTATGGGTTTGGTTACCTGCTGTTATTGTGGCGATCTTACTCAATCTCCAATTAGCTCGGTTGGGCAGTTATTGGCCGGAGATGTCAGGCGGCACATGCAACTACGCAACCCGCTTGCTAAAGTCTTATCCAGGTTTGGGTTTATATGCAGCCAGTGGTTACTTCATCAGTTGGGCAGCTCTGATTCCCATCAATGCTATTGTTTTGACGGATTTAATTGCAGCGCTCCTAACGCCCTATAGCATTGAGATCCCCAATACAGCTCTCAATATTGGCTTTACCTTAATTGCCTTTATCTTAGCGTTCAGTGGCAACCGCGCCCTAGCCATTCTACACCTGATCTTTATGCTGCCGGCGATCGGCTTCCTCCTAGTTTTTGCGATTCAGGGATTGGGGTGGTTAGTTCTGTCTCCGGACAGTCCAGGCTTTTTCCCCGATCGCTGGTCTCCTTTCGCGCCAGTAGAATGGGCAAAATGGTATTTAGTCGCCGTCTATGCTGTTTATGGTAGTGAAGGTGCAACGGCCTTTATTGCTGATAGTCGCCAACCCAGTTCAGCACTCCACTATCTGAAACTGACCGCTGGACTATTGCCCATTGTCTATATTGGCGGCTCTTGGGTGGTTATGAGATTGGATAGAGATCTCACATTCGGAGACGATACTCTGCTCAACCTGATCCAAAGCGCTCAGTCCTTTTGGGGAGACTCGGCCACCGTATTAATTGTATTGCTTATTGCCTTTGCCTCTTTGCTCAGTTGTGCCACCACAGTCGCCCTAAGTGCTAGAGTTCTCTACCAACTTGCTCTTGATGACTATATTTCCCCAGTATTTGGCGTGGTTTCCCGTCGAGGCGTTTTAGGGCCTGCCCTCACTGCCACATTAATCATTAGCATCGCTTGCTTAATTTGGGGAAATGTTTTGCGGATTATCTCCATCACCGGAATTGGCTATCTCGTTTCCATGATGGTGCTTCATCTGGGACTATGGCTCAATCGTGAAAAGCCCGAAGTGCTTTGGCCGTGGTGGTCTCTCGGTTTTCTGATCGTCGAAACCCTGGTGCTGGTGGTTGGCGGTTTAGCTTGGAGCGTGACTGATTTTTGTGTGGGTTTAGCCATCCCAATCGTACTGATTTTAGGCGATCGCGCGATCGATCGATTGTCCTTAAAACTGCCCATTTTTCAGCCCACTTGGTGGAACAAGCGCTATCAAATGAGGCCAGCCGGAGATTTTAATGATTTTGTTGGGCTTCAAGTCTCGGTATTGATCTTTCTCGTTTGCGGGGCAGCAGCACTCGGTTGGTTGATGAGTTCTCGATTCCACTGGCTGCCCCCAGAGATCCGAAATAGCGTGCTGGTGATTGTTATCTTAACAGTGGGATTTGTAGGAGTAGCGATCGCCTGTTGGACAAGCTTACCTCAAGTTGCTAGAATTGCCGAAGCCAGAGAACAAGCAGAACTTTTATTTACCATTGCCCAAGATGCCATCGGAGCGATCGACCGCCTGGGAGTCATTCGCCAAGTTAACCCAGCCATGACCGCATTGTTTGAAACCGATAGACGCGACCTGATCGGCCGCCCCCTCAAAGACTATCTAAGAAATTTGCCGGATACTGTAGAACGCTGGCCGCGATTGAGCGAACAGCAATTAATCTTAGGGGAACGGGCGATCGTCCTAGAAATGTCCACCTCAGAATTAACCCACAACTTTTTTGAAGAAAATGTCATTATTCTGCGAGATATTACTGAACAAAAACAAGCTGAAACTGCCCTACGAAAATCAGAGTCCCAACTCAGAGAGCAAGCGCAACAATTAGAATTGAGAGTTGAAGAGCGCACTGCCGAACTCCAACTTGCCAAAGAAAAAGCCGATACTGCCAGCGCTGCAAAAAGCAACTTTATTGCCAGCATGAGTCACGAACTGAGAACGCCCCTCAATGCCATTCTCGGTTTTTCCCAACTGATGATTCGCTCCCCAACCCTGCCAGAAGAACACCAAGAAAACGTGAGCATTATCAACCGTAGTGGAGAACATCTACTCACCTTAATTAACAATGTTCTCGACCTCTCGAAAATTGAAGCTGGACGAACCACTCTGAATCCCAAGAACTTTGATTTGTATCGCTTACTCTCCGATATAGAAGATTTACTACACTTGAAAGCAGAGGCAAAAGGGCTACACTTAGGAATAGAATGGGAGCCGGATTTAAACCGGTATATTTGTACCGATGAACTCAAAGTGCGCCAAATTCTGATTAACTTGATTAACAATGCTATTAAATTCACAGAAACGGGAGGAGTATCGGTGAGAGTCGCACCTAGTTCCACCTACTCTGATACCCAGGTTAAACTAATTTTTGAAGTAGAAGATACCGGAGCTGGAATTGCAGAACAAGAATTAGACCAGCTCTTTGAAGCATTTTCCCAAACCACCAGCGGCAAAAAGGCCCAAGAGGGAACCGGATTAGGCCTAACGATCAGCCGTTCCTTTGTCCAATTGATGGGAGGTGAGCTGACAGTTCGCTCCCAGGTTGGAAAAGGCACAGTCTTTCAATTTGATATCAACGCTATTCCTATAAAACAAGACCAAGTCGAAGCGCGCAAACCCAAACAGCATGTTATCGCCCTCGAACCCGGTCAACCTCGCTACCGGATTTTACTGGTCGATGACAAGCCTTTGAATCGCAAGTTATTAAACCAATTGCTATCTCCCTTGGGGTTTGAACTTAAAGAAGCCAGCAATGGTAAAGAAGCCATAGAAACTTGGCGCAATTGGGAACCCCACTTGATTTGGATGGATATGAGGATGCCAGTTCTGGATGGATACGAAGCAACACGCCGGATTAAAACCACAATTAAAGGACAAAATACGGTAATTATTGCCCTAACTGCTAGTGTCTTAGAAGAAGAGAGAGCAGTGGTCGTCTCTGCTGGCTGCGATGACTTTCTACGCAAACCATTTCGACAAGAAGAAATCCTGGAGGCTATACAGAACCATTTAGGGGTGCGCTATGTTTATGAAGGCCCCGAAGAAATTGACACTTCCAGTGCAACTTCCACAGAAAATAGATTAACCCGAGAAGCGTTGATGGAACTCCCAGAGACTCTCCGGCAACAATTACAGGAATTGTTACTCACGGGCAATCTTAAGCTGTTGGCCATAGTTCTAGACGAGATTGCTGCTGACGATCCCCCTTTAGCTCAGGCGATCAAAGCATGTTGCGATCGCTTTGACTATCAGAAAATTCTAAATTTACTGACCGAATAATATAAACCTCTATGAATAGTGAGCAAATGAACGGCGATTCAGGCAATATCTTAATTATTGATGATACTCCCGCTAACTTACAACTATTGATGGGTTTGTTATCAGAGAAAGGATACACCGTTAGACCCATTCCGAGCGGTAAGTTAGCCCTCCAAGGCATTCATTTAGACTATCCAGACCTGATATTACTGGATATTTCCATGCCAGAGATGGATGGCTACCAAGTCTGTCAGCATCTCAAAGAGGATGAAAGAACGCGAGATATTCCGGTGATTTTCGTCAGTGCTTTTGATGAAGTGCTGGACAAATTGAAGGCCTTTGAAGTCGGTGGAGTCGATTATATTACTAAGCCGTTTCAGGCGGAAGAGGTTTGGGCGAGGGTAAAAACCCATCTCTCTTTGCACCGCTTACAACAGGAATTACAGCAAAAAAATGCACTTCAAGATCTAAAATTAGCGGAACAAAATGTGCTACTGCAACAGACCAACCAAGAATTGTGCCGACGCTTAGAGCAACTTCAAGAAGCCCAACTGCAATTAGTCCAAGGTGAAAAAATGGCTACATTAGGTCAGTTAGTGGCAGGAGTCGCCCACGAAATTAATAATCCTCTCTGTTTTATTGGTGGGAATATCGGTGCTGCACAAGACTATTTGCAAGACTTGCTCGAAATTCTGGCTCTCTATCAAGAAAACACGTCCCCTCCTGAGTCAATTCTGGACGAGATTGAAGATTTTGATCCTGATTTTATTCGGGAAGATTTTCCTAAACTGATTGAATCGATGCAAACGGGATGCGATCGCATTCAAAATATTAGTACGTCGTTGCGAACTTTTTCTCGCAGTGATGCTGGTGAAAAAGTTAAATTCAATCTCCATGAGGGTCTAGATAGCACTCTCTTAATTCTCAAATATCGACTGAAAGCCAATGAAGAACGACCCGCTATTGAGATCGTGAAAAACTATGGCGATATTCCTGAAATGAACTGTTATGTTGGCCCCATCAATCAAGTATTTATGAATCTTTTGTCTAATGCTATTGATGCCTTGGATGAAAGCAATGCAGGAAAACCATTTACAGAAATTGAAACGAAACCCAATTGCATTACTATAAGCACAGAATTTAGTCAAGATAAAAAATGTATAATCGTTAGAATTGTGGATAATGGCAGGGGAATGCCAGAAGAGGTGAAAACGAAAATATTCGAGCAAGGATTTACAACGAAGGCGGTGGGAAAAGGTACAGGGTTGGGACTGGCGATCGCCTACAAAATTGTCCAAGAACAACATGGTGGGACAATAGCTTTCAGATCGGAATTGGGTAAAGGGAGTGAATTTACGATTACTATTCCTGAATTAAATGATACAGAGATAAAAAATGGATAGGTTAGTGCGATCGCCAAAACCAGGTTATGGACTCTTCAGCAAGATAGGAGGAATGGGATCGCCACGCAGGAGCGATCGCGATCTCTACTGGAATCTAAATATAAAGGCTATAATCTAAATTTCGCCAAAAGTACATAGACAAATGGTCTTGAAGTTACCTGTTGATGAAATTAGGTAAAGCAGACCCGTACCACCAGCAGAAGTAAACTATACTTCTGAACAGGACAAAGGCACTTCTTTGGCGATCGCTATCCCTAATAAAGACTAGACTAATGACCCCAACACTTCCTGGCTATCAAATTGGCTCAAAAATCTATGAAGGAGAGCGAACCCTAGTCTATCAAGGAAAACGCCTATCCGACTCCCTAAACGTCGTAATCAAATTGTTACGCAACTCCCACCCCAGTTTTAGCGAGCTAGTGCAATTTCGCAACCAGTATGCCATTGCCAAAAACCTAAACCCCACCAGTATTGTCGTCCCCCTAAGCTTAGAGCGCTATGGCAATGGTTACGCCCTAGTTATGGAAGATTTGGGGGCGATCGCTCTAGACAAA
>DDLS01000160.1 GCA_002340255.1 Cyanobacteria bacterium UBA2566
CATTGAGATCAGTCATTGCGAAGGTCACGCAAGTGGAATGAAGCAATCGCAAAATCCCCCAATCTTGGCGATTGCTTCCCTGCGGTCGCAATGACAACTCACATCTACGATCAACAATGTACCTCATAGCAGCGCGAAGCGCTGTAAATAAGAAACTCTTCACTACAGGTTGCTCCCTTGATTGGACTAATTGATCTTCAATTGAATTTTTGAACTTTCCAGTCAGGAATCTTAATCGTTCCTGGCTTTTTTGTATATATGAATACAAAAAAGAGAGGAAATGAAGATTTCCTAAAGAGCCTACACTACATGTAAACTCTTTATAGAGTGATGTGAAGCCTTTGTTTCACAGGTTTTTCACATTCACATCCTATGATCATTCATATCAAGGAACACACAAGCAAGGAATTTGTAGGAGTTGATTATGCCCGTAAGTCTACCATCGATCATCCAAGAACAATTGGTACAACCCTTCAAATATTGGAACAATGGTGTTCAGGACGCTATGTCCTACCAGAATGAGATGTATACTTACGTTCGTTCTTACAGCCAAGAGAATCGCCTACAAGCCTATAGTTATGCCTGTGACATGGCTGAACAAAACATCAAAAGCTGCATTACTTGCTCAGAGAGAGGTTACAAAATTTGGGTGAATCTCAAGTGTGTATCGAATCATCAGTTAGAGACCCATCAAAACCTGAACTTCAGCCCAGCCTTTTCCTAGTCTTCGCTCTACGACGGCTCAAACAGCAGTCGTGCAGCGCCTTGAATCCGCACCAGAGGTTGAACAGAGCGAGGCAAGGAAGGGAGATGAATTACAGTTTGCTCGCTATCACAACCCAATAGGTCATGACGATTAGAAGCATAATTCCACACCACATAAGGTTGACAAACCTCTAGATCCTTTAAAGACTGACTTAATCGATGATGCTCGGCTAAAATTGCTGGTTGATTCTGAACCACACCAATAAACTCAGTATGCCGAGCATCTTTGAGTTTTTTCTGGGCTGCAACTACCCGTTTTCTTAGGGTACGGAGTTCTCCCATAAACTCGGTACGTCCGAGAACATCTTGGTATTTAATCCATAATTTGAACACCCAAGCTAACCAGTCTGCTAAAGCTGTGGGCATTTCTAGAAATCGGAGTAAATGCCCTGTAGGAGCGGTATCCAGGATAATCAAGTCTTGCTCTTGATTCTCTAGGAGTTCCATCACTGCTAAGAGGGCTAAAATTTCATCAATCCCAGGAAAGGAGAGGGAGACCAGTTTACGCCAAGCTTCCGGGCCATAGAGTAATTGTAAATTCTCTTGGGTGGGGGAATCGCCACTGATCATTTCCGCGAGTTCCCACAGATAGGCTTCGCGAAACTGATTGAGCAGGACTTGAGAATCGATTTCAGCGGCTGTGAGGTTGGGGAAATCGATCGCCTGGGGATTGTGGTCTAAAGGCTGTCCAAACGCATCCCCCAAGGAGTGGGCCGGATCGATCGAGATTGCCCGCACTTGACTTTCAGGATGGGTTTGAGCCATTCCCCAGGCGATCGCCGCTGCAACAGTGGTTTTACCCACTCCCCCTTTACCACTAATGATAATTAAGCGGCGCTGTTGGGCAATAAAATCAGGTAAACCCGGTGGGATGCGATCGGGCCAAATCACTTCAGTCGAGGTAATCCTTGCATCCTGCACCCCTACCGGTGACATCTGAGCAATGACCCCATCTAACGCTGCACCTCCCAACGGAGGACTCGGATATTGAGTAATTCCCAACAGAGGTAAACCCTCTGCAAGTTTCTGAAATTGCGGTAGAATCTGTTGCTGCTCTGCATAGCGGTCTCGATCCTCTGGCGATAAATCTTCCGATCTCGCTACCAACCGATTCACCCAAACTCCTCCCAAGGGAATCTGCAACCCTTGCAAAGAACTCACAAAGCGCCGAGTTTCTTCTAAACTCATGGCTTCGGCAATTCCCACAACTACGCAACGGGTGCGGTCTCGATCTTGTAATAAGGCCCGTCCCGTTTGCAGATCGGACTTCATCTCTTGTAAAAACTCATCCCCTCGATCCCCTTGATAACGCCCGGTAAACGCTTGGCTGATAGCGCGATGTTTCTCCTGGAATAAATCCAGCGCTTCTAAAAACCGATCGAGAAAATCCATTAATCCCAAAAGATTGAGCGCATGACCACTAGGAGCCATATCCACCACCACCCGATCCACTTCTTGCTCCCGCAACAAGCGCTGAATTTCTAAGATTCCCATTAATTCATCGAGTCCCGGCCAACTTAAATCCCAGACGGGGGTTAAATCTTCGGCCGCGGCAAAACTTCCTCGTTCAACGAGCAGTTGTAGGACTTCACCGTAGCTCTGTTTGAATTCTTGTAATAATGCTGCTGCATCGAGAGCTTGCACTTCTAAATTGGGCAGATCGGGCAGAGAAAGGCGATCGCCGGTAACTGGACATTGCAACACATCCCCTAGGGAGTGAGCCGGATCTGTTGAGAGCAGTAACACTTTCTCTTGGGGAAACTGCTGACCCCAATACCGGGCAAAACCACAGGAGAGTGTTGTTTTCCCCACTCCTCCTTTACCACTCAAGAGCAATAATTCTAGGCGATCGTATGGATTCATATAAGTTTCTTGCGTCCTAATCCCCTATGGTACAACTTTCGACAACCTAGCTACAGCTTAGGTACGGTTTCGGCAAGGTTGCGCGATCGCTAATCCTGGGATAACATTAAGAAAAGTTAAAATTCTTGACACAAGTTCCCAAATATGGGTTGAAATTGCGTCAACCGACTCTCGCATAAGGAGCAACTGTAGTGATATCCCAAGCAAACTTAGCCCCAACTGCCCTAGAAACGACCCAGGAACGAGATACTGAGCGGTTTTTCCAAGAAACAGTAGGGCGTTGGTCTTCTCAGCGACGCTACTATACGCTACCAGATGGAGACCCCCAAGAAATTTCCAGTATTATTGAAATTACCTATTTACCCCAAGGAAGCGAACCCCTACGGCATTTAGCTCGGTTACATCAGTTGGAAGATGAGACTATGCTGTTATTCGGTTCTGTAGTGAGTTGGGACGCTCAAGAGTCTGTTACAGGGAAAAAGCAGTCTAAGGGAGAAACAGTGATTGGGGTTTTAGGAAACTTGTTATATCGCGATCGCGGTTTTGCCACCTCTAAACCCGTTACAGCAGACTATTATCTCCCTAATCCCCACACCTTGTGCTTGCGCACTGAATACAACCAGTCGGTGTTTGAAGAAGAAATTAAACTGGTGGGTCAGCAATATCGCACCAGGCAAACCATTATCTCCCGTGCAGGAGAAGAACAAATGATTGGTCAATATCTAGAAAAACGGCTTGATTAAACCCATTACTAAGGGGGGTGAGCTGCACTCGAAATTGCCTCGATCCACGATCGTAAAGCATAAGGCGTGAGTGATAATAATACTTGGGGTACTATCGTAAGGAGTACAACTATAGTGTGGCGAACCCTAATTCTATCCCTTCTCTCATTCCCTATCTTTTTAGGTTCAGGGACGACTGTTGCTGAGGCTCAAGTGGCTGATGTACCAGCTTTCGACAATAATGGTGACTTTCAATCATCTCGTGTGCTTGGCAATCGAGGAACTTATCAACAGAAACAATGGTTGGTAGTCGATCCCGATCCAAAGGGTTTAAATTGTCGTGATAACCAGTTTTCTGTTGTCGTGACTCTTGGGTATGGTTCAGTGGTAGATGCTGTTTTTAGCAGTAACCAAGACAATGCGATTAGATCGATCGATGGTAATCCCTGGCTTCGGGTTTCTGCCAGTTTTCTTGATATCCAAACTCGGAATACTGGTGAGCGTTTAGACACTTACATTTGTTATGTTCGTGCCAATAGAGAGTATATCGCACCGATTAACCCGGACTCACAAGACCGATAAGCGACCAGGAGAGGCGATCGCGACTCATGTGGTTAATGTAGTGCATGAGAAAACTCCTGTTATTGTTGTGCTTGAGCGCTGCGATCTACCCTAATAGCGCTAAAGCACAACAACGGAGGAAATATAAAGCACTTTTCTCTGCCATATCAGGTACATTAACGACTGTTTTTAACGATCGCGAGAACAGCGAAATACTCCACCCAATCTGTTGCTTGCTCTCCCTATCTCCCCATCCTGACAAGTGAATGATTTTCACGATTGTGCATCCATAGACCCTCAGAGCGCCCTAAATTTCATAGAGTCATCTCATTCTCCGTGTCCCTGTGTCCCCGTTTCTCCCTGTCTTCCTGACTCGAATCTTAAAATCATTCCCTTGAAAGATCTCCCCATCCCCCTATCACAAAGCAAAGCGCTGTAACTGACCGCTAGTAGGAGTGGATTTCCAACCCACTCCTATCGGGAATTAATAATAACTGCCGGTTTTGCGATGGTGAACGGCGGTTACCCCAGTTTTATCAAAGACTTGACCGCTCTCAACGGTGGCGTAAACCATCCAATGGTCGCCGCATTCCATGCGATCGCCAACCGTACATTCAAGATAAGCGAGAGCATCTTTGAGAATCTTAGCGCCATTTGATGCCGTTTCCGTTTCCAAGCCCACAAACCGGTCTTCTCCTGGGGCAAACTTGCGCGTAAATTGGCGAATTAAGGGACTATTTTCCGGCAAGATATTCAGCACAAAGCGATCGCCCGAATGGGTTAAAGACTCCATCGCCCGATCTTTGGCCACTGCAACCGTTAACCCTGGCGGATTAAATGTCGCTTGAGACACCCAACTGGCGAGCATTCCACTATGTAACTCTCCCCGATGAGCTGAAACCACGCATAGCGATCCGACCACCCGGCCGACTGCTTGAGCGGTGCGATCGCTACTTGATACATTCACCGATCGCTTGGGAGTGCGTCGTTTGAGATCTCTCTTCAACTGTTGAGCAAAATCAATCCCAGCTTCCTTACATTGCTGCAAAATAGCATCCGTAGGAGCAAACTTGACCCGGATCGGCTCAAAGCCAAACTTATATCCAGCATCCTGTAACTTGCTCTCTAAAATATCGATCGCCTCTCCACTCCAACCAAAGGAGCCAAATACACCCGCTAATTTCGTTTTCGCCGCAGTTGATAAGACAATTCCCAAAGCGGTTTGGACTTGGGTGGGGGGATGTCCCGCTAAAGTCGGAGAACCTAAAATAAAGCCGTCACACTTCTCTACCTGGGTCTGAATTTCAGCCGGATCGGCCAGTTCGCAATCGATTAACTCAACAGCGACACTCGATTTCGTAATTCCACGGGCGATCGCCTGAGCTAATGTTCCTGTATTTCCATAAGCCGATGCATAGATTAAGGCTACTGATAAATCCTGTCCGCTTTGCTTCTCACTCCAACTATGATAGAGCTGTGTTAACTCCTGTTTTCCATAGCGTACCAAGGGGCCATGGCCAGGAGCATAAAACCGAGTGGGTTTATCTTTGATCCGGCCTAGAGCCGTCAACACCTGTCGAGGTTGGGCGGCATGGATACAGTCATAATAATAGCGTCGGTCTTCACTATAAAGTTTCCAGCCTTCATCAAATACTTGATCTCCGCAGACATGAGCGCCGAAAAACTTATCGGTAAACAAGATTTGTGATACAGGGTCATAGGTGCAGATGCCATCAGGCCATCGTGGGGTAGGGGTAGGGATAAACTGAAGGTGATGACCTTGTCCTAGATCTAACTCTAGATCCGATCGGTTCACCAATTGCACCTTGACCTGTAATTCTTCGTCTTCCCACAGTTTATCCAGGGCTAACTTAGCTGCTTTTGAGCAAACTAAGGTGAGTTTAGGAGCAAGTTTGAGGAGTGCTTTCAAAGTTGATCCCCGATTAGGATTGAAATGCTGAACGATCGCATAATCAATGGAGGCTAGATCGAGCCGCTCTTGAAGGGCTTTGATATAGTTCTCAGTAAAGGATTCTCCAGGAGGATCGATCAGGGCTATCTTATCGCTTTGAATCAGAAATGAGTTTGCCGTCGTTCCTTTTTGTAGGGAATATTCGACTTCAAATTTTAAACGATCCCAAGTGCGCGATCGCAATAGGGTAGTTTGGCGATCGAGATAAACCACTTGGACATCACGGGGTTTGGTTAGGGAGGACATAAGCTCAAGGCGGAGTGCTTCGCGCTAGGGAATAGGGAATCGGGTTATGGTACATGGCTTTGGGGATGCAACATTGTATTTGACGGGCAGCGGATTCATGTCCGCGATAGGCCAAAACACTGTAACCGTAACTTGTACTAAAATACCATGCATAATGGGTGCAATTAGGGAATAGGCATTCTAGAAATCGAAAAAAACTGAAGCGCAAAGCGCTATAATGGTGGGCTGGCTGATAACGGATAGAGAGAGATGAAAGTGGGACAGAAAACTCGTGTGGGGGCGATCGGAGGTGGACAATTAGCCTGGATGATGGCTTTAGAAGCCCAAGCATTGGGGATTGAATTGATTGTACAAACCCCTAAATCGAGCGATCCAGCCGTCTCTAGAGCTTCGGAGGTTATTTTTGGGGCGATCGCCGATGCGGGGGCTACAGAGCAGTTAGCACAGCGCTGTGAGGCAATCACGTTTGAAAATGAGTTTATTGATTTAGACGCTCTCTTTCCTCTAGAAAAGTCAGGGGTCTGTTTTCGTCCTAGTTTGTCAGCTCTCCAACCCTTATTAGATAAGTACGATCAGCGCTCTTTTCTTCGAGATTTAGGGCTTCCGGTTCCCTCGTTTCAGAATTTAGATTGGCATCAGATTCCGGAAAATCTGCATTTTCCTTTGGTTTTGAAAACGAGAAGACAGGGCTATGATGGCCAGGGAACTTTGATTTTAAAAGATTGGGATCAGTTCCATCAAGCGGCAAAAACATTTGCTGATGTCTCCGTTTTATTAGAGGAATTTGTACCTTTTGAACGAGAATTAGCAGTGATGGCGGCTCGATTTTCCTCTGGGGAAGTTGTTGTGTATCCAGTGGTAGAAACGAAACAAAGAAATCAGGTGTGCCACTGGGTGTTAGTGCCGGCTCAAGTCGAAGAAAAGGTGCGACAAAAAGTTGAAGAAATTGCCCATACATTGCTCAATAAATTAGATGTGATTGGAATTTTTGGTATTGAGTTTTTCTTGACCACAGAATACCAGGTATTAGTAAATGAAATTGCCCCTCGTACCCATAATTCGGGGCATTTTAGCTTAGATGCTTGCCAAACGTCCCAGTTTGCCCAACATTTGCGATCGGTGGCAGATTTACCCGTGGGCGATCCGAGTTTGAAATCTGCCGGAGCAGTGATGGTGAATTTATTGGGCTATGAAGATTCAGAGAGTGAATATATAGAAAAACGGGAGGCATTAGCCCAAATTCCGGGGAGTCATGTCCATTGGTATTGCAAACCTGAAGTGAGACCGGGACGCAAGTTAGGCCATGTTACCGTCTGTACCGATAGCACAGAACGGGAGGCGTTGGTGGCGATCGCCGAAAAAATTGAATCGATTTGGTATCCAGGTTGACATCCACCCCTGCCTAAAGGCGAGGGGATTCCTAAACCTCACGTTAGCGAAACTCCTCCGCAGGAGGCTTTAGGTTTCTGTTTCATCGCAGTTGCCTTCACAGATTTAGTCTGTTTCCGCTTCGCGGACAT
>DDLS01000045.1 GCA_002340255.1 Cyanobacteria bacterium UBA2566
ACTGACAAAACCGCTCCCAAGCACTCGCGTTGGAGCTTTGTTGGAGAGTTGTGGTCATGCTTTTATAATGGCTATGTATTTTCCTAGGTTCTGTGGCAGTTTGTTTCCGTCCACATTTCTAATATAAGCGACTTTATGTAGTTTTGTAAAGTACTTTTAATTTAGCGATCCTGATGATTGACATTAACTGAGCTTATAAGCTTAATAGCGAATCCGGGGATCGACATAAGCATTGAGGATGTCAATCGCAATACTAGCCATGACAACAATAGAAGCGAAGAACACAACAACCCCTTGAACCGTTGTGTAATCGCGATCGCTAATCGCCTCATACAACCGATTCCCCAAACCCGGCCAAGAAAACGTCACCTCCGTCAACACCGCACCCCCCAACAGCGCCGCCAACGTCAACCCCAAAATCGTAATCACTGGAATCAAGGCATTTTTCAGCGCATGGGAGAGCAAAATCCTTAACTCCGGAATCCCCCGCGCCTTTGCCGCTTCCACATAATCCGCCTTCAGGGTTTGTTGCAGATTTACCCGCACGATGCGTTCAAAAATCCCACTGAGCAACAACCCCAATGTCAAAGACGGCAGCGCCAAATGATGAATCGACACCCAAAGTTGTCCCAAATTCCCACTTAACAGACTATCAATCAGATAAAGCCCCGTCGGCCCATTGGGAGGCGCTTCCCCTAGAGAAAAGCGAGTTCCCAAAGGAAACCATTGCAACTCCACCGCAAAAATCAATTGCAAAATCATCCCTGCCCAAAACGGCGGCACGGAATAAGTAATAATGCTAAATAACCGAGCAACCACATCCAAAGGCGTATTCGGCCGGGAAGCCGACAATGTACCAATCGTAATCCCGATCGCCAGCGCCACAGCCATACTGCACACCGCCAACTCCACCGTCGCCGGAAAATGCAACCCAATAATATCCCAAACCGTTTGTCCGCGACTGGTTAACGATGTCCCCAAATCCAACTGTAACAAGCTCCCCAAATAATTCAGATATTGCAACCCCAGAGGCAAATCCAAACCCAGTTGTTGCCGCAACTGAGCCTTTGCTTCTGCGGATGCTCTTGCTCCATAAATGGCATCCACAGGATCGCCTGGAGTCGCCCTTAATAATAGAAATACGAGGGTAACAATCAGCCACACCATCAGGGGAGCCAGCAGCACACGAGTCAGAATATAATACTGGAGAGCCTTAGAACGGGACATAAAATCGGCAACTTAACAATCAGTCCCTATTTTAGGTGCGATCAGGGCTTCAATAGTTGAGAATTTCTAGATGTACGGGAGTTATTGGCGATCGCAGCATACCCAATAGGATAGATAGACATGGATGATTACCAATTGCAACTCCATTTCCGGCCATCGTTCCACCGCAGATCCCTTTGGATTATACTCAGGTCTTGCATGGAGACAGGGCTATTCATCCAGGTCATGGAGGGATTTGGTAAACCTCAAATGGATCGCACCTTCGAGATGTCTAGTGATGACGCAGAGACCATCTACCAAGCTTCCTATGATTTAATTTTACGTTACTCAGCCCCCTCAAACCGCCAAGGACTTGATGGAATTTTCGTAGATGGCAGTTTCTTAAACGAACACCTTTCTCTAAAAACCTTCAAATTCTGGTCTCCTAAGAAGAATGACTATCCACACCAGCTTATCAATGTTGTTTTGAGTCCCTTAGAATCAAACATTCTTGATGTTATGTTCAATGATTATTATGAGGAGTTGTGGAGGTATTTCCATCGTTACAGAGGCAAGTGCGGATGATTTCTGGAATTGCTACCCATCAACAGAAAATGCTTGGAGAACAGCGCTTGACGCTGCATAGACTAGCCGGGGAAAACTATCAACAGATTCTCCAGGGCTTACCAGAAAGTCGAGCAGTACGACTGATTTACGATCGCGGAACGCTAGAATTGGTTATGCCCCTAGAAGACCATGAATTTGCCGCTGAGTTAATTGGGGTCTTTATTCGGGTGCTAGTTGCAGCCATGGGACTGAAGCTCAAATCCATGCGCTCTACCACTTTAGCGCGTCAAGACTTAGATCGCGGTGCAGAACCCGATAACGCCTACTATATCCAAAATCAACCGCAAGTCGCCGGTCGCAGGGTTGATTTACAGAAAGATCCGCCTCCAGATTTGGTAGTTGAAGTCGATATTACCCACACCGATATTGATAAAAATCAACTGTATGCGGCTCTGGGAGTACCCGAAATTTGGCGCTACAATGGGCAAGAATGGTGCATTTACCGACTGCAAGGAACAGTTTATCAGGAATGGGAGCGATCGCCGACCTTTTCTATCGTCGAAAAAGCAGATTTATATCATTTCATTCTGGCTATATTGTAACTGTTTCAGATTGGAGGCTAGTTTTCTTTATGCAACGGTTCCTATGCCTGGATGGATTTACTAGAGCAGAACGAATTGGGATGATCCATCGTGTAAGTGAGGCAATTAATCAAGCTGGAGCTTGGATTATCGACTTTCACCTGTACTCAAATATCCTGATCTGCATCAACTTCCAGGTTCCGATCGCTAATTTGAACAGACTCGCTGGAACGCTACAGGAGACAGGTTTGCAGTTGAGCAAAGAGAGCTTGAAGCAGCTTATGCCTGCTCATGACTCAACACTGAAAGAGCAAGAGTTAGTCGGGACATTGCAAATTACCTTTGTACACAACGAACCTGACTTACTCCGAGATGTACCTGCTGTTCCAGGGTAACAATTAGGGCCACCACATCTAAACATCTAAATATCCAGACGAGCATCATCCCAGTAAGATTTCTCACAACTGAAGAAGCATTGCGTCAATTCCTTCGGGAAAGAATCCTTTAATAAAACGAAAAAGTGAAACTCGGTTTTTCCGATGCCCTATTCCTCATTCCCTATTCCCGAATAGAGCCAGTCTTGGATTTCATGGGCAAGCCAAGCCGCTTCATTGGCGGTTAAAGATCCTGCGATCGCACAATTATAGTCCCCAGTCGGATTTTGGCAATGGAGTTTCACCATTGTGGAAGAGTGTTCATGGTGAATAAATACCCCCATTACAGCGTGTAGCGCTGTAAACTGTTTAGAGTCAGTTGCTCAAGTTATACTAATTGAACGACTTAAAAGTTCTTGTGTTAAATAATCATCAAGTAGGGACTGCTTTTATTTATAGATCGTCTAACCCATTTGATCGGTCAGCTTTTTAATTTGAATAATAACTAGCTACTTTCGCCAATATTGATAGAATCTTGTACACAGTGCAGTGGTTAATAAAGCTAATATTGACGGAATAAGAGCCATTAAACCTCCCTGCAAAAATATCCCGAAAGATAAGTAGTAGACTAAAATACATAATAAGGCAGTACCTAAACCTAATCGCCAAGGATATTTCTGAAAATACAATGTCGTTATCGCTCCTACCATTGACCAAATCCAAACAAAAAGACCATCTTTCCACCAGGTCAGTGACCAAAATAAAGGTCGATTATCCAGAACAGAACTAATAATTTGGCTCGCTACATGAGCATGAATGTCTAAGCCTCGCATAAGGCCTAATGGTGTATGTTGAGGATCGCGAACACTTTCAGCCGTCATACCAATTAGAATAATCTTATCTTTAATCCAACTGGGTTTAAATTTGTTGTTCAGAACATCGTCTGCACTAATTCGTTGAGCAATTTCACGAGTGGGTGTTGAGCGATAATTAATTAGAATTTGTTCACTCGGTAAATCAGATTGGTAATATCCAGGCCGACCCCGCTTTAGACTCGTAAAAACTTTTTGACCGAATTGCCAATCTTCTTGTTGATTCGCTTGAACAACCACACCCTTAGAACTCAGATATTTCCAAGCCAATTGAAAAGCCAAGGAATAAGGAGTTTTACAGTGATAAAAAGGGGGGGTCATATGATCGGTTTGAGACAACGTATATCGGCGGATCATCCCTGAAGCATATGGATTGTGTTGATCGGTCCATAAATTCACAAATCCCACTTGCTTTTGTGGACTATGATCGGGTGGATCAATACTGGTATTTGGATCGTTGTTGTACTCAAATTTGCATATACTCACCAATTTTTCATTCTGTCGAAAATGCTGATTCATGGTTTGATCGGCAGAGTTCGCTGGAACGGGTTTATCTCGATAAATATTTAAGCCGATCGCTGCCGGTTGATGAACGTCTAGCTTATCTATAATCTCTGCTAACGTGCGATCGGGTAAAGGATGATCGTATAATTCTATATCCTCTTCAGTAACTCCCACGATGAGAAGACGAGGATCGGGTTGTTCTACAGGGCGCGATCGCATCAGTTGATCGAATGCTCTCAGTTCCATCGGTTCCAAGAAGCCCGCAGACCGTACCTCCATCACCACGGTAGTCACTGCCATAGAGAGGCATAGGGTGATTTTTAAGGCTTTTTGCCAAGACAAAGAAGAGGGAAGTTGTCCGACTAAATCATCCCAGGTGGGGGAGATGTAGTCAGGATGCTGCCAAATAACGGGTAACCAAGTTGCGCAGGGAATTTGATCTTCTAGTCCTTGTAGCTTTTCTCTCGCTTGTCGGACGGCAACTTCAAACGAGTATCCTTGGGAAAAGTTAAGCAAAAATGACTTGAGGAATTTCTGGGCGACTTGATCGGGAACATAGTCGCGCATGACAATCATTTGGGGAATCTGTACATCATCCAATCTGCGGGCTAACCCTAAGCCATCACAGGAGTTGAAAATGGCAAGTTTTAAGCCTTGTGCGACGGATTTTCGTAGACCAAACCAGATTTGATCGACGGTTAAATATTGGTCGGGGTTGATATAAATTTTGCCAGCTTCGCCATCGGTTTCGCTGTGTCCAGCAAAAAAGAGGATATCCCAGGGTTGCTCCCATAATTGATCGTTGATTTCGGATCGTTTCGGTTCGATAAGAAAGGTGACATCTGCGTGGGGAAGTGAGTTGAGGATTTGGCAGTCTTTTTCGGTGTCGATCCCTTCTCTATGTCCTAAAATCGCTAAAATTCTGACTTTTCCCGGTGGAGTGGAGTTGAGGGGATCGGATCGTCTAAACTCAGGATCGCTGAAGGAGATTTCTGCACTCTTGTATCTGGAGAAGAGATTCCAACTGTGCCAAGGCAGCTTTTGCAAATCATTGCATGTGGTGCGCACAATCAAGCGAATGGGATCGCTATAGTTAAGTTCCTCTCGGATCTGAAGGTCAATGTCCCGGAAATCAGGGGAGCAGAGCCATTGATTCAGGCGATCGCACACTTGAGTACCTGATTCTTCACAGGCTTTAAGCCGACTGATAACTCCATCGTATTTGATTGCTTTTGGCTTTAACCCCCTTGTATTGAGGAGTCCTAAAGGGCGATACTTGTCTATCCAATGACTTTGTACCAATTCCGCTAGATCGGGTTCAGACGGTAAGTATCCTGATATGTCTAGATCGGGGCGTTTTCCTTCTTCCCCCATTTGTAACCGCACCCGAAAGCCGTCCTCACTCAAACTGCCTTCAAGTTCCAAAACTACCAGTTTTGCCACGTCTGTTACCTCCGGACTGTCCGATCTCACCTTTCCTTGTCCTAAATTACAGGAAATTAAAGGGGCATACACAGATCCCTTCTATAGGGTTCTCAGATTTGGAGGCATAATTTTATGCAAACTTTACAAAAATTTACAATTAAGGCAAGATAATTCAGTGGCGATCGCACCAGGGATCTGTCGCATTATCGCCCCAGCGATGATCGCCGTTCATGTCCGTATGCGGTATACTTATCGCCTTCTAGAGCCAACAACGATTGATTGCAAGTTGGTGCAGCTAAAGTTAGAATCATGTTTGCATTCAGCTCTGGTGGGATTAGCTCCTCTAGAGACCCTTGTGTACAAACCGGATACAGACGGATACAGAGGTTCCCCAAACCTCATCTTTAGACCAATCGATAGCTAAGTCAACTTAAACAACTCACTTATTAAACTGAATTTTAGGAGGGAAACGTGACCGCAATTAGAGTGATTCCAGCGAGTGCAGCCGGTTCAACCATGGGGGTTAATGTTATTATCCGGCTCTTGTTTGACTACCGCCCCCATTTAATCAAACTCTTTAGAATCAAGAAACAAGACCACTCCATCACTCGTTATACCTTTATTGCCGTTTTCCGGGAACCTGGCTCTATCGGACAACTGGTTGCCTTGATCAACGAATGGGGAACTGCCAGCGGACAGGGAGAAGGAGTAGAAAATACCGCCGAAACCTATGGATTTTCGGAAATCATGACCACGATTAAACAGCTTAAAATCCGACTATTAACAGTGGATTGGCATACGGAAATTCATAAAGGATGGAAACAGAAGCTTGAAGTCCGTCCCGATCCCACGGTTCTTAAATATCGCCTTTCTGACTGGGAAGGTTGGCTGTTAGAACAAATCGATACCCCTTGGTTCCCCATGCAACATCTGCACGAGGACGATCTTGATTTGCGTTGGATGGAACATGAATAGGGACTAGGGAAGCGGGAATAGGGAATCTCTGTGTCGCCACATCTGCGTGTCTCCCGATCCCTATCCCCTCATCTGATTAAGATCGAGGTCGAAATTCAACCACATTTTGCTTAATTTGTACGTCGTAGTTGCCAAAGAAATCATGGCCGAGTAAACCGATCGCCATCCGAGGGGCGATCGCCACCGGAATATCCCTGACAACAGCTCCATGGACAGCAATCGACTTCACATAACCCAAGGGAAAGGTCACCCTAGAACCATCTGCGATCGTACTGGTGACAGAATCAACTGGTTCGATTTGCAGTTTCTGCGCCATTTCCTGAGTAATTAGAGTACCACTCGCTCCCGTATCCACAATCATCTCAAAGGAGTGGCGATCGTTAAAGGTCACCTCAATCACCGGAATTCCCCCCAAACGGCGCTTAATCCGGGCTTGAAATACCCCTGGAGTCGCAGGACGAGAACGGGGAGCGGAAGTCCCATCACACACGCCACTTAAGGGAATCGCTTGTCCAGAAGAGGTTACCATAAAACAGCCTTGCACTTCTTGGGCGATCGCGCTCTCTGCTCCACTGACCATGAAACCTATCCCCAGGGCAACCGTCATACCCAAACTCTTACTCCATAGATGTTCGTTCATAAATTATTAGCGACTGATCGGACCTAATCTCTAGTTTACCCATTCCTTTCTGTCCACTGCCATATAGCGCGAAGCGCTAGGGAATCGGGAATAGCCGGTATTACTTAGGGTCTAACGCTTCAAGCTATACTTCAGAGAAAAGTGCCATACATCTACTACCCTAGAATAGAGACTTGCATGTACTTCATCTTGTTGAGATTTTGATCGTGAAAAATCGTGCCCCCCGAAATCGAACACTTACATGCTCGGAGCAAGAGCTATCCCTATTCAGTCAGTCTTTGCTCTGTCTCGATCGTCAGATAGAACTCGATCGGATAAAAGACAAAATTATTCATCAAGATCTATTTATCGCTGGTGAATATCTCCCCAAAAACTTTGTCGATCTTTTAGTTCTAGACCCCCCTTATAATCTTTCCAAAAACTATCATGGTCATTCATTTAAGGAAAAAACACAAGGAGACTATCAAGATTGGTTTGCTTCTGTCCTCAAGATTCTCAAGCCCATCCTCAAGCCGACAGCAACGCTCTATGTCTGCTCTGACTGGAAAACCTCTATATTAATTGCCCCTATCCTAGAGCAAGAATTTTATCTTCGCAATCGCATTACCTGGGAGAGGGAAAAAGGGCGAGGTGCAAAAACCAATTGGAAGAATAACACCGAAGATATTTGGTTTTGTACGGTTTCCGATCGATATACATTTAACCTGGATTTAGTCAAGCAAAAACGAAAAGTGATTGCGCCCTATCGGCATAAAAATGGTCAGCCCAAAGACTGGAGTGAAGAAGAGGATGGCCACTTCAGATTAACGCATCCTTCAAATCTTTGGACAGATATTAGCATTCCCTTTTGGTCAATGCCTGAAAACACCGATCATCCCACACAGAAACCGGAAAAATTGATAGCCAAACTGATTCTAGCGAGTTCAAATCCGAATGATATGGTACTCGATCCATTTCTCGGAAGCGGGACTTCAGCCGTGGTGGCAAAAAAGCTCAAACGGAACTTTGCGGGGATTGAATTAAATCAAGACTATTGTTGTTGGGCATTAAAGCGACTTCAATTAGCAGAGCAGGATTCATCGATTCAAGGATATACAGATGGGGTGTTTTGGGATAGAAATACTTTAAAGTGCCAGAGAAAGGTAACGGAGAAAGAAGGAAGGAGTCGTGTAAACAGTGCGATAGAACCCTAACAAGAGTGTAACTTGACTCTCAGAAGTGTTACAACAGTAGTCAGTTGCTGAACTCACTATTATGACTAACAAGTATATTTCTTCAGAAGACTATCGCAAAATGTTGGTTCGGGATGGCGATCGCCGCTTCCAGGAGTGGCATAGTCAATATTTACACTACCAGAAGCAGTATTGGAATCAACCGGTCAAAGGTCGTAAAGTAAAGTAAGGTTTCAGTACGACTCAATCGCCCATGACTTCTTCCCTAGTTCCCTCTTCCGATCGCTCCCCTGACGCAGGACTTGCACCTCTACTGCTCACTGTTGTTGAACTCATTCGCCAACTGATGGAAGCTCAAGTCATTCGGCGCATGGATTCTGGTAGCCTAAGCGAAGAGGAATTAGATCGAGCGGCTGAAAGTTTACAGCGTCTAGAAGAACAGATTATCAACTTATGCGAAATCTTTGACATCGATCCGGCTGACTTAAATATTGATTTAGGGGAAATTGGCTCCCTATTGCCCAAACAAGGGTATTATCCAGGTGAAAATAGCGATCGCCCCTCCATTCTAGAACTCTTAGACCGGCTCCTGCATACCGGCATTGTCGTTCAAGGTGATGTGGATCTCGGTCTAGCACAACTTAACCTGATCCATGCCAAACTCCGCTTAATTCTTACCTCCAAACCCATCGACGATCGGATAGGGAATAAGGAATAGGGAATTTTCCGCGTGTCTCCATGTCTCGCCATTGTACACTCAGTCCTTATAGAAATAGGGGAATCCCCTAGAGGACTCCCCTACTTTCTAGTGATCGCAGAACTTAGTCAGTTTTAGTAAGTTTCCACATGCCAACGATGTTCTTTTTTCAGTTGTTTCCGGTACTCATCCCAGTTAACACCAAACTTTCCGGCAGCTACAGACATCCCTTCATCAATACCCGGTTCCATACCTTTGAGACCGCACATATAGATATGGGTATTCGGTTTTTGAACTAATTCCCACAGCTCATCCGCATTTTCCTTAATCCGGTCTTGAATATACATTTTACCGCCTTCGGGATTTTTCTGTTCCCGGCTAATAGCATAAGTCAGGCGGAAATTATCAGGAAATTCCTGCTGCATTTTCTCCAACTCTTCCCGATAGAGAATATTTTGACTATAAGGAATACCAAAGAACAACCAAGCGAATCCCCGGAACTTATAATCTTCATGCTGTTCCTTAAACATGCGCCACAGATAAGCACGGAAAGGAGCAATTCCAGTTCCGGTTCCCATCATAATAACTGTGGATTCCTCATCATCTGGTAAGAGCATTTCCTTACCCACTGGTCCAGTGATAGCCACATCTGCACCAGCTTCAAGATTACACAGGTAAGTCGAGCAAACGCCATAAACCGTTTCTCCCGTTTCCGGCTGTTTATATTCAAGCTGTCTGACACACAGAGAAACCGTCTTATCCTCTTCATTATCCCCATGACGAGTAGAGGCGATCGAATACAACCGTAATTTATGAGGCTTACCATTGGCATCATCTCCGGGAGGAATAATACCAATACTTTGGCCTTCCACATATTTCAGGTCTCCTTGGGACAGATCGAACGTCAAATGTTGGACCATCCCCAATCCGCCTTCAGCCACCAATTTTTCATTACTGAGACATTTCCCAACGTAAGGAGTTTTAGGGCGGTAAATATTGATCGGAATCTTTTGATCTTCAGATTTCTTGTGAACCTTACCTTGGGGAGGTGAACTCGATCCTGAGGGTGTACTCGATGGGGCATTTTCACCATTAAGCGGCTCAATCTTGACAATTTTGCCCCCTAGACGAGAAATACGCTTCATTTCCTGATTCATACGGCCGTAAGGCACAGTAATGAAGATGCTACCACTGTAACGAACTGAACCGTTCATATTTCCAGTGCTACCTGGGTTAAGACCAACCACTTCAAACCGAAACAGACGGTTGCTATTGGTTGTACCCGTTAAACTCGATGTATACATTCCTTGATTTTCTCCTTTCCCCATTTACATCGGCCAATTGCCGAAACATTACCAAGTCCTGTGGGCGAGAGTGATGACAAAGCGACTAGACGTACGGTAAGCTAGCCATCCTCACCAGTCAATCCCACTCTACAAGCAACAGTTGAAGAGTAAGACCTAATCCAGACTCAATGAGGCAATCGCCCTATATACTCTAAAACCCTTTATCAGGAGTCTCACCTCCACTCTCTCACACAAGGCAAGCGAGGGACAATTCTACTATTTTATCGAAAAGCGCCCCTTTTCAGAGGGAATAATTGGGATTAGGTTTTCTTAAAGACCCCATTCACCGTAGCATAGGTATTGAGGACAACCCTCAAATCTCTAAACTTGCCTTGTGGGGATGATCCCATTCTGGTAGAATTCCCTCCAGAATATTGAAAATGGAAACCTGAGCTGAACTCTAGCTTGAGTTGTTCCCAACCAGAGAGAGTGAGGCTGCTATTTAGGAAGCAAGCGCCCTCCAGGGTTTAAATGAAGGGCGGTTTTAATGGGTTGCCCTCAACGCTAGTTTAACTCCATTCGTGATAAACCAAAACTAACTTTAGTGAACCCATTGATTGACAGAGGAAATCTATGACGAGTAAACCGGATCGCGTGGTTTTAGTTGGTGTAGCCGGAGACTCCGGTTGTGGGAAATCAACCTTCTTACGTCGCTTAACCGACTTATTTGGAGAAGATCTCATAACCGTAATCTGTCTGGATGATTACCATTCTTTAGACCGTAAACAACGTAAAGAAACTGGGATTACCGCGCTCAACCCCAAAGCTAACAACTTTGACTTAATGTATGAGCAAGCCAAAGCGCTTAAAAACGGTGAATCCATAGAAAAACCCATTTACAACCATACTACTGGGGAAATCGATCCCCCCGAAACCATCCATCCCAAATCCATTGTCGTCCTAGAAGGACTGCATCCAATGTATGACGAACGGGTAAGGGAACTCCTGGATTTTAGTGTTTATCTTGACATCAGTGATGAAGTCAAAATTGCCTGGAAAATCCAGCGAGATATGGCAGAGAGAGGCCATCGCTATGAAGATGTACTCTTTGCTATTAATGCTCGTCGGCCAGACTTTATGGCTTATATCGATCCCCAAAAAGCTCATGCAGATGTGGTGATTCAGGTATTGCCAACTCAACTGATTCAAGACGACAAAGACCGTAAGATTTTACGGGTACGGATGATTCAACGCTATGGAGTTGCCGGTCGTGACCCCGTCTACCTGTTTGACGAAGGCTCAACTATTGATTGGATTCCCTGTGGACGCAAATTAACCTGCTCCTATCCCGGCATTAAAATGCATTATGGGCCAGATGCTTACTATGGCCATGAAGTTTCTATCCTGGAAGTCGATGGCCAGTTTGATAATTTAGAGGAACTCATCTATATCGAAGGTCATTTGAGCAACACCTCAACAGAAGAATATGGGGAATTAACTCATTTACTGCGGCAACATCCTGATTATCCAGGTTCAACCAATGGTACGGGACTGTTCCAAGTGCTAACTGGATTGAAAATGCGAGCCATTTACGAGCAGTTAACCCAAGCACCGGTCAAAGTCCCAGCAAGTGTTTAGGCAGAAATGTCACCACTTTTGGACAAAACCTTGAGGGTTGGTTCTCCTGTAAACTAGAGCCAGAAAGGGGCTGCGAGAGTCTTTTGGTCTGGCTCTCGCAATTCCAATTCAAAAACGGTAGATTGTTTTACCGTTCCCTAATTTTCAATCGATTCTGCAACTCATGAACGCACCTTCTTCTAGTAACCCAACTCAATACGATCCCTTGAGTGCTGAAGCCAAATGGCAACGGTATTGGGAAGAGAACGAAACATTTAAGGCCGATCCAAATGAGGGTGGAGATCCGTTCTGTGTGGTGATTCCACCTCCGAATGTAACGGGTAGCCTACATATGGGTCATGCCTTTGAAAGTGCCTTGATTGATACATTGGTTCGCTATCATCGGATGCTGGGAGAGAATGCATTGTGGTTGCCGGGAACGGATCATGCCAGTATTGCGGTACAGACGATTTTAGAAAAGCAACTCAGAAGTGAGGGTAAAAGTCGCTACGATATTGGTCGGGAGGCGTTTCTAGAAAAAGCGTGGCAATGGAAAGAGGAGTCAGGAGGCACCATTGTTAATCAACTGCGCCGCTTGGGTGTTTCCGTGGATTGGTCTCGGGAGCGGTTTACGATGGATGAGGGGCTATCGAAGGCGGTGATTAGAGCTTTTAAGCAGCTTTATGAGGAAGGTTTGATTTATCGGGGCAACTATATGGTGAATTGGTGTCCCGCTTCTGAGTCTGCGGTGTCTGATGTGGAGGTTGAGAAGAAGGAAGTTGACGCTCACTTATGGTATTTTCGATATCCGTTAACGGAGGGTGAGGGGTTTGTGGAAGTGGCAACGACTCGTCCGGAAACGATGTTGGGGGATACGGCAGTTGCGGTAAATCCCCAGGATGAGCGGTATAAAGATTTGATTGGTAAAACGGTGCAGTTGCCAATAATGGGTCGGGAGATTCCCATTATTGGGGATGAATATGTGGATGCGGAGTTTGGTACGGGTTGTGTAAAAATAACGCCTGCCCATGACCTCAATGATTTTGAAATGGGGCAACGTCACGGTCTGCCGACGATTAATATCATGCACAAGAATGGCAGTTTGAATGAGAATGCTGGAGAGTTTGCGGGGTTAGACCGGTTTGAGGCGCGCAAGGCGGTGGTGAAGCGCCTGGAGGAAGAAGGATATTTGGTGAAGGTGGAAGACTATAAGACTAGTGTGCCGTATAGCGATCGCGGTAAAGTTCCTGTTGAACCCCTAATTTCTACCCAATGGTTTGTCAAAATTCGTCCCTTAGCCGATCGCGCCCTAGAATGCCTGGATAACCAGAATGAGCCAGTATTTGTGCCTCAACGCTGGGAAAAAGTGTATCGAGATTGGTTAGTCAAATTAAAGGATTGGTGTATTTCTCGACAATTGTGGTGGGGTCATCAAATTCCCGCTTGGTATGTGGTGAGCGAAACCGAGGGAGAAATTACCGATGCAACTCCCTTTATCGTAGCGGCGAATGAAGCGGAAGCCTTAGCTCAAGCCAAAACGGAATATGGGGAAAGCGTGCAACTGGTTCAAGATCCCGATGTTCTCGATACCTGGTTTTCCTCTGGACTCTGGCCCTTTTCTACCATGGGATGGCCGGAGGAAACTGCCGATTTCAAGCGCTATTATCCCACTACGACTTTAGTAACCGGCTTTGACATTATTTTCTTCTGGGTGGCGCGGATGACGATGATAGCAGGTCATTTCACCGGAAAAATGCCCTTCCAAACCGTTTATATCCATGGTTTGGTCCTGGACGAAAATGGCAAGAAAATGTCAAAAACAGCCGGAAATGGTATCGATCCCTTAGTGCTCATCGAAAAATATGGAACAGATGCCCTGCGCTATACCTTGATTCGGGAAGTGGCGGGTGCAGGGCAAGATATTCGCTTAGAATACGATCGCAAAACTGATGAGTCAGCATCCGTGCAAGCGTCTCGCAACTTTGCCAATAAGCTGTGGAATGCCGCCCGGTTTGTGATGATGAATTTGGAGGGCAAAACTCCTGCGGATTTGGGAGTGGCAGCCGTTGAGGATTTAGAAGAGAGCGATCGCTGGATACTGTCGCGCTATTATCAAGTCGCTGCCCAAACTCGCAACGATCTCAACCAGTATGGCTTAGGAGAAGCGGCCAAAGGCATCTATGAACTGATTTGGAACGACTTTTGCGACTGGTATATCGAACTGGTCAAAACTCGATTATGGCAAAAGGACAAGGAGGGAGATGCCGCTTCTGCTGCATCCCGGTTAGTCGCGCAACAAGTCTTAGCCCTAGTCCTAGATGGGATCTTAAAGCTTCTGCATCCCTTTATGCCCCACATCACCGAAGAAATTTGGCAAACCCTAACCCAAAGTGAGGGCACATCCTTAGCCCGACAAAGGTATCCAGAAGCAGATGAAGCGCTGATCGACGCTGATTTAGAAGCCCAATTTGCCCAACTGATTGACACCATTCGCACGATTCGGAACCTACGGGCGATCGCCGAAATTAAGCCGGGTGTCCAAATTCCCGTTATTCTGCAAACGCAAAACCCAACCGAGCGAGAGATCTTAACCCAAGGCTCATCCCTGATCCAGACGATCGCCAAAACCGAAGCCCCCAAAGTGTGCGCTACCTTAGACGAGCCAATGAAGCAAACCATTGTGGGAGTGACTGGAACGGTACAAGTTTTAATTCCCCTCGCTGGAGTTGTCGATATTGGAGCGCTACGCGCTAAAGTTGAGAAAGATTTGGGTAAGATTGAGAAAGAAAGCCAAGTTCTCCAAGCCCGTTTGGGGAATCCTGGATTTGTCAACAAAGCGCCTCAAGATGTCGTTCAAGGGGCTAGAGATACGTTAGAACAATTGCAGATCCAGGCTCAAATCCTGCGCGATCGTCTCAAGTCTCTCTCAAATTAAGGGCGATCTCGTCCATGACTTACACTGAACAATCAACGGCCATGTTATATCTAGCCCAGGTACAAAAAGAGCAATTGTTAGGCAAAGTAGGTTTACAGGTTTTAGCAGCTCAGGAGTCCGAAACCACCTGGAAACTGGCCGCTGAGGAAGACCTTATTCCTTGTAGCGAGAGCGATAGTTGGACTCAGAACCAGCTTGTACTACTTGAAGTGACTGAAAGCCGCGAAATCCTTAGTATTGCTGAAGCTAAGGATTGGGTACTCAAGTTAGTTGAACAGTATTTGAGTGCAGGAATTACGCCAGAGTTTTTGCACGGGGAAATGGAGAGGGCTGAACAATGGCGGCAAGATCTGACCCTGCAAAGTCAGGAAGTCGCCCGGGGAAAACTGGAAGTCGAAGCACGACATGCCCAATTACAAATTGTTGAAGAAAAACTGAATAAGGAAAAAAACCAATTAGAAGAGGAAAAGCAATACCTGGAAACCCAGCTTAAGCAGCTTCAAGAGGAAAAGCAAGACCTCGAAGCCAAGCTCCAACACTTCCAAGAGGGAGAAGGATGCGATCTCTAGTCCCTTCAGCAATTAATGATTAATTGCTACGCTCCCATGCCCGAATAATGCTTTAATCCTTTGCGCCATAACCAACGGTTAGTGGCATAGAAAATCAGTCCCCATCCAATTGACAAACCCTATTGCCTCATTTTAGTCGTGTCACGGCACTACGATGATTACTCTTCTTTTTCTTCATCCATAGGATCTAAATTTTCAGCTATCTGAGAAATTGCTGAACAATGATTCAAGCGCCCATTCCAGAATAATGCTTTAATCCTTTGCGCCATAACCAACGGTTAGCGGCATAAAAAATCAGTCCCCATCCAATTAAGGTACAAAGGGCACGACCCCAATTGACGGGTAAACCGATGAGAACAGAGGCAGGAAAATTAATCAGATAGGGGAAGGGAGTCCACCAGAGGATTTCTTGGACGACAGGAGGAAACACTTGTAAAGGGGCAATTATTCCAGATAAAAAAACGTACAATAACGTCCAAAATTGCTCTAGAGCGCCAGCCCGTTCTGTCCAAAAGGCAAAAATAGCAAAGGTATATTGAAGTGCAAATCGGACCGCAAAGACAATTTGAGTAATGACTAGAAAAAAGGCGATTTCCTGCCAACTGGGTATCCAAAAAGCTTGGGGATATAGGACAAAAAATAAAACCACTAAGCCCATGGTAAAGGGAATTCTCGCCAGCCGTTCTGCAATATGGCGAGTGAGGTAATGGGCAACCGGATCAATGGGTTGTAATAATCGGGGTGAAAGTTTACCTTGCACAACTTCCTCTTCAAATTCCCAAATCACCCAAACCAATGCTAATTGGCGCACGAGAAAGACGCTTAAAAAATAGCGCCCAAATTCGATAGAACTTAAAGCAAATTGACCGCTATCAGCCGCTTCAATCCAAACGCCCATAAGAATAAAGGGTAAACTGTTGGAGATAGCCCATAAAAACAGTTCTGCCCGATATTCAACCATGTGGGCATAATAGGTATCGAGAAAAGTTTGGGTTTTCTTTAGAGTGAATTTCATGTTGTCATTCCCGTGCGAAAGACTCGACCAATAATTTCTTCAATGGGAGGGTCAGTAATTTTGAGATCGACAATCTCTAAGTCAGCGAGAATATGGGAAATAGTGGTAGTTAAGGCTTCTCGTTGGACTAAAAAGCGGACTTGGTGACCGGCGATCGCCTCAATTTCTGCATAAGTTTCCAATTCTGCGGTTAAATACTCTTGGGCTAAGTCTACTTGCACTTCTCGATAGGGCGCAAAGCGATCGAGCAGCCTTTGCAAGGAACCATCATAGACTAATTCTCCTTTGTGGATTAAGAGGACGCGATCGCATAATGCAGTAATATCAGCCATATAATGACTCGTTAACAAAATCGTCGCCCCATACCGCTGATTATATTCCCGCAGAAATTCCCGCACATTCTCCTGAGCATTCACATCTAATCCCAAAGTTGGCTCATCTAAAAATAACACTTGCGGCCGGTGCAGCAATGCCGCCAAAAGTTCCGCCTTCATCCGCTCCCCTAGGGACAACTTACGCACGGGTTGCGTTAGTTTATCCTGTAATGAGAGCATTTCCGTCAGTTCCCCTAAACGCGATCGAAACTCTGAAGTTGATAACTCATAGACTGCGGCATTAATTCGCAGGGAATCCATGGCCGGCAAATCCCACAATAATTGTTGTTTTTGACCCATGACCAACGTAATATTGCGTAAAAAATCCCTCTCACGCTTAAAGGGCACATATCCTCCTACCGTCACCTGGCCCCCAGAGGAATGCACCAAACCCGTCAACATCTTTAATGTTGTAGTTTTTCCTGCTCCATTCGCCCCTAAAAATCCTACTACTTCACCCGCTTCAATCTCAAAGGAAATATTTTTAACTGCTTCAACTTGGCGGTACTGCCGTTTCCAGAAGTGCCGTAATGTGCCCTGAAATCCCGGCTCCTTCATCGCGACGGGATAGGTTTTACTCAGGTGATACACTCCAATTAGAGGATTACCCATCTCCTTTGCCTGGTAAAAGTTAACATTACTTATGGTAGCTGAATTTTTGGCTCGCTCACCTTGTATGAGAGGTCATTATTAATTATTAATTACTGAATCCAGATAATCTTTAAGTTCAAACAACGCCGTAACCAAATAGAAACCGGGTTTTTAGCAAAAACCCGGTTTCTTCTATTCTCAATTAACTTGGTTTAAACTTTTTCGGCCATATAGGCTTCTAACACCTCAGTCGCCAATTGAGTCATGGACTTGCCTTCCTGGACAGCTAAATCCTTAAACTCCTGATAAACCGTATCCCGCACCCCAATCCGGTATCGAGCTTTACCCGAGTCTTTACCCAAAGCAACTAACCCCGATCCTGGGGTATAACGTTCAGAAAACGCCCTGAGCGAGTCAAAACCAACTCGATGACAAAAATCTCCAAAACTCTCGACTTTGCCGTTATTGAGGCGACTTTGCTTGAAATAGACGAATAATGGCTCTAGGGTGGACTCAATGTCTTCATCCTTGACTTTATCTAAGAAGGGTTGAGAAAGCCGGTTTTGATTGGGGTCTGCTCCTAGCCAGATTTGGTATGCTCCGGGCATTTGACCGACTAATCCTAACTCGGCCATATAGGGCCTAGCGCAGCCGTTGGGACATCCGGTCATGCGGACGACAAAGTATTCTTTGGGTAATCCAACGTTCTTGAGTAAGGTGCGGATGCGGGCAAGAATTCCGGGTAGGGCGCGTTCTGATTCAGTAATGGCTAGGCCGCATAAGGGAAAGGCTGGACAAGCCATGGAATAGCGTACTAAGGAATCGAGGCGTTTGGGATCGGTTTCGACTCCGTGTTTTTTGAAGATGGAGGTAATCGCCGCTCGATCTTGAGGATCGATTTCATAGATAATCAGATTATGATTGGGCGTAAGGCGCATGGGTAAGTGGAACTGGGTAATAATTTCCCGCAAGGCACTCTTGAGCTGAAACTTACCTTCATCTTTGACCCGACCATTTTCAATGGACAAGCCCAAGAACTGTTTACCATCTCCCTGATCTTGCCAACCTAAATAATCTTGATATTCAAATGGGGGGAGAGGTTTAAAGGGAGCTAGAGGTTTACCGAAATACTCTTCAACCTGAGCGCGGAATTTTTCCACACCCCAATCATGGAGCAGATACTTCATTCTGGCATGACGGCGCTGGTGGCGATCGCCATAATCTCGCTGAGTAGCAACAACCGCTTTCACCAGATCGTACACATCTTCCTTCTCCACATAGCCAATGCGATCGGCAGCTCGTGCAAAGGTTTCCTCCTTATTATGAGTGCGACCTAACCCACCCCCTGCATACACATTAAACCCTTCTAACTCTCCCTGTGCATTCGTGATTACCACCAAACCAATATCTTGGGTTAAGATATCGACCGAATTATCCCCCGGCACAGCCAAACAAATCTTAAATTTACGGGGCATATAATGCGTACCATAAATCGGCTCTTCGAGATCCCTAAAATTCGTGCCATTAACCTTCTTATTGCGCGCGGTCTTAACTTCCGGCGCTTCTTCTGCGCTAATCGCCTTTTCGCCATCGAGCCAAATCTCATAATAGGCTCCTGTTTGTGGCCTGAGTAAATCTGCAATCTTATTCGCATATTCCCAAGCATATTGATACTCTGGCTTCGTTTTATAAGGTGCCGCCGGAGCCATCACATTCCGATTTAAATCCCCACAAGCCCCTAGGGTAGACCCCATATTTTTGACGATGGTGGAAATGGTCGCTTTCAAATTTTTCTTCAGAATTCCATGAATTTGAAACCCTTGCCGAGTCGTTGCTCTCAGGGTATGATTTCCGTAGGTTTCTGATAACTGATCTAGCGCCAAATACAGTTCTGGAGGAATGAAGCCACCCGGACTGCGCGTACGGAGCATCATCTGATAACTTTTCTCTCCATTTATTTTTCGATTTTCGCGATCGAGCTGTTGATAAGAACCATGAAACTTCAGAATTTGAATCGCATCGGCCGAAAAATGGGTCGTATCTTCCAATAATTCTGAAGCAACCGGTTCTCTGAGAAAATCACTATTTTCTTTCAGAACTTCTATCTTAGATGGCTTAGATGTTGCAGTAGGAGGATTTAGGGATAAAACCATAGAACAAACGAGTCAATTTTTGCTACAATACTAAAGGTTCTAACTCCACGGCGATCGGAAAATGAACCGAACAGCGTCATTCTCTCAAAATACCCCCAACCTGAGGAGGAATGACCCAACATCGAGTTAGATAATTGGGGTTTCTTACCATTGTATCGGAAGTGGGGCCTCAAATTCAGTTAAGCTAATTTTTTCTTAAACTCGCCTTGATAATGGGGATGCTAAAGTTCCCCTGTCCAAGTTTGTGCCTGAGACTGCTGCTGAGAGCCAGATTGAGGGGGTAAGGACTCAGGGCAGCATCAAGTGCTGTACTTTAAATGAATAACTTAAATAGAGGAACTAAAATGCCTGATTCTCTCATGTATCAGTCCGATGGGTTTGTGGTTTTAGAGTCTAATCAACCGGAGCAATTCCTGACAGAAGCCGAATTACTTCATAAGCTTAAAGCCTGTTTGAGCCAACTCCAAGAGGAATTACCCAGAGATTTACAAAAATTCACCACTCTAGAAGACCAGGCCAAGTCTCTGATGGAAACCTCCTGTGAACTCGATCTTGGCCCAGGAGCCTTCTTACAGTGGTATATAGTCCGCTTAGAAAAATCCTAAATTGAAACCATCCACTAGAGAGGGTTAGCTGACGCGAGCAGGTTCACCCACAGCAATTAAGAAGATATCAAAACAATCTTCTTCTCCCTCTTGAGGGGCAACTTCAACCCGCAAGCCGGGGCCAAAAAAGTATTCTATTTTTTCTCGTTTCTCTTGCCAAGCGTCTAAAGAGACAAAGGGAGACTCAAACTCTAAAACCAAAGCATAAGAGCTATCAACGGCTACTTCTCGAATGCCAATGAGTAGGGGGCGTTCCTCATCTGTGGGACTTAAGCCTAAACTTTTGAGAGACTCATCCAGATGGGCTTCTTGGCCATATCGATACCGAGTCACATCTTTCCATACCTGGAGTTGGGTGGAGGTTCCTTGTCGATCCCGTAGGGCTAATACCTCAGCAGAAGTTTCTTGAGTAACGGGGACTGGCTTCAATTCTGAGGCTTTTAAGGCAAGTCCTCCTAATAAGAGGGGAATACCATAAAAAAATCCGGCTAAGTTGAGGGTCGGATGATTAGTAAAATAGGCGACGAAGCCTCCTATCGTTAAGAGACCTCCTACATATAAACCCACAGTGCCCAAGGAAATTTTGCGTAACATAATCGTCTTATTTAATGAATCAATGACTACTTTACCGTTTCTAGAGAGCGACGACCAAGCACCAGAGAAGATCTACAACCATTATCATTGAAAGAGTATCGCAACGTTTTAGGGAGATTTTCTAATGGTCAATAAGGACTTTCCTTCGTCCAAAACTCGTCAGTTACTCGATCAAATCAACTCCCTCAAGCGCGAAGATGAAACGCTCTACAATATTTTAGCGGTGGATGTGTGGGCGCTGGCTAAAACTATGGATGAGTTCCAACCTGGATTTTGGACGGCGTTTATGAAAAATCGGGAAAAAGCTCTGAAGCGGTTTATGAGTGAGGCGGCTAGAAATAAACAGGCGGATAGTAAGAGCCATCCATTTTTGGGCTAGAGCCGATAGTGATAATAGACATCTCTGGCAGCGCGGTGTAAGAGGGAATGGCGATAGACTAAGGCGGACATATCTTTAGCGTATCCTCCGCCAATGACACAAGCGATGGGATATCCTGCGGCTAGACAGGTGCTGAGAACTTGCATGTCTCGCCGGAATAGTCCGGTGTCGGTGAGGGAGAGTTTTCCGAGGGCATCATGGATATGAGGGTCAACTCCTGCATCGTAGAGGACGAGATCGGGTTTGACTTGGCTGAGGAGGTCGGGGAGATAGGTGGCGAGGGTTTGTAAGTAGGCTTGGTCTTCCATACCGACGGGAAGGGGGATGTCGAGGTCGCTGGGAGGTTTGTGGCTGGGAAAATTGATGTCACAGTGCATGGAGAAGGTAAATACACTGGGGTCATCTCGGAATATCCAGGCGGTTCCGTCTCCTTGGTGTACGTCTAGGTCTACGATGAGGATTTTCTGGGCTAATTTTAGGGTTTGCAGGACGCGGGCGGCGATCGCCAAATCGTTGAAAATACAAAAACCTGTACCCCGGTTGGGAAAAGCATGATGGGTTCCACCAGCGGTATTACAGGCGAGTCCATGTTTTAAAGCCAGTTGACTGGTGAGAATAAAACCACCAACAGCCCGACAAGTGCGCTGCGCTAGGGCCGGACTCCAGGGTAAACCGATGCGTCGCATGGCTTTGGGGTCTAGGGTTCCTTGGCAGTAAGCTTGGATATAGTCGGGGGTATGGACGAGTTGCAGCCATTCAACAGGGGGCAGTTCGGGAGTATGGACTTGGGAAGGGGTGATGATGCGATCGCTCAAGAGGAGTTCATAGAGTAGCTTAAATTTGGCCATGGGAAACCGATGACCTAGGGGTAAAGGCGCAACATAATCGGGGTGATAAACAATGGGAACAGATATAGTCAATGGAATTAATTGTTAATTGATATGAGCTAGGATTAAGTTTTTGATCGGGAACTTGCGCTATGGTGGATTGGATGATGTTGCCTCATGCTTAAGGAGAACTCAACCATGACCTGGCGTGGAACGACCACCGTAGCCGATCGCATTTTTGCCTGTTTACCCTATCTACTGCCACTATTATATGGACTGCCGTTTGGAGCCTCATTGATGATGCAGTTCCCCATTTTTCAACTGCTCTTGATTCCTCTAGCGCCGTTGATGCAAATTTACAGCAGTATTCCTTTTGCCAGTCTGATTATCTTCTTTGTCTTGTTTATGGCGGTGGTTCGCAATCCAAATATTAACCACTTTATCCGCTTCAATACCATGCAAGCGATTTTAATGGATATTGTCTTGTTTTTATGTTCTCTGGTCATGAGTTATATCCTCCAACCGGTGTTTCGGGGAGGATTAATCATTGAGACGCTCAACAATGCCATCTTTTTGGGGGTATTAGCCGCTGTAGGTTATGCGATCGCCCAATCTATTATGGGGCGTTACGCCGAAATCCCTACGATTTCAGAAGCGGCCTATACTCAAGTCCGTTAGGGAGTTGCTCCGAAGCGGGCGATCACTGGATTATCTAGAGAACCAATCCCCTCTAACTCAACTCGAACGCGATCGCCCACTTGCATGGGGCCAATCCCTTCTGGAGTCCCCGTTAAAATTACATCTCCAGGCATTAAGGTCATAATTTGGGAAATATGAGAGACCAAAATCTCTGGAGTAAAGACCATATCACTAATTAAAGCGGATTGGCAAGGTTCTCGATCGTCATTAAGAAAGGTTTGTAATCTTGCCCCTGGATTGATTTCACGCACAATCCAAGGCCCTAACGGGCAAAAGCTATCAAACCCTTTCGCTCTTGTCCATTGGCCATCCCGACGTTGCAGATCCCGGGCAGTGACATCATTGGCGATCGTATAGCCCCAAATTTTGTTGGCCGCCTCTTCTGGGCTACAGTCTACACAGCGATTCCCCATCACTACCGCCAATTCTCCCTCATAATCAACTCGTTCCGATTGGGGGGGATATAAAATGGGTTTATCTGTAGGAATAACTGTTGTTGAGGGCTTCATAAACAGCAGGGGTTCCTCCGGTACTGGAGTGCCCATCTCCGCTGCATGATTAGCATAATTTTTCCCCACTGCTACAATCTTCGAGGGAGCGCAAGGGGCCAGCAAATGATAGGAATCGACCTCTAGGATTAACTCAGTGGGTTGTCCCTGTAACCAAGGCGGAGCATCAAGCACTTGCACCTCGCGGTTAAGCTTGAGTAATCCATAATAAATCTTGCCTTCGGTTGTTTGGACTCGGACATAGCGTTGGGCCATTACCTTACCTGCTACTTTTTGTGTATAATCAGAGATCGGTCTTAAATTTTAAGAACCCATCTATCTAACTTAACTGTTGTAGGCTTTGGCAGCTAGGCATAACCCAATCGCCAAAGACTAAAATATTTTAGCGTTGACATCCTACAATAGTCAGTCCTTGCTGATCCAGCAAGTCGGCTTATGCCTCAATGCTGAGTCAGCCCTGTCCATAAGGAGATCCCGATGACGATACGAAATTTTGTTTACGAAACGATGTACATCCTGCGTCCTGATTTAACGGACGAACAGGTGAGCCAGATGATTGAAAAGTATCAAAGCCTCATTCGAGATGAGGGGGGTACGATTGTAGAAACCCAACACCGAGGCAAACGCCGTCTAGCTTATGAAATTGCTAGACAACGGGAAGGGATCTATATTCAGATGAACTATACCGTAGAGGGTCGCGTGATTGCCCAGCTAGAAAGAGCGATGCGCCTATCGGAAGAAGTCATTCGATATCTGACGATTAAACAAGAAGTACAGGAAGAGTCAGAGCCAGAACCCGAACCGGTTGAAGTTTAAACTCTAGGGAAGCAGCAAAAAACCGGGTTTGTGCCACAGTCCGAGATCGTCTCGAAAAAGTAGCAAGAAACCCGGTTTCTGATATTTGAGGCGATCTCCCGCTTCATTACGCCTCAGTTATAATCAAGATCTGCTACTTCCACTCTCTAAGCTCTATGAATTCGACATTAGCTCAATCTCAGAGCCATATTCCTTTACCGTCTATTCCACCTCTGGCAAATGGCGATCGCCTCACCCGCCTAGAATTTGAGCGTCGCTATTTTAACATGCCAAAACTCAAGAAAGCGGAATTAATTGAAGGAGTAGTATACATGGCTTCCCCTCTACGGTTTACCCCCCATGCTGAACCCCATGGCGATCTGATGGGTTGGTTGTGGACATATAAAATATCTAGACCCGATCTACAAATGGGAATTGAGCCAACGGTGCGGTTGGATATGGACAATGAACTGCAACCGGATGGGGTATTACTGATTCGTCCAGAGTGTGGGGGACAAGCGACGTTGAGTAAAGACGGATACTTAGAAGGGCCACCGGAATTAGTGGTAGAAGTGGCTGCAAGCAGTGCTGCAATTGACTTGGGAAATAAAAAACGAGCCTATCGACGCAATGGCATCCAAGAATATATTGTATGGCAGATCTTTGATCGCCGGATTGATTGGTTTCGGTTAGAGGATGGAGATTATGTGAACTTGGAACCCGATGAAACGGGGGTCATTTGCTCTCGAAGTTTTCCCAGTTTGTGGTTAGATGTAGGAGCAATGATTGAAGGGCATATGGTGCAAGTTTTAACAGTGTTACAGTCTGGTATCAATGCTCTCGATCGTCCATAATAGTTATGTCAGACCTCTCCCTTTTAGAGAGAGGTCATTATTAATGATTAATTGTTAATTGTTGAACTATGGCCGATCGACTGCATTTACGTCAACTGCTCCACCAATTGAACGATCGCAGTTATAAAGCATATAAAGATATTCGCGGTCGCTACCAGTTCCCCGAATTCCTGCTCTGCATTGACCGAGTGCAGGGCGATCCCTTTGCTGCTCCCAGTCAGGTGCGGGTGTTGATGTCCTATGAAGTGGCCGGTTTTCCTCTACAAACGTATCAAAACCGCAGTCGGGCGATCGCCTTATGTGACTATTTGACGCGTCAATTTTGTCAAGTCTGTACCCAAATTAGCGATCGCCGAGGGACGGGAAATAGTGGTCTGATTCAGATGCTTCGTGTCGGTCAAGAAGTGTTATCTCGCACTTCTATAATTTTGACACAACAAGGCATAGAAGCCCGTTTTACAGTAGGTTTACCGGCCCAAGGTCGGCGTATTTTAGGGTATCAAGCGGGGGTTTTATTGTGTGAAGATTTACCAGAAATTGTGGAACAATCCCTGAAATATGAGAACTTACTGGCGGAGGAACTACAAGCGCATATCGAAACGGTAGAAGATGCAGAAGCCTTGCGATCGCAATTAAGCCAAAATCAGTTAGTGGCTTTTGTGGCTGATGGGGCAATTTTACCCCGCCGCAGTGGAGTGGATCGACGGGGATTAGTGGATCGAGCCGTTCCCTTTGAATCTCCAGAGTCCCTACGCGTGACTCTAGAAACACCCAACCAAGGAAGACTCACGGGAATGGGAATTCCTCAAGGAGTAACCTTAATTGTGGGAGGGGGATACCATGGTAAATCAACGCTGTTAAAGGCGATCGAATTGGGGATTTATAATCATATTCCGGGGGATGGCCGGGAATTTGTGGTCAGCGATCGTCACTCAGTTAAGATTAGAGCAGAAGATGGCCGTTCCATCACAGGGGTGGATATTTCCCCTTTTATTCAGGATTTACCCCAAAATTTGGAGACTACAGCTTTTTCTACTCCCAATGCTAGTGGTAGTACCTCCCAAGCCGCAAACATGATGGAAGCACTCGAAGTTGGGGCAAAACTGTTTTTAGTGGATGAGGATACGGCTGCCACCAATTTTATGATTCGCGATCGCCGAATGCAAGCCTTGATTGCCAAAACCTCCGAACCCATTACCCCCCTCATTGATAAGGTGCGCCAACTCTATGGAGATTATGCCGTATCTACCCTGTTGGTGATTGGCGGAAGCGGGGACTATTTTGATGTGGCAGATACGGTGATTTCCATGAATCATTTTGTCCCTGAAGACTTGACAGAAGCAGCCCAGGCGATCGCCGAAAAATACCCCACAGAGCGGCAAATTGAAGGTGGCGACCATTTTGGTCAAATTTCCCCCAGAATCCCCATAGGAGCCAGTGTAGACCCCAGTCAGGGGCATAAATCCGTGAAGCTCAAGGTACGGGATGTCAATCAAGTCGTCTTTGGTACAGACTCCATTGATTTAGCTGATGTCGAACAGTTGGTCGAAGTGGGGCAATTAAAGGCGATCGCCGAAGCCATGGTTTATGCTAAAGAAAACTATCTCAATGGCCAATACACCCTTGCAGAAACCCTAGAAGCCATTTTCGCCGATATTCAAGACGGAGGTTTAGACGCGCTAACCCGGTTTCGCGAAGGAAACTTAGTCGAGTTTCGCCCCTTTGAGTTAGCAGCAGCCTTCAATCGACTGCGCTCTTTATCCGTGAAAACCATTCATCATTGACATCCTCCCCGGTCTAA
>DDLS01000014.1 GCA_002340255.1 Cyanobacteria bacterium UBA2566
CTTTTGTCCTGTACTGAGCTTTACTTCGCATTCCTACAATAGCTTTCCAAGGAATTTGAGGATAAGCTTCCCTAAAATCAAGGGAAACTCGTCTCGCTGCTTCCCCAATAACTTGTAGCAGATGAGTTATAGCTAAACGCAACTGCTCATTATTATCAAACTCTTCTCGACTCACACCTGAGACAAAACCAAGAGCCTTATTTGCTGTGTCTATCATATGCCCAATATAAACACAGTTATCCTTCTGCGACATAACAAACCTCTGCTTCTGCTAGAATGCGATCGCGGATTTGATGGTTCAGAAACTTGGAAGTCACTAAATCAATTCGACGATGATCGAATAAATTTGAAAGTTCTTCTTCAATTTGGTAGAGTTTAAAAAATCCAGGAGTAAAACCCGGTTCAAATTCCACTAAGATATCAATATCGCTCTCTGGGGTAAAGTCATCCCGCAAAAATGATCCAAATAGGGAGAGTTTATGAATATGCCAGTTCTGGCACAGGCTAGCAATTTTTTCAAGAGGAACGTCAATATTTTTGACTTTCATGATATAACTAAACTTGACTAATAACCATAGTCTTGATACTCATAATCAACACTATGTTATAATCATACATAAAGTCAACACTATGGTATAATGAACAATGCTTCGGTTCTGGTGGGCAGCAGCCATCAGAGGTAACGGGGAAAGCTTGGTGCAAATCCAACACTGTCCCGCAACTGTGAGGAGATGAAGAACATCTACATCATCTCTAAGTCAGAATGCCCGCCGAAGTGAGTCTGTTGAATCACTATTCTGCGAGGTACAGAATCATGCATAAAATTCCCGTAACTATTATTACTGGATTCCTGGGTGCAGGAAAAACCACCCTGATTCGTAATTTGCTCCAAAATCAGGAAGGGCGCAAAATTGCCGTTTTAGTGAATGAATTTGGCGAAGTTGGCATTGATGGGGACTTGTTGCGCTCCTGTCAAGTTTGCGATGAAGAGGAAGATCCCAATAATAATATTGTGGAACTGACTAATGGCTGTTTGTGTTGCACGGTGCAAGAGGAATTTTATCCCACGATGCAAAAGCTATTAGAGCGTCGAGATCATCTCGATTCAATTGTGATTGAAACTTCTGGGCTGGCACTGCCGAAACCTCTAATTCAATCCTTTCGCTGGCCCGAAATTCGCAATGGAGCAACCGTTGATGGGGTGGTGACGGTGGTGGATAGTCATGCCTTAGCTACGGGGACTTTAGTGGGGGATTTAGACGCACTGGAAGAACAGAGAAAGGCCGATCCGAATCTGGATCATGAAACGCCGATTGAGGAATTATTTGAAGATCAATTGGCTTGTGCGGATTTGGTTTTATTGACGAAAACGGATTTAGTGGATGATTCCGGTTTGCAGCAAGTGCAAAACTGGTTAAAACAGGAAGTTTCGCCGGCTGTAAAACAAGTTTCTTGTCATCAAGGGCAAATTGATAGTGAAGTTTTGTTAGGGTTTAATGCTGCGGTTGAAGATAACCTAGACTCTCGTCCGAGTCACCACGATCATGAAGAAGAGCATGAGCATGACGATCGTATTAATTCAGTTGAGATTGTGTGCGATCGCGCCTTCGATCCCAAACAACTCACCCAAACTCTACAACAATTTGTCCAAAACCACGAAATTTACCGCATTAAAGGCTTTGTGCAAGTGCCCAATAAACCCATGCGCTTAGTTCTCCAAGGCGTTGGAAACCGCTTTGATACCTTCTACGATCGCCCCTGGAATACCGATGAACCCCGCCAAACCCGCCTCGTCTTCATCGGTCGAGATCTAGAGCGACAGCCTATCGACAGCCTACTCCATAGTCTCAACTAACCGCAATACTTGGTATTCCCAGGGGAGCAAATTCCCGGTCATGATTCTGAGGATTGTTCCGTAGCCGACTTAGACGCAGACGATTCGGAAGCAACGGACTCAGAATCAGACTCTTTAGAATCTGGCTTTGGTTTCGATGGATAAGGCTTCCCATTGGGTTTACCCTTCCCTTTTGGTTTTCGATCTTTTAATCGATCTTTGATCTTTCTGGCTTCGAGAACAACCAATGTCTTACCCTCACGCCCCAACATAAAATCCCAAAACTCTCCTAAAGTGTTTTTCGGTTCGTTCGGTAAGATACCTTGAAAGGTGATCTTAAATGGCTTTTCTAACTTAGAGCTGGGATCTTTGCGATTGGGATTGATGCGAACCGCAATCTTGCCCCCATAATTAAAAATAATCTGCCCCCGTACTGAAAAGACATCACCACTGAGGTTCTCTGGGATGGGATTCAGGGCATTGCGAAGAATAAAATGATAGCCCGCTTCGCGATCGGGTTTAGTCCAACAGCGAAACCAATGGAACTGCTCCAAATTATCATCTTTTTCCAGCCACTTAAAAAAATAGCCCCAACGGATGGAAGCGGGGAAGAACTGATTATCCTCAGTAACAATTAATCCTTTGAGCTGGAATCCATTCTCATCAGGTTGAGGGATATATCGTCCCCAAATTAAACCGGTACTCCGATATTGGATATCCGACTCTGGAGGACAAATAAGGTTACTAATGTTACTCTTATCTTGACTATTGGACAAGGTTCTTTTCAGGAAGTAAGGTGGACGACTCCCTCCAGAATCCGGAGGGCAATAGGAAGGGACAATTAAAGGGCCCACTGGAAAGCTGGGGATAATTTTCCCCAAAAGTGAACCTGCTCCATTGTACCTTGTGAAGGCAACTACAAGGGCCACGATCTAACGACTTTGAAGGTCTACGAAACTGGGAGTTGTTAGCTATTGCCTTATTTATCAGAAAAATGGGTCTAAAACCCCGTCCTT
>DDLS01000016.1 GCA_002340255.1 Cyanobacteria bacterium UBA2566
TTGTCTAAGTTTTTTAGAACGGTTTCATCATAAGTGAGTGTGGGGTGACTCCACAAGACTAATTTATCATCATAGGCTTTCCAAACTTCCTTTAAGATGGGGTAAATTAAGTTTTCACAAATGGCATATTCGGAATGATAAATGGCTCCATGGGTGAGGATAAAATCTAGGTCTTCGCGAAAGTTTTCCCCAACGGTAAAAGGCCGTTCTTGCACAAAGTTGCCGATACGATACTTGATTTGGAATTGTTGGGCGACATCAGCGATACTTTTATATTGGCTAAAAGGCATGAATACAGCCTCCTATAGCGCTACGCGCTAGGAAATAGGGAATAGGTTATGGTGGCTAGGTTCGAGTATTGAACTGGAGTCCTAACCGACTCTTTCTCTGCTATAGGTGTAATTTCATTCTTGTATCATACCTTGGCCGGCTAACCAGCCGGTTGTCCAAGCATTTTGGAAGTTGAAGCCGCCGGTAATGCCGTCGATATCTAGAATTTCACCGGCAAAATGCAGGCCGGGACAACAGCGACTTTCTAGGGTTTTAAAGTTGACTTCTTTGAGGGGAATGCCGCCACAAGTGACGAATTCTTCTTTGAAAATGCCTTTGCCACTAATTTGATAATGGTCTTGAGTAAGGGTTTGTAGGAGTTTGTTGAGTTGTGTTTTGGAGAATTGCGCCCACTGTAGGCGATCGCCAATCCCTGCTTTCTCCAGTAAATATTGCCACAGACGACGAGGAATCGGAACAGGACAATTCGCCCATAGATTTTTTGCCCCTAATTGGGATTTAACCTTGAGCAGCAGTTGTCGCAAATTATCGGGTCGAGATTGGGGTAACCAATTGACCCTCAAAGGGGCTTGATACTGAGTTTGTTTTAAATCTCTTGCTCCCCAAGCGGATAGCTTCAAAATTGCCGGGCCGCTTAATCCCCAATGGGTGATTAAAACCGGGCCAGTTTGGCTTAATTTCAGTTCGGGTAAGTCTACTCGCGCTTGAGTTACCGAAATTCCGGTTAACTCCCGCAGGGGATCATCATTAATTTTGAATGTAAAGAGGGAAGGAACGGGAGGAACCACGGTATGGCCGAGACGTTGAGCGAGTTGATATCCACTCGGATGACTTCCCGTTGCGAGCAAAAGGCGATCGCCCTTCAGTTCCAGCAACTCTTGACCCGACTTCACCTGTACCCGAAACTGACGATCTTCTGCATTCACCCCCAGCACTGGGGAACGGGTATGGATCTCGACTCCCAGGGTTTTCGCTTGTTGGATTAAACAATCGGCGATCGTCTGGGAATCATCGGTGACGGGGAACATGCGGCCATCGCTTTCCGTTTTGAGAGAAACCCCGTGCGACTCAAACCAGGCGATCGTATCGCTCGGTTGAAACCGAGTAAACGCTCCCCGCAAAGCCTTTGCTCCCCTGGGATAGGACTGCACCAGAGCGGCCGGATCGAAGCAAGCATGAGTCACATTGCACCGGCCTCCCCCAGAAATCAGCACCTTAGATAACAGAGTTTTTCCCGCTTCCAGGAGCGTCACTTCAGTTTGGGGATGAGCAGTTTTGCAGGATATGGCTGCAAAAAACCCTGCTGCTCCCCCTCCAATAATCAAGATGCCATCATTACCCATTAATCTTCTGGTTCAAAATCCTCTTTACCCACACCACAAACTGGACACATCCAATCATCGGGAATATCTTCAAACGCTGTACCCGGTTTAACCCCACTGTCGGGATCTCCTTCTTCGGGATCGTAGACATAGGCACAAACTGTGCAAATATATTTTTTCATGACTCTCCCCTTGAAGATCTCAAATAATCCCGATTTTAAGCCTTCACCATCTCCGTAAACCGAATCTTAAGATAATCTTCCTCCATTTTCGCACCGGATGGATTTAAAGCGGCCAAAGATTGGGGTAAAACTAAATTGCGCCGATGGTTGCCAATGCGTACATTTAACTCATCCCCGGTTTTATTCAACTGGATTTGGTCTTTGGGAATACCAGGTAAATATAGTTCCAGGCTATAGTGATCCTTATTTTGTACCACTCGAATCGTATTTTCTTCGTAGTAAACTTGAGTCGGGTCTTCCTCTTTATAGAGCGTTTCCTTCAAGCGTTCCAAGGATTCTAAGCCACACATTTCATCGGAGAATAGAGGCACTTCTTTGACCGGGAGCGGGCTAAAGTTTTCATGGATTTCTTGGCGATATTCCTGTTGATGAGCTTTCCAACGTTGGAAAAAGGGGTCATTAACTTCATCGGGAATAATGCGATTAGCGACCACTAAATCTGTAGAAACATTATACAAACTCAAATAGGCATGGGCGCGTAAAGATTCCTTGATCACCATTTTCTCTGGATTCGTCACCAACCGTACCGAGGTTTGCTTATTATCGGTTAAAACCCGCTCTAATTCTTCGATCTGCTCGTAAAATTCATAGGGCGCATCCATCACTTCTTTATTGGGCAGGGAAAATCCGGCAATGGGCTTAAACAATGGCTCTACAAGGGGTCTGAGCGCCACAGACATCCCCTGCAAGGGTTTGTAAAACCGTCTCATGTACCACCCCCCAACTTCGGGAATACTCAGCAATCTGAGGGCGGTTCCGGTGGGGGCAGAGTCGATAATGAGGACATCATATTTGCCTTCGTCATAATGGCGTTTCATGCGGACTAAGCCAAAAATCTCATCCATTCCCGGCAAAATGGCCAGTTCTTCTGCTTGTACCCCATCTAAACCCCGCGCTTGCAGGACTTCGGTAATGTAGCGTTTCACGGCTCCCCAGTTGCCTTCTAGCTCCATGAGAGCATCGAGTTCTGCCCCCCAAAGGTTGGGTTTGACTAATCGCGCTTCGTGACCTAGTTCTAGATCGAAACTATCAGCCAGAGAATGGGCAGGATCGGTACTCAAAACTAGGGTTTTATAGCCGAGTTCTGCACAACGCAACCCAGTTGCTGCTGCGACGGAGGTTTTCCCGACTCCGCCTTTCCCGGTCATTAAGATTACACGCATGGATGGTTTGACTTTTTCTGAAAATGGTTTACACTTCTTTACTTTACCGGGTTTTACCAGCGATCGCACCCCTTAGCGATCGACAAGATTCACCCAAGATGCCCCCCCAGTTCTGTTTAATATCCATTCCTTATACTAAATCCTGAGGATTCAACACTGTCCCTCATAACGCAAGCAAAGCACTGTAAATCCCTATTAGGGATTAAAACCAGTTTTACCCTACGATAGAGTGTGACTATCTGTTTCTCTTTTGTAAATGGCACAAAATGAATTGGTTCCAGGCTATCGGATTCGCGCTGGATGGGTGATGGAGCGCGACATGCTGATTAGCTTTATGCACAAAACCTATGAGGAGTTATTTCCAGGGCAGGATTTTTCCCATTTAAATCAGGCGATCGAGTTACACTTTGCTCAGACGACTCCCCTCTGGTGGGTGGAGAAAGTGGAAGATCCACAAATTTCCGATTTCCTCTCTTCGACTCCCCGCTCTCAACCCATTGGTTGTTTATGGATGGGGAAAGCGGTGGATCAAGTGAATGGACAGCACCATACCCATATTTTTCTCCTCTATATCTTACCGGAACATCGCCGCCAGGGGCTGGGATCGGCATTGATGGAGCAAGCTGAAGCTTACGCCAAAGAGCGAGGAGAGCAGCAAATTAGTCTGCAAGTCTTTTGTCAGAATAAACCAGCGATCGCCTTGTACGATAAGTTAGGCTTCCAAGCCCTGTCAACTTGGATGGTGAAAAAACTCAGTTAACATGACTTTTTCGCGTCAAGGCTATGAAATTTTAGAACCCTTTATTGGACAGCAGACGCTCGCTCCAATTGTGCAACAGTTAAATGCTCTGCACCTCAAACCGACTCAAGGGGGACTACGCAATCTCCACCACCACCTGAGAACGGTTCGGGATCTGGTTTATTCCCCCAAGTTGCTGCAAAAAGCTCAAGACTATTTGGGGGATTCTCCTTCGGTGGTGCGCGTTCTATTCTTCGATAAAACTCCCAGCAATAACTGGCTGGTTCCTTGGCATCAGGATAGGGCGATCGCGGTTTCTCATAAACAGGAAATTCCAGGTTGGGGGCCATGGAGCATTAAGGACACTATACCCCATGTTCACCCACCAGCAAATGTCCTCAATCAAATAGTCACGTTTCGCATTCATCTTGATGCTGCTGAACCTAAAAATGGCTGCTTGCGCGTGATACCAGGAAGTCATTTACAGGGTATTTTATCAACAGATCAAATCAAAGAAATCGTCCAAACCCAACCATCTGTTAATTGTACTGTGCAATCTGAATCAGTGATGGTAATGAAACCCCTACTTCTTCATGCCTCGAGTAAAGCTACCCATCCCATCCATCGCCGAGTGATTCAAGTTGAATATAGCAGCTATCGACTCCCTGAAGGGATGGATTGGGATATCAACTCTAACTCAACCAAGGACGGGTAACTTCTTCTAAATCTTGCACATCTTCCGGTTTCAAGCTCCATCCTAGAGCACCTGCATTATCTTGGGCTTGCTTGGCACTTTTCGCCCCTGGAATCGGAATTACCTCTTGGCAAATTAGCCAATTCAACGCCACTTGAGAAGGTGTTTTCTTATATTGATCGGCAATTCGTTTTAAGCGCGAAATCACGGGAGCAATTTTTCGTAATCCTTCCCGACCAAATTCTGGACTAATTTTTCTCGCTCCGACGGGTGTATTCACCGATGTATATTTACCCGTCAATAACCCTTGAGCAAGGGGACTATAAGCCAAAATTGTAATACCTAACTCGCGGGCAGTATCTAGAATTCCATTGCTCTCTATTTTCCGACTCAGTAAGGAATACTTCACCTGATTGACGGCTAAAGGAATCCCTTTTTGAGCTAAAATATTATGAGCTTCCCGCATTTGTTTGGCGGAATAGTTGCTCACTCCTATGCTTTGAATTCTGCCCCGCGTCACTTCATTCGCTAACGTATTGAGCAGAGTTTCTTGGCTCATCAAGAAACTGACTGGTTGATGGATTTGATAGAGTTCAATAGAGTCCACTTGCAGCCGATTCAAACTATTGGTAATCGCCTCAGATACGGTTTCCGCTTTAAGTCGCCAAGGCACGGGGAAGTATTTCGTCGCTATTTGGGGCGATCGCCCGGTTTCTTTCATTAACCGACCAATTAAAGATTCCGACTCTCCCAAACCATACACTTCCGCCGTATCGAAAAAACTGATTCCCCCATCTAGGGTTGCTGCAAATGCCTTTTTAATTTCCGCTTCGCCATAGGTATTGCCATAATCCCAAAACAGTTTATCACCCCAAGCCCATGTACCAATTCCCAAGGGCGTGACCCGAATATCCGTTTGACCCAGTTGCACCGTTTCCATGGCTAAATTTTTATGACTCAATACTTGTATATACTAGAATAATCTGACCCAAGTCAACAGACCTCCGAAAAATTACTACAAATTATCTGCTCCATGTCTGCTAATTCTGCTACTTACTCAGCCTTCCGGGGTGCGATCGCTCATTTTATCCATAACCCTTTCCATTGTCGGGAATCAGAGAGTGTGCGCTATTTTCCCGATGGTCTATTAATTTTAGAGCAAGGTCAGATTAAAGCGGTTGGCGATTACCCAACTCTGCGCTCTCAATATCCCCATCTCCACATCACAGACTATTCCGGAAAACTGATTTTACCCGGCTTTATTGACCTCCATCTCCACTGTCCGCAAACGGAAATGATCGCTTCCTATGGAGAGCAGTTATTAGAATGGTTAGAAAAATATGTATTCCCTGTAGAGAAAAAGTTTCAAGATCCAGACTATGCTCAAACACTCTCTAATTTTTTCCTCGATGAACTGCTGCGCAATGGCACAACGACAGCCGTCATTTTAACTACTATTTTCCCTCAGTCTGTTGATGCGTTATTTACGGCGGCGAAAGAGCGCCAGATGCGAATCATTGCCGGACAAATGCTCATGAGCCGAAATGCACCTGACTTTTTAGTCAATACGCCACAAACCGCCTATGAACAAACCCAAACTTTAATCCAAAAATGGCATCATCAGGATAGATTGCTTTATGCTGTAACGCCCCGCTTTGCTCCTACTTCAACCCCAGAAGAATTAGAGCTAGCTGGTAGTTTTAATGAATATCCAGACCTCTATATCCATACCCACTTATCTGAAAACATTAAAGAAATTGCCTGGATTAAGGAACTTTTTCCGCAAGCATCCGATTACCTCAATGTTTATGAACAATTCGGATTAGTCACAGAGCGCTCAATTTTCGCTCATGGTATCCACTTGAGTGACTCCGAATTGCAACGCTTAAGTGAGCGTCAGAGCGCGATCGCCTTTTGTCCCACTTCTAACTTATTCCTCGGTAGCGGATTATTTAATTTGAACCAAACCCAAATCCAATCGCCTCCCATTCCCGTTGGGTTAGCCACGGATGTCGGCGCAGGAACCAGCTTTTCACTGCTCAAAACCATGGGAGATGCCTATAAAGTTATGCAACTGCAAGGACAAGCCCTTTCCCCTTTCCAAGCCTTTTACTTATCTACATTAGGTGCAGCGAAAGCCCTGCATTTAGAGGATAAAATAGGCAATTTTGAACCGGGGAAAGAAGCGGATTTTATCATTATTAATCCTGCACCAACCCCCTTAATGAAATTACGCAATCAGAACCAAATTCCGCCCGAAAATCTATCTGAGCTAGCGGATCAACTGTTTACCTTGATGATTTTAGGAGACGATCGCACGATTGAAGCCACCTATATTCTCGGTAACCTCTGGCAAAGTCTCGAACAACCCTAATCCGATCTGCTACTACTATAATTAAAACAATAAAATTCAGGACACTCAGATGACGACTGATTTGTTCGGCCAATCTCCTAAACCTGAGACTTCTATCCCTTGGCTCGAAAGTGGCGATCGCCTCTCGCGCCCAGAATTCGAGCGTCGTTATGCTGCCGCTCCCCATATTCGCAAAGCAGAACTCATTGAAGGAATTGTTTACGTGGCTTCTCCCTTACGCTTTCCATATCATGCCCAACCCCATAGTCGTTTAGCAACTTGTTTAGAAACTTATGCGGCATTTACTCCAGGGACATTATCGGGTATTGAACCTACAGTACGCTTAGACTTGGATAATGATGTCCAACCGGATATTGTCCTCATGCGCGATCGCCAAGTCGGGGGAGGTGTAAGAGTAACCGAAGATGGCTATTTAGAAGGTGTACCAGAATTGGTGGTGGAAATTGCCGCTAGTAGTGCGGCGATCGACTTAGGCAATAAACGGCAAGTCTATCGTCGAAATGGAGTGGCGGAATATTTGGTTTGGCAATCTTTTGAACAGCGTTTAGACTGGTTTCACTTAGTCGCAGGAGAGTATCAACCCCTCGTCGCCGATGAACAGGGTATTATTTGCTCCCAGGTGTTTCCAGGGTTATGGTTAGCCGTCGATGCCCTGAGAAATAATCAAATGATGGAGGTATTGCAAGTTTTGCAACAGGGTATCGCTTCCAAGGAACATGCTGGGTTTGTAGAGCAGTTAACAATTGATTTGAGTTGATTGCTCTGTTAGCGTGAAAAACTTAGATGAGGTTGAGAAACTGCGCCAATGGAGCACCGATCGCACTCTCAAATATCTTCACATCTTTTTAGATCGAGGGCATCTCAACTCGCACTCTCAAATATCTTCACATCTTTTTAGATCGAGGGCATCTCAACCCATATTAACTCAATCGGGCGAGGGACATTTGACCAAAGTCAGGGACTAGGGAATAGGGAGAAGACTGGCTAGAATTTACAAGGGTAAGGTTCCACCATTCCATTGATGATTAGGATCGGGATAAAAAGTGACTCCGCCACCTTCGCTACCACCACAACGAATGGCTATTATCCAACCACCAGGGACTTTTGCACGCCATGCACCAAGTCCCCCTGTTGGTTGATTCTTACAGTCCAGTTTTTGCCAATAGAATTCTGCCATGTAATTTCTTCCTTAATATTCTGAAAAACGGGATAGATAATCTGGCGATCTCACAGAGCAGAAATGCTATTGTTTCAAAAGAAAGTAGTATAAAGTAGCTAGTTATGAGCGATTGAATGAATATGCAAATTTTGTGAGGAGTATTAGGTTGTTGCTATATAACCAGTGGGTTTGAGAGCATCGATCAGCATATCACTGGTTATATTTGCTTTTTGATCAATGGAAACAGCGATCTCCTTTTTGCCGACATTTACTTTTACTCTTACAACACCATTGACCTTTTGCAAAGCCTGTTTTACCGTATCAGCACACATCTGACAATGGAGATCGTCACACTTGAGTGCAATGTCGTTAGCTGGCTGTTTTTGAAAAAACCATTTCATATTTGTCATTCATGAGCATAACTTCTAGTTGATTTTACTGCAACTCTTGCAACAGGGCATCGGTTCGGCTGAACCTACAGATTTTCTAAAGCATTTTAGGGATCAATTCTGGGGCGATCGAGGCTGTATTATAAGTGTAATGTAAATCCTCGGGTTTTATACTACAATTAAGATCGAGACTTTCAGTTCTCACTGAGAAAACGATCGACTATCCACGATTCATGCAGTTTACTGGGCTATTTGAAACTCATATTACTGTTAGCGTGAAGGACTTAGATGAGGTCGAAAAACTTCGCCAATGGAGCGCCGATCGCGGCTTACAATGTCTTCACATCCTTTTAGATCGAGGAGTTACCCCATCTCAACCTATGTTAACCCGATGGGGCGATCGCTTGACGCTGGGATGACTGCAATTGTTGCAGTTCTAGCCGAGTTTGCTGCGATCTCTCCCGTTCTCGTTGCACTTGGAGGAGCAATGTTACCTTCTTCCCATTATCCGTAAGTGCGGCGATCGCCCCTTGTGCCATAATCCGTAAACTGTTAAGATATGTTAAGTCATCTCTCAACCGGTCACTAAATCCTATGGGTGCTGCGGTATCTCTGGAAAACGTCTGTAAAGTCTATAACAAAACTCCGGTAGTCGATCGCCTCTCCTTTGCGATTCAACCTGGAGAAATGTTTGGCTTACTCGGGCCCAATGGAGCAGGAAAATCAACTACCATTCGCATGTTAACAACCCTCACCCGACCAACCGACGGGGAGATCGAAGTTGCTGGCTATGATGTGGTGCAACAAGGACAACAGGTAAAGCGTAAAATTGGCGTGGTATTGCAACAAACCAGCGTCGATATTGACTTAACCGTTTGGGAAAATATGGAGTTTCACGGGCGCTTACATCATATTCCGAATCGCGTGCGCCAAGAGAAAATTAATCAATGGTTAGAGTATGTCGAATTAGCCGATCGCCGTCAAGACCCCGTTAAAACCCTCTCTGGGGGGATGAAACGCCGTCTACAAATTGCCAGAGCGCTGCTCCATGAACCCGATATTTTATTCCTAGATGAACCCACTGTCGGCCTAGATCCCCAAACCCGTCGGCGGTTGTGGGAAATTATTCGTGGCTTAAACGAGCAGGGAATGACCATGTTACTGACCACCCATTATATGGAAGAAGTGGAATATTTATGCGATCGCATCGGCATCATGGATGGGGGACATTTAATTGAACTGGGAACCCTAGAAGAATTGCGGCAAAAACATGGAGAAGGCTTAGTCATCAAACAAAAAGGCGATCGCTGGGATTACCTGTTTTTCCCCGACTTAGCCGCAGCCAACGAGTATCTAGAACAGCAACCCGATAAAACCGGTTTCATGGTTCGCCCCTCGAACTTAGAAGATATCTTTGTCGAATTAACCGGAAGACAGTTAGACTAAAGGGTCTAGGTTATCAGATCCCAATTATGCCCCGTTTAGCCACTACAATTGAAGCGATTCTCTACTTAAAAGGTCAACCCGTTAGCTTAAATGACTTGTCTGAATTAGCCCAATGCAGCAAGGAAGATACCGAAGAAGCCTTAATTGAGTTAATTTCCGATTATGCTCACCGGGATAGTGCCCTAGAAGTGTTAGAAACCCCTTCTGGCTATAGTCTGCAATTACGAGAATCCTTTCAAGATCTCACCCATAATTTACTTCCGGCTGAGTTAGGGGTAGGTGCGCTGCGAACCTTAGCAGCTATTGCCTTAAGTGGTTCCATCTTACAAACCGAATTAGTAGACTTGCGCGGCAGTGGCGCTTATCAGCATGTCGGAGAACTGGTAGAATTGGGATTAGTGCGTAAACGCAAAAAAATGGGCGATCGCACCTTTCGCCTACAAGTCACCCCTAAATTTCATCAATATTTCCAATTAGAAGACCTCCCCCAACCCTTCAGCTCCCTGAAAGAAAGTTTAGTCGCGTCCCAAGCACTCGAAGAACCAGAAACCGAATTACCCAAACTCGAACCCTCTTAAATCAAAAACTAGATTTCCTCAAGGGGTGACAAAGAGGCTCGATGGTAGAGAGTGTGGGGGGTTGAGGCGGTGAACGCTTGAACTCACAGTCAGCTGTGAGGTAGGCAATTTCAGCATCGGGGAAAAGACTCTCAAAACTCTCGAGTAAATCCAGCCGTTCATCACTGTTGCTATTACCCCGTTTGTCGAGCATCGTCAACAGCAAGCGCGATACAGCACTTTTCGATGTT
>DDLS01000023.1 GCA_002340255.1 Cyanobacteria bacterium UBA2566
TAACCGAATTGACTATAACTTCTATCAAACCCTCTCCTTGCATCCTTTTCAAGTTTTTTTTCCTGTACTGAGGTGGAAGCCTTAAATTTAGACGATCGGCCAGATTTGGTAGTCATTCAAGTGTATATCACTTCGGCTTATCGAGCTTATGAATTAGCCGATCGCTATCGTCAAAAAGGGTCGTATATTGTTTTAGGGGGATTGCACGTCACGGCCTTACCTGAAGAAGCACAAGAGTATGCCGATACAATATTTTTGGGGCCAGGAGAGGATACTTGGCCGTGTTTTTTAGCCGATTTTCGGGCCGGTCATCCCCAAAAGAGATATGTTTCTCAAGAACGAGATTTACTGAGCGCTCCTCCCCTTCGTCGAAATTTAATTAAGCGCCATTTATATCTAGTTCCCAATTCTATTGTAGTTTCTAGAGGTTGTCCTCATCATTGTGATTTCTGTTATAAAGATGCGTTTTTCCAAGGAGGGAAATCGTTCTATACTCAATCGGTCGATCGGGCGTTAGCAGAGATTGAACGGTTACCTGGACGTTATTTATTTTTCCTAGACGATCATTTGTTTGGTAATGCCAAATTTGCCAGAGATTTATTTACCGGTATGCTGGGCATGAATCGCATTTGGCAAGCAGCAGGAACGATTCAGGCTGTTTTACAACCCCATCTGTTGGAATTGGCGGTTGAAAGTGGTTTGAGAAGTTTATTTATCGGGTTTGAAACCTTAAATTCTAATAATTTACGCCAACAGCATAAATATCATAACTTAAATCGGGATTATACGGCTGCCATTCGGCGCTTACAGGATTTGGGAGTGACGATTAATGGCAGTTTTGTCTTTGGGATGGATGAGGATGATGAGAGTGTTTTTGAGACGACGGTAGAGTGGGCCATTTCCCAGGGGATTGAAACGGCAACTTTTCATATTCTTACTCCTTATCCTGGTACACCGCTCTATGAACGAATGCTGAAAGAAGGACGAATTTTGACCCAAAATTGGGATAGGTATGATACTCGTCATGTGGTCTTCCAACCGGCAAAAATGAGTCCAGAAACTTTGGAAGCCGGTTATTGGCAAGCCTACAAGGACTTTTATCGGTGGAGTGCAATTTGGCAAGGAGCAGCGACGAAAACCAGCCTAAATCATCGCCTACGCCATTTAGTGTATGCAGGCAGTTGGAAAAAACTAGAACCGTTCTGGGATTGGGTGATTCGAGGTCACCAATTGGCGAAAATGATGCCGATTTTAGAATCGGTTTTACAAGGTTTCGATCGCTTTTCTGTGCCCTGGAAGAGTCTCCATACTCAAGAATTCGAGAAATCGGCACAGTTCAGAACTTGATACAGTCTACTGTCAACTCCCCACTCCCGATAGTGCAGTTTCACAGTCGGCTGCAATTTGAGCTTTGAGAGCATCAAGGGAGGCAAATTTTTGTTCTGGACGGAGGAAGGATTCAAGTTCAACATGCAGGGTTTGATCGTATAAGTCTCCGGACCAATTCAAGAGGTGAACTTCGAGGGTTTGTTGCACCCCATCCACGGTGGGTCTGTTGCCGAGATTCATCACTCCCATCACCGGTTGAGTCTCTGTCCAGAGAGGGTTATAAACGCGGACGCTGTAGACTCCGAAACGAGGTAGGAATTTTTGGGGAGAAACTTTGAGGTTGGCGGTGGGAAATCCGAGGGTACGGCCGAGTTGTTGTCCTTCGATCACTGTACCTTGAAGTTGGTAGGGCCTCCCAAGAAGGCGTTTGACTTGCAAGAGGTCACCATCAGTTAAGGCTAACCGGATTTGGGAACTGCTGATGCGTCCTTCTTGGCAGTTTTGCAGAGGTGTAATAATCACTTTAATACCCCATTGAGCGGCGATCGCCGTTAAGTCCTCCACACTTCCGCGACGCTGATAGCCAAATCGAAAGTCTTCCCCAACACTAATTATCTTGGCTTGCAGAGATTCGACCAGAATTTGGCTGACAAATTCTTGAGGACTAAGATGAGCAAGCTGTTGGTTAAAGGGAACAATCACCAATTGATCCACCCCCATCTGATGCAGATAGGCTGCTTTTTCCTCTGGGGGGGTGAGCAGTAACTTTTTTTCTCCTGTTAAGACTTCTTGGGGATGGGGGAAAAAGGTGACCACGCTGGAATAGAGGTCACGGCCAAAGTGTCCAGAACCGGCAATGGGTTGAATCACTTGTTGATGTCCCCGGTGAACTCCGTCAAAGTTGCCCAGGGCGATCGCCGTTGGTTTTAGAGCCGTTGTCGGGGAAGCAATAGACCACACGCTTTACATTTCGCAATATGAAACATCCCTCTCATCGTAACAGGGAAATCTGATGAAAACTAATCAGAGTTCTCAGTTTCTGGGGGATCGGAGGCAGGCGCAATCAAAGTTAAGGATAATCCTTCCCTAGCCATCAAGCTATCGGGGAAGGCTTGGGCCACATCTTCACCAACCTTATCCAGAAATTCATCATTATGAAGGGGGTCGTGATGAAAGATAACTAATTTCTTCACATTGGCAGCTTTAGCTACCTTGACCGCTTCTTGCCAAGTGGAATGGCCCCAACCCACTTTACTGGTTTTGGGATGATTATATTCAGCATCGGTATAGGTGGCATCATAAATCATTACATCGGCATCTTGGGCTAAGAACAAAACATTCTCATCCATGCGATCCGGGTAATGCTCTGTATCACTCACATAGGCCGCTGTATGCCCTTCCCAACTAACGCGATACCCCACTGCTTCCCCTGGATGATTCAGGGGGGCATTTTCAATAATCACATCATCGAACTTAATCGGTTTGTTTACCTGTATGTCGTTAAATACCAAGGTCGATCCCATCACTTTCAGGGGGACGGGAAAATTGGGGTGTAGCATTTGGTTATTTAAGCGGTTCTCGATGGTTTCTCCATTGGGAGCAATGCAACCATATATATTAAATTTATTACCAGGAATAAATGCTGGGGTAAAAAAGGGAAAGCCTTGAATATGATCCCAATGGGAGTGAGTAAAAAATAAATGAGCATCAATGGGCATGTGCCTTAAGAGATATTGGCCTAATACCCGTAATCCTGTGCCCCCATCAAAGATCAGACGATGACCGCCAACGCGCATTTCAATACAAGATGTATTGCCGCCATAGCGAACCGTTTCAGGGCCGGGGCAGGGAATTGAACCGCGAACGCCCCAAAAATGAACAGTGAATTGTTGTTGTGTCAGAGACATAAGAGTTTACCGGATTCCACAACCTTTGAGCTAATGTACCACCTGCATGTTTTTCACTAGGGTAACCCGAGATGTGATGTTTCGGCTCTGGCCAAATCTGAATCGATCGGAAAGGGTTCAATCAAGATCGTTGGCTGTACCGAAGACAGGGTAGGGTAGATGCAACCTTTGATGGTTCAGATTTTCTAAGCCGGAAGAGCAAGTCAAGTTATAGTGTAAGGGAGTAATTGTAATATAGTTTTTGCGAATCGCTTGCACATCTGTGAGCAGGGGAGAGGCTGAAGAGCTTTGAGAAGGCGGATCTAGCACATCTTCAGTTAGTTCTCCAGCCAGCCAATAGTAGGTTTTTCCTCTGGGATCGATGCGTTTTTCAAACATTTCTTCATAGCGACGAGTCCCTTGACAGGTAATGGCGACTCCGGTAATCGCCTCAGCTTTGATCGGAGGAATGTTGACATTGAGCAACAGAGGAGGAAAGGGTTCGTTCTGTTTTAGAGCAGTGACTAAGGATTCGGCAAAGTTGGCGGCTACGCTGAAGTCTTTCATGGTATAACTGGTCAAACTGAAGGCGATCGCCGGGATTTTTTCGATTAATCCTTCCATGGCAGCGGAAACGGTTCCTGAATAGAGAATATCAGTCCCCAAGTTCGCTCCATGATTAATTCCAGATAGGACATAATCGGGTTTTTCCGGCAGTAAGGCTGCCAGAGCCAATTTAACACAATCCGAGGGTGTGCCGGAACAGGCCCAGGCTTTTACCCTCGGATCGAAGACAGAATCAATTTCTTCTGCACGGATGGGTTTATGTAAGGTGAGACCATGGCCGGTAGCAGAGCGTTCCCGGTCTGGACAAACCACATTCACCTTGTGGCCCGCTTTGGCTAACGTATTAGCTAAGGTGCGAATCCCTTGGGCAAAGATGCCATCATCATTACTGACTAGGAGGTTCATTCAAACAGTTCGTCAAAAAAGAGTTTCATCGCGACAAACGAACGGCGGGCACTATCTGGATTATAGGCCGATCCTTTAGAGGGATCATTGCCCGCTTTAGGGTTAGTAAAGCTGTGAACTGTACCGCCGTAGGCAATTAGTTGCCAGTCTACTCCAGCTTGACGCATTTCTTCTTGGAATGCAGCCACTTCTTCGGGGGGAACGGCAGGATCGTCTGCGCCATGTAAGACGAGAACTTTGGCTTGAATTTGTTGGGCATCTTCTGGGTTCGGGGTGTCGAGTCCACCATGGAAGCTGACAACTCCGGATACTTCTGCCCCACTGCGAGCGAGTTCGAGAACGGTTGTACCGCCGAAACAGTAGCCAATGGCGGCCGTTTGTTTGGAGTTGGTGAGACGATGTTGTTTGAGATAAGCTAAACCAGCTTGGGCGCGATCGCGCAATAATTCACGATTGGAACGATAATAGGTGGCCTGTTCCCTGGCTTCATCTGTAGTTTCTGGGCGAATCCCTAACCCGTAGATATCAGCAGCAAAAGCAACATATCCCATTTCTGCCAGTTTTTCGGCTTGCTGTTTTTCAAACTCTCCTAAGCCTTTCCAAGCATGGATAATTAACACTCCCGGTCGTTGATTATTATTAGACCGGTCATAGGCGAGATACCCTTCTAGAACAGCATCGCCTTGTTGATATTCCACGACTTCTGTTTGAATATCTGTTGCAATTGGACTTTGCGCTTGTCCTAAAGTAATGCCTCCTAAAAGCAGGGCACTGGTACACACTAAGGCCAGCAAGAGGGCGTAGAGTTGTTTTCGTAGTTTGTTCATAGGGGAACTTGTTTTAAAGGGAGGCTGCTTTATTTTAGGCAAGAAATGCCAAAAGACAAGCGATCTCTCATCATCCCTCATTGAAAAAGGCTATAGAGTCCTAGTTATCCTTAGAGGACTCATAGGGTGAATGGGCCTTGATAAACTCCCTAATTGCTTCTCGAACTGAAAACCCTTGTTTATTTTTATAATAGACTTCACCACAGTCAAGATAACATTCGGCTGCCTCAATGAGTTTTGGGCAATTTTCCGGATTGTCGATATCTTCGCTGATTTCTGTATATTTATTCTTCTGTTTGAGAATGTATTGATTATAGGGCTTATCCAGCAATGGCCGTAAGCGACCCGGTCGTTTGTCTCCTTCGAAGCGATTATTAAGATCGAAATCTAAACGGAGAATGTCTCCCCCTACACTATCAAGGATTTGTTCGCAGATGACTTCTGAGTTTTGCGCTCCAGGATTCAGGAACATATCGGGTAAATGCTTAGCCCAACCCAGCAATCCCCATTTTTTGATTTCTTCATAGCTGTAGGGACAAGTCGTATCCCCTGTACCAATGGAGAGGACAGCAATATCTTTTAATTGTAATCCATTCTGTTTTTCGATTAATAGAGCATGGGCGATCGCGATTAACGTCGGATTATTGGCGGAGACCCCACCATCGATATGAGGCAAGCTTTCTTCATCGTTATAAGGCAGTTCGTAGGGAGGGAAAAAGGTCGGAGCTGATGCCGAAGCGGTGCAAATCTTCCAGAGATCGATATTGTCGTACCAGGCTCCAGAATCGGCAGGATTATTGGCAAACCAGGTGGTATTGCGGGAATACACATCATACGCTGGAATCAGAATATAAGGCTTCACGATCTGGCTAATCTTCGGAGAACCTAACTCTGGGTGAATTAATTTTTTCTGTAATATTTTCGTCAAGCCTTGCTCGCCCTGTTCATGGGGATATAATCTATTGCTGCCCATGGCTTGACTGAACATTCGCCATTTACGCTGTTTGCGAACCGAGTCGAGGAAAATATTCTTTCCGTCTTCGAGGTAGACATCAATCATCTCTTGTGCGTTCATCTGACAAGCAATTGCGGCAGTGAGAATCGAGCCAGTCGATGTACCTGTAACTAAGTCAAAATATTCGTGTAACTCTTGTCCTTTAGTCTCTTTTATTGCAGTTTCTACTTCTTCCAGCAGTCGTGCAGACAAGACCCCTCGAATACCACCGCCATCTAAACTCAGAATTTTGAAGGTCATGATTATTTTTATCGCGATTATAAGCTCGTTAGAGATTGCAGTGAATCGGAGTTAAATGTGAGCTAATATTACCGTTTTTTAGCCATTAATAAATAAGCTAATTCTGTAGGAGTATTGCAGAATTTCTATCCAGAAAGTTTGGATCTTGCGATCGTTTTTCTGATGGCTTATTAGCTGAAGCTCAGTCTAATCAGAAACCTGCTTTAACCTCCCTACAGATTAGCTTAAAAAGAAAACAAGCTATTAAATTCAATTTAACTCTTGGATTCAATATTTAGTGCAATATCATTCACTAGAATTACTATAAGACAGCGAAGGTGTAGTGAGAAAAGAAATTGATCTTTGACTGGCAATCGAGCTATCATTCATAGGCGGACAATTAGAGCAACCAGAACCATAAGAAAACGATCCATTGGGATAGATATGTTCGCAGCATTCTGCTTGAGTTTGGGCATGTCTCATTGGTAATTTTGGATGGGGATAACAATTACGAGCAGCAAAACATGTTCCTAAAGGGTTGATTCCCAGACTGGTCTGGCATTTAGATATTGCCCTAAAAATGTCTCGATTTACAGGTGTGGATTGAATTGGAAGTTTCATGTTTTTCTCCTTTTTTTTAGACAATAAAAATCAACTTCATCATTTAATGATGAGAGATTTTTAACAAATTTTAGCTCATTGAGTTAAGGCTCTTGCTTAAACCAGACCGCAAGCTGATAAGCAACTGGTTTTGGAAATTCCAGAAAATAGATAGCAACCACAATCAATGGGTTCTGAAAATTGGGCAGGTTCGTTGCAATTGAGTTTAGAACCGCGCGCGAACTTATATTGTTGTCGCAACTTGCCTTGGCTGTCTTTATGAGAGACTAATACTAAGTCAAGATGGAAGATTTTAGCTCGGTTAACCGGTAGAGACTGATGGGGAGTTTTCATGTGATTTTCCTGCAATAAATTTCTAACCTGAGTTCGCATTCAGTAGCGTTTGAGCAATACAAAACTAGACATCTGTCGCCAAATTTCCCAATCTTCTGGCGTTTGTAATTGGGCAAGTAAGGATGGGGGGAGGATTTCTCGCTGCAAGCGCTGCCCTTCTTCCAGAAGCGATCGCGATTCCACAGCTCTCCAACCATATGGCTCGAAGAACTCCGTGCCTGCTGCTGGTGCAAATTGCAAGGTGGCTTGGCTCGAATCCGCAGCACTATTTATGCTGTTTTGGAAATAGCGCAACGCATGGGGCGAGGCTAAATCTGTTAGCCACCAGTGAAAGGGAGACTGGGCATAAAGGTCGGTTGCCAGTGCCGCTACTTGCTCCGGAGTCAGATAAATCAGCAATCCTTCGGTTATTACCAGTGCCTGTTTTGCGACCATACCAACCGCTCGGAAAAATGTCTGCCGACTTACTGCATCAGTCACATCCAAAGCAATGGATTCGAGCAGACATCTCGGTTGTATTGCAGCCAATTGTTTGACTTTGTAATTGAGAATAGCTGGCTCATCACAGTCACTCCAACACAGAGTAGCGGACAAAGGCAGCCGATAAGGTCTGGTATCGAGTCCTGCACCCAGGTTCAGTACGGTATCGACCTTTCCGGCTGCGATTATTTGTAGAATCAACTCATCCATGACAGCAGTACGGACAGCACAGCCCGATGCTCCTGTTGTTCCTCCGGGCATTGCCTGGACTAGGGTTTGACCTCGCTCCCCAGCTAAAATTTGGGCGTAGGGATCTTGGAAGAGGGCATCTGGGCGATCGCTTTCCAGAGCACGATAGGCAGCAGTCAACAAGGCCGTATCGGACAGAGATGCAACAGGTAAAGAAGTCAGAGTCATCGTGTTGTGAAAGTAATGGCAGTTCTGGGGCAGTTTGAGGAATGCTCGATGGTTGCTAGCAAAACAACCACCGAGCAAGCTATCGTTATCCTCCTCTGCATCTCATTGCGATCGAGATGAGGTTGCTATGTCCATTAACCCCATCTCAATGGCCGGAATTTAGATCAGAGAGCCTAAGATAGGAGCAGCAACTGAGCCTACAGTTTTGACAACGCCAAGAACGTCATCAAGAGTACCGCTAGCTTCAACAGTACCTTGTCCGGAAATGGCAGATGCATTCAGATTCAGGGTGCGTTCTACGGGAGCAACTTGTTTGGGCGTATTCATGATTTTTCCTCGTTATTATTGTGAGAGAGTTTACTTTGTTCTCCTTGTTCGGTGGTTACTAACAACTACCGAACAACGCGTTATCTTACAGCCGTCGAGTTAGGAGTTAAGCAGTTGGTTTGCCATACCTACGACCTGAGGACCATATTTTTTGATACCATCCCAGAGTTCATTGAAAAAACTGGCTTCAACACCGTCTTGGCCGGCAATAGCAGATACATTCAGACTGCGCTCTACGGGAGCAACTTGTTTGGGCGTTTTCATGATTTTTTCTCCTGATTTCGTTGATGGTTTACTTGGGTTGGTGCCGATCTCATCTTGCTAGGAACGCGGGACGTGACCGGCAAGCATGGGAACTTGCATGAATGGTTCTCCTTTAAATTGATAGTGATGTTGGTATGGTTGCTCTCAAAGAGAGTTCTAAAAGGCTGCCATGCAGATATTCCTGGCTAAACCTTTGAGTTTGTAACAGCTCTCATAGTTAGAACTATCGATTCCAGAACACTGCAACCAAGCAGCAGTGATATTCAGATTGCGAATGACGGGTTGAGTTTGTTTAGGTAGGTTCTGCATCTTGATTCTTCGGAGTGCAATACTATATTGATAGAAACGTTGAGTCAGCACAGGGCTTAGTTAGAAATAGACCAGCTCCGCATCTCGCCAATGGTGACCGGCATGGTATCGCTGACATCTACGGTGAATCGAAATACCTTTTTTGCTCGGCGATCATTTTCGGGATCGAAAAACTTCAGTTTCACGTCCCAACAATCGGAATCCATCCGACAGAAGGGACTTTTTTCGGTCTCAATGCGATCGAGTTGCATCCCTTTGCCAGTCGCTTCAGTTAAGGCTTGTGCTGCTTGGAATGCATTGGTGGCCGCAAAATTGAGGGCCCGTTCCTGGGAGGTTTGACCCAAATTCCGAAATTCGTAGTACATCCGCTGCAAAAATTCTTTCAGAGAGGTTCGCGTAGCCTCTTCCTGTTCATCAGCCTCAGACTCGGAAGCATCAGCTTTAGCAGCTTCAACGGCGAGGTTAACTAACTGATTGACATTCCACTCATACATTCCGCGAATTTCTGGAGCAATGACGGGAACGACTTGCCCGGAGAAGAGGCGGACGCTCTTACCCGTTAATACTCCTGGAACCGAAATTCTGGAGACGTATTCGGGAGCATCTTCCGCCTCAATCTGCCCCTTGAGTGCAGAAATCAGTTGCTCATAAACCTGAGCGGTATACGCACCCGTAGGTTCGATCGCATAAATTGGGGTGAGTTCTAGGTTTAATGTCCAAATAAGCGATTTAGATTCATAAGGGTTTTGTTCCAAATAATCGGCCATCTGACTGACTACAAAGGGGTTGGCGGGAAAAGGTGGATCGCCCTCAACCATAGGCATCAACTGCTTGAAGCTATCTCGACGAGCCTCAGTACCAAAGTCGTAACTCACTGTACCCGTGACATAAACGATGGGTTTTGCGCTGCTACCGTTACAACCACAGTCCTCAGAAGGAACTACGTTGCTGGGGGTGACGGACGGAGTTGCCAGTTGACTTGGAGTTACAGTCATTGGATTTTCTACATTTTCTAAAGGATGGATAGGTTCGGAAACAGCTTCAGAGGGCGTGACTTCTGCCACAGCTATATCGGTGCTGGTTTCAGCCGATATTTGCTCGTTCGCTTCGCTGGGGTTCCCTATGGGTTCTGGTAAGTTTTCTATAGACAATTTGTTGGTTCCTCCTTGGGTAATCAGGGCATAAGCTTTAAGAAGATCGAGCCTTCCAGCTAGGAAGCGATCGCAATTTGAAATCGCTTCCGACTGGCAAGGCACGGCGCTTTGGAGAATGGCATCGCGGACGGATTGGGGGTCGGGCTGCTGGCCTTGCTCGAGCTGCACGCTCAAGAGCAGAGCTACTATTCCAGAGATGATGGGAGTTGCAAAGCTGGTGCCGCTTTTGGTTGTCGTTCCTCCCTCAGGCTCGGCACCCAAGATATCTTCGCCAGGGGCAAGGATGCCTTGGGTTTGGTAGGCTTCTCCCCAATTGCTGAAATCGAAGGGCAAGCCTTCGGCATTCATTGCACCGACGGCGAGAACTCCGGGCAATGCAGCGGGAACGTGGAGACAGGAGCATCCATCATTTCCGGCGGCTGCCACAATGAGCACCCCACTGTCGTGGCAAGATTGCACGGCTTTAGCCAGCATGGGGTCGGCAGCATTGGCTTCAGCCAGTTGACCGCCACTAATGTTGATAACCCGAGCGCCTTGGGCAACGGCTTGATTGATTTGCCGGGCTAGATCGAGTTGGGAAAGCAAGCCAGGATTGCGATCGGAAAACACGGGCAAAATTAAGCCGCGACAACCAGGAGCAATGCCAGAAACCGGACTACCATGCTGACCGAAAATGACGCTGGTAATGTGGGTTCCGTGACCCGACATTACGCCGGTACTAGCGGTTTCTGCATTGGAGTTGGTTTCCAGATTTGCCCCCTCAAAACAGGGATGAGATAGGTCTACAGGACCGTCAAGAATGGCGACACAGATTTCAGGGTTGCCTTTGGTTTCAGACCACAACTGTTTAAGTCCGGGTAATGCTGAAATATTGGTAACATGTGTCTGTAGATCGGTCATTCTTAAGCCTCGTCCTTGTGCAATCCTGCTCAATAGTTGGGTCGATCGTGAATCAGAGAGGATCTAATTCATTCTCTTGGGTTGTCTTCTGCCTATTTAACGTTCGCTTCGAGCCAATGTTGATTTTTTCGAGTTGTGGTTTTTCCTCAATTTTTTGAGATCGGGAAACAGACAAAAAAAGGGCGATCGCCCCGAAAACCTCTCGATGTTAAATTTTAGATACCGAATACATTTTTCAAGCGCTCCCAGTCTTTTTTGTGGACTGTAAGTGCATCTAAATACATATTAGAAACCTTCTCTTTATGCTCCTCTGAAGAATTGAATAATTTTGGACTGAGAATATCTTCTAACCGACGCAATGGTAGATTCATTGTCTCATTTATCTTGGCATTGGCTAATATTTTGAAGCCTGTGTCAATGTAACTAAATATATTATCGCGCCATACATTTACAAAATTAATTTGAGAATCGATTACTTTTTCTTGATCGAGAGATCGATAATAATCTCTGAATTGCTCCCTGGTTCCTTGGCTCACAATACGGTGGCTCATCTCTGCCGTTTCTAAATACCCGAATGCGGGTGGCACCCATGATTCCGAGCGACCCAAGTGCATAGATGTTGGTGGAAATCCGGCAGCAATCATGTATGTTGTACAAGCAAAACATGACGCAACCTTCGTTGTTTTGGTGCCCGCGATTACTTCGACAGGCCAATATCTCTGCCGCCTTTCTTCGTTGTTACGATATGTCGCATGTCCAATGGCGATCGTCATTCCATGAAGATATCCGATCCTATATTCGCTAGAGTTCCATTTCTCTGGAGATGGTGCTTTCCCAAATTTATCGGTGGGGTTTTTAACTGAATTATTGGTGGAGTTTCTCGCTAAATCTGTCTGGTTTTTCCCAAGACTAGCACGCATAGTTCCCCATCCCTGATATTCTGCGGTCGGTTTCCATGGATTATGATTAACATATACCCGATGAGTAGGCTCAACTATTTGAGAAGACATATGAGACCTATCCTCCGACATTAACATACCAATATACGCACCGCGTTGGTCAATACCTTCACCGAAATACTCTTCAGAGGATGTGGCAACTAGTTCGCACAAAGACACGCCAATTCCAGGCAGACTATACGATCTGGTTCCAGGATCTCGCGGCACCATATAGTTTCGAGCCTCATTTCTCTCTCTTTCAGATAGCTCTGATGGTAAGCCCACAATAATACCATGTGCTGTAGAGTCAGGTGATTGACCGACACTAACATATCCCTGTGTACCAAGGATTGTATTCAACCTTGCTATTACTTGGAGATATTCTTGCTTCTCGGAATTCCATTCTTCTTTTTCATTCTTTGGAGGGGCTTCCCAATCTATTTGAACTTTTTTATGACTCTGAAACTGTCTTGCTACAAAACCGACAAATGTGGATGTTACGATCAAGTCAGCTTCGTTTTTAATAGTGTTAATATCAGATTCTATTGCGTTATATCTTGGAACACCATGAGCGATTATACTCTGCATCTTTTGTTGCCTCCAAATACTTATTAATGAATTACCACGCTTCATACCATTAAAACGCTTCCCAAATTCAATTTTTGAGATTTTCGAGTTACGCTTGTGGATTTCAACATTTGATTACTGGTACTGTTCCTCCTGTCGCTGGAGTACTCGAACATCATCGGGAGCCAGTTGGATAAGTTGGTCGAGCTGCGAGCGTGCTTCCTCGACATTACCCAAAGCGAATAGGGCATCATAACGCTCGATCGCCGCCACAATATCGTCGGGATAATTTGATAAAATGCGATCGTAAGCTTGCAGAGCCACCTCAGCAAGGTTTCTCGCCATCTGCACCCGCCCTAGTGCCAGCCAGTGAGATGGGTTTTCCGGCTCCAAAGCAGCGGCTGATTCAAAGAACCTCACTGCCTCCTCCAGATCCTGATTACACACCGCAATCAATCCGCGAATATGCCCTTGCGTCGGTTTATCGCGAACATGGGATAATCCCTGCTCGTAAACCCTTGCCGCCTCTACAGGTTGTGCCATCAACTGCAAGATTTTCCCCAACCTCAAATACACCTCAACCACTTGAGATTGTCGCTCAATAACCCGTCGATATTGCTCAATTGCCTGCTGCCAACTTCCCGTTTCATAGAGCAAATTAGCTAATTTCAAGCGCTTTTTCCATCCTGATGGATATTTCTCAATATACTGACTTAACGTCTTCAGCTTCTGGTTAATTCGGGTGGGCTTTTTCTCCAAAACCAAATAAACTGGAATCTCCATTCCCGAAGGCTGAGAAATTACAGCAACAGATGAGAAAATTTGACTATGCATGTGGCGGTAATATGATAACTAATAGCTGAATTAATAGACCTGGTATTGTTTGCACTCGGAGGATCAGATAAACCTCCTTTGTCTACCGAAATCTGATAATTTTCCCCATCTAGAGAAGAATGCAAAACAGAAAACTTTTGCCCAGACAAATAGTGCCCTAAATGTTTCTTCAGACACTCCTTAGCTTCCTGAATCCGTTTGTATGCATTATCCTGAGAAATCCCCAACTGTTGAGCAATATCAGCACAGGAAACCTGGTGGTAGTAACGCAAAATAAAAAGCTGGCGCAGTCGCTCAGGAAGCATATTGATTGCCCGAACAATTGACCGGGATAACTCTTCAGAGAGCAAGGTAGATTCCGGAGAAGTATAACTAATGAGAAGAGAGTCCAGAGAAATTGCTGCGATCTCATCAATATTTTCCACACCTATTGCTCTGCGGCGATCTTGTCGATACTTGTCCATACAAAGATTATAAGTTAAGCGAGTTAACCAAGCCCGGAGATTCGTAATTTTGTGGGCATAATTGGGCAATGCCTTGCTCGCTTTGAGCATCGCTAAACTGAGCGCATCTTCTGCTTCATGACGATCGTTGTTTAGCCAACGCAGACAGCGAAAATAAAGATACTCTTGATAACTTTGCCAGAGCGGCCAAAAGGCATTCATATCGCCTTCAGAAAGACACTGTAATAGATGTTCTTCTTCTGCAACATCCAGGTCTTTATTTCTAGTTCTAAAACCAGAAGAGGTATTAGAAGTCAGTTTATTTCCCTGCATTACTATAAACCGAGTTGGACTGCATAAATTTTTTAACTTGACGATCGAGTTTTGAACCCTTTCCGTCCTCGCTTTGCTGCTGTAATACGCGATCTTTGGCGATGAGATAACCCCAATTTTTGTAAACAGCGGCACATAGCGGTAGGACTGACCCCATTTCCTGTAGTCTGTGTAAATAATTCGCATAGCTCGATCAAGGTAGCATCTGGGTGTTTTGTAACCAGATCTTTCACGTGTTCTTGAGCCTCAGCATTGCTCAGATAACTAAATTGGGGTTTTCCTCTGGGTTTGGGATCTACATTTCCTTCTGTTTTTTGTTGCTTGACCAATTTTTGAACGAGGCTTCTACTAACGGAAAATCTGGCAGCGACCTCTCTAATTGAGCTTTTTTCTACCAAGTGAGCTTTGACAATTTTTTCTCGTAGATCCACTGAATAAGCTTTCATTGGTGATAAATTTCAATCTGGTGTTGTTGTTGTATTATACTTTGTATTGTACATCACAACCATAAATGTGACAGTCTAGAATGAAACAAGACTGGAGATTAACTCCAGTCTTCTGCACTCAATTTTTACGGTTGAAAGAATCTCCCCCAACCAGTTCCTGGACCCTCAACCGTCCAGCGATGCTCTATTTCATACTTACTGTAGATAGCACCATAGCCATTGTTAACTGGGCCGGTATAATTATCATTTAGAGAACCATAGGGATCATTAACAATAAAATCGCCATTTTCAGTGCATCCCCGTACCACAATCATATGTCCTCCACCCGCAGGACTTTCAGTTGTCCCTCTATGCAAAATACCCAGTACCATCGGACGGCCATCTTCGAGTTCTCGATACACATCATCAAAATCTAAATTGGTATTCCAAGTGCTAGAGAGACCGAAACTGGATAAAGCTTGCTCTTGAACAGTGTGATCTGTGGTATCTCCATATTCAAAAACGACTTTGATATAGATATCATCTCCATTTTTTCCAGGTAAAGTTCCTGGCCGGAAATATTCTAAGCACATGGCACAGGAGGAAGAATTACAAGTCCGTTGAGCATCTCGATAGTTATCCGTTTGAGGGAACCAAGGAACATCAAGTGAGATTTTTTTAGAGCTGACTGAAGAATGGGTAGAAATAGCTTGTAAAACAGAGAAAATCTCCTTAGCTTTTTGATAGTATTTTTTTCGGTCTTCTAAACCATTGTAGCCTCCATTAACAACTCGTGTAATTTCTTCAACTGTTGCACCGCGATCGCACAATTCATTCATATGGTTATTGTGCCACCAAAAACCAGCACTGGTAAATGGATAAGTCTGAGCCACATAATCACAACCCTCCATAACTTTGGGATCGCCGATGGCATCAGAAAAAGCTTGATAGTTGCTCCTTCCCGTTAATTGGATAACACCAGCTCCTTTATATTTTGTCCCATCTCCTGGCTGAACATTGCCTAAATCATTCCTTCCTTCTAAATATGAGCCATCATCAAGTTCTTTTAACCATCGAAGACCACCAGACTCGTGGGCAATTTGGCTAAGAAAGTGATTAATTCGTTCTGGTGTATTAATTTGATAAAGCTTCAAGCAATGATTGAGATCTTGAAGTTCTTGAGAGTAGATAGGATTGCCAAAAAAACTTTCAGCTTGTTCTTTTTTGATTGGGAATTGATCGCTATTTGAAGTATAACAAGAACGGGATACGGCAGCATTTTCGATAGAATTATCAACTAATCCTTCCCAATGAGTTGCAAAAACATAAAATGTTCCAGAATGGGCTGCCAAGGTGACTTTAATATGTCCATTTTCCGATGGTTCAAAGCTTTCATATCCATAGGACTTACCTGCCGGAACATCGATCATTTGTTCTGGATTTAAGTGAGAAGATTCTACCGGTAATTTCTTGAGTTTTGTGTTTACTTTTGCTGTAATACTATTCATCGATCTAGTCTATAAATCTAATTCATTAATAGAACGAATTTACAGTTTAATTTGTGAATATTCTCTAGCGATCATCTTTTTCCTTGACATTTATAGATCCAGAAGATTCAAGATCTTCATTAGCATCTAAAGTTGTCAATGTTGCTGACAAAAAACCTAACAACGATCCTAGGACAACATTAAATGCCTGATTGGCTATATTGTTGACATCTTTTATATTTTGCACTTCGGCGAGTATCATCTCCTCATATATCTGTAATTCTTCACTATTCTTAATCTGAGCTAATTGTTCAATATGTTCATTCCGCAAGGAAAAGTTATTGTTATAAAAAAAAGTTACAAATCCAGTGGAGGTTAACAGAAGTGCATAAATGGATAGGATGAGATACCAAGTCGGTTGGCCAACTATATTTCTATCTATCGTCGTCTTTAGTTTGACTTCGTTGATTAGGTTATTAGACTGTTTGTCTTCATGTTCTATACCCATTGATGGTTGAATAGATGGCTCATTAGCTTGGTTTTCTGATATCACGCTTTCACCTCTTAGACATTAAAGTGGAGGATAAAAAAGAAACAATTGCACCCAGAATAAGATTAAATGACTGGGAGCTTATAGAATTTGAATTTTCAGAGGAATCAGCATCATCTTTCAGTAATTTGTTCACCAGTTTTTGCTTTTCTTCATCACCATAATTTCTAACCATCTTCTCGAATCTCTCATGATTTGTTGTGAAATCATTATTGTGAAAAAAAGTTGTATATCCAAGCAAAGTAAATAAGAGCAAATAAGTTGCGATCACCATATACCAAGTTTTACTCATGCCACTATTTTTGATCCCCTTTTTTAGATTTTCCATAGAGTTAATATTTTCGATATTTGCCAATACGGAGATACCATAAACCATCCCTTTTAAAGGAAAAATTTAAATAAATCCACATTCTTCAATCGATAACTAAGAACTTGAATTGCTATCCATAACGACGATACTTCAGTCTCATTTGTGAAATCTTTTTTTCTGCTCCTATCAGATACACTATAAATCCTATTACCCATTCTTAAAAGACGATATTCCAGGTCTATTTGTGAAAATCAATATTTTCTTCTGTTATGAAGTACAATATTGAGTATATGAATAAAACTTAAATAATGCTTTGGTAGCATTTACAGATCTTGATATCTTACCCTGACAATAGACGTAATTTTTCATGAATATTCCAGGATTTTATTGCACCTCATAACAACGAAATTCACAGCATTTAATTCATGATTTCCTGATAAATATTTTAAAAACTTATAGGTTTATATATCTGCTTTCTAAACCAATGAACGTTATAAAATATGTATAAATTATTGTAATGCTTATAACATTTTTTTTTTGGTATGATTTTTAAGGATTGACGAAATGGCGTTGATCGATCACTGAATAACTAACTACTACATTCAACAATTTTTTCTCCAATTCAGTGGGATCGCATCCATTGATTACATGAAGTTGTTTTTGGTATAAATCATGAAAACACAACAGGATTTAGTCGTTAATTTGGCTGAAAATTTTTCGCAATCTAATCACTCTGTGAATACAGAAATAGAGTTTTGGAAGCAATGGCAGAAACATCAATATCATCTGTATTTTTGTTGTCTTAAATGGACGAGAGGGAATGTTATGGATGCTGAAGATTTACTCTCTCAATCTATGCTTAAAGCTTGGGAAAAGACTGCAAATTATACTGGTAATGTCTATAACTTTAAGGCTTGGTTATACAAGCTGACGTATCATCTAAGTATTGATATCCAGCGCAAAAACAATCGGATGCAGGGCAAACTATCATACTGGTATAGCGGTGTAGAAACGAAGATGCTATACCCGATTCAACAGGATATCAAAATTCATCTTGAAAAAGATGAAGAAATGAAAATTATCGAAGGTGCAATCGAAAAGTTACCTCCTCGGATTCATCACACTTTTATGTTGCATTACTATGCTGAAATGTCCTATCAAGAGATTGCCGAGGAACAAAATATTTCCTATGCGAATGTCCGCAAACGTATTTCTCAGGCACGCTCGATATTGAAAGCAGAATTGAGAAGTTATTTTCTCGATTGATTGATATAAGGTCAACCCGTTAGAAAACATTGCAAATGGAAAGCATTGGAATGAAGCAAGCTCGACAACTTCGCTCATCCTAGTGATTGCTTCGTGATTGCTTCATTCTGATTGCAATGACCACTCCAATGAATAATACTATTTCTCTTTCATATTGCCATTCATTGATGATTCTTATCAGGTTTCATGTATCTTGTCAACCGTAGAGCTGCGGACTTTCGATTGAGGTTGATGGGTTTGTCATCCAAGTGGGGTATTTTAAACCCATTGGAACACCCTTAAATCAACGGATAAACCCCTTTTATGAGTACCGTATTTGTTTTTGAGGATAGCAGCGCCCAAAGAGCAGCGATCGCCCAATTACTGCGATCGGTTGGTTTTGAGATTTTAGAAGCTGGGGATGGACTTGATGCATTAAGCCAAATCCGCCAACATTTGCCTGATGTCGTGGTTGCCGATATTATCTCTCCCCATCTCAATGGCTATCAACTCTGTTTAGCTCTGAAACGAGACCCCAAAACTCGCCATATTCCGGTTATTTTTTGCAGCGTTAAAAATAAGGAATTGGATCGAGTGCGAGGACTCACTATTGCCGATGGCTATATCCCTAAAGCGTTCCAACCTCCGGAGTTGGTAGAATCTCTGATCGGAAAACTCCTAAGCCAAGGCAAATCCTGTTTTCATCCTACCCCAGCCGATGATTGGACTGAAGCGGGGTTAATGTGGTTGCAGGATTTTGAGAATCAAGAATGGGCAGTGCAAGCCTTTGAAAAGGCCTTAGCCCTGGAACCGAACCACGATCTAGCTGGAAAACTCAAGGCTGTAGCGCTGGGAGAGGTCGAAAAATCCCGCCATTGTGAAGCTTGTCGCTACTACTATGGCGGGAGTCCCGGTGGCAATTTATTAGTTTGTGCGATTCACCCTTATGGTCCTGAATCAGACCGTTGTGGAGATTGGGAATCTAAGTACCACTGTTCGAGTCATGTCGCTTAGGCAGAACCGGAGATGTTTTCCATGATGCCTAACAGAGGAGGCGCTTTAGCCGCAGGAACATTAGGAATGTAGAAGTTTCCAGAGTACAAGCGCGAGCGCTCTTGAGCAACCACGGTGAGAACTTCGCGGGTTTCTTCGGCGATCGCCGTGGTTTTAATGTCGTAGGTTTGGGTGGCGATTTTAGGATAGAGACCGATACCGATGATGGGGAGCAGGAGGCAGAAGGCGATCGCCACTTCGCGAGGTTTCGCATCCATCCAGCCATCAACGACAACACCTGTTTGTTCACCGTAGAAGATATCGCGCATCATGGAGAGTAGATAAATCGGAGTCAGAATTAAGCCCACAGCGGCTAAACTAATGACGACTACTTTGAATCCAGAGGAATAAACATCACTGGTGGTGACACCCAGGAAGACACTCAGTTCTCCTATAAATCCACTCATTCCTGGAAGAGCTAAGGAAGCCATGGATGCAGCAGTGAACAGGGCAAAGATTTTAGGCATCGATTGAGCCAGTCCACTCATTTTCGCTAAAGCTAATGTATGAGTGCGTTCGTAGGTTACTCCAGCCAGGAAGAATAGAGCCGCTGCAATTAGCCCGTGGGAGAGCATTTGTAGCATGGCTCCGTTTAAGCCCAGTTCGTCGAAGGAGGCAATACCGATGAGGACAAAGCCCATGTGAGAGATAGAAGAACAAGCGAGGCGGCGCTTGAGATCGCCTTGAGCAAAGGCATTAAATGCACCGTAAACAATGTTAACAATTCCCAGGATAACCAGGACGGGAGCAAAGTAAGCGTGGGCATGGGGTAGAGCTTCCAAGTTTAGACGGATGATGCCGTAACCTCCCATTTTCAGCAGCACTCCAGCCAGAATCATGGAGACGGGAGCGGAGGCTTGGGAGTGGGCATCGGGAAGCCAAGTGTGTAGAGGGAAGATGGGCAGTTTAACGCCGAAACCGATAATGAAGGCAGCGTAGGCGAGCAACTCTAAGGATCTGGGATAGTGTTTGTTCGCTAAAGCAGTCATATCAAAGGTTACGGTGTCGCCGTAGAAAGCCATTGCGAGGGCCGCAACCAGGATAAATATGGAGGCTAAAGCAGTATAGAGAATAAATTTAGTGGCAGCGTAGAGGCGCTTTTGTCCACCCCAGATGGAGATCAGAAGGTAGACAGGGACGAGTTCTAGCTCCCAGGTGAGGAAAAATAAGAGTAGATCTTGAGCTGCAAATACCGCAATTTGGGCACTGTACATGATCAGCAGCAGGCTGAAGAACAGTCTGGGGCGGTGGTTGACATTCCAGGATGCGGCGATCGCCACGGTGGTGACTAGGGCACTCAGAGCGATCAGGGGCATGGACAAGCCATCTACAGCTAAAGACCAGTTGAGACCGAGCTGGGGTATCCAGGGATAGGTTTCGGTCAGTTGAATGGTGGATTGTTGAAAGTTATAGTGGGAGCCGAACGCGTAGAGCGTCATTACGAGGTCTACTAAACCTACGCCTAGGGCATACCAACGAACTAGCTTGATCTGGCGATCGCCAATTAAGGGAATGGCTAGAGCTGCCACAAGGGGAAAAATTATGATTGCACTTAACCAAGGAAATGAATTGCCAAACATGATTGAGAATAAATACTCATTACCTACCCTTTCATTGTATGTACTTTGGTTAATATTTGTAAACAATGAATTGCCTTATATTTACCGGGTATATCCATAGACTATTATCTATGCATCATGACTCACCCCTGGAACCTTAACCTAGTTAGGCAAAAGACACTAGGCACAAGATAATAGGCAATAGGGATAACAATTTACCGTTACTCTATTGCAATTCATTTTCTGCTCACCTATGCAAGCGGTCTACTGGATTTCATAACAGGACGAATGTTGTATAGCCCTAAATAATTACAGTGAAGGGAGAGTTAATGTTAGTCGTATTACAGGCTATATCCGGTTTTTCCCTATGAGCTATTGCCTATTATCTTTTACATCCCCTTAGCCCAAAGCACTATATAATTTAATTAAGGATTACGGTTAAACATAGTCGAAAAAGCGATCCCTAGTGGGAATCCGTCTATTTTTTTAAGGAAAATCCATTTAATAAAACCAGCTTAATTTCGTTTAAATCAACTAAATAGGAGAAAATATGCAACTATCTCTGATAACTCCAACTTTTGAACAGCAAACCCTAAATATTATCTTGGCTTCAACTCGGTTTGCAAAAACTTGTGTCAGTGAATTCATCGATCGCCAAGAAGAACATACCCAGATTTGCCGTAATACCCAAGAGTTATTACACAGTGTGCGGCAGCAAGCGCCCGATCTGCTGATTTTAGATATTCTTTTCCTGCCCCATCAAACTCAGCGTTTTTGTTGGCGATTGCAAGACCTTTATCCACAACTAAGGATTATAGTATTGGGGAAAACAGAAGCGGAGCTTTCTGGTTGCAATTGGGTATATGAATACCCGAATGTTTCCAAAGCGTGTTTTTCTACTCATTCATGTCAAGTAAGCCAGTCTCCAATGACTCCTGATTCTCAGCCTACCCCCTCTGAGTCCCATGATTTGTCTAAACAAGACCTATATTTAGCGTCAGTAGTCGGTGCAGCAGTCTTTGATTTAAGTGGTTTACCCCGTGAATATTTGGTGACGGATGAAGTGGATAACGTCAGTTGGGTACAAACGGTGTTTCAGGCTTTGGGACTGCGATCGCTATTAATGTCCTCTTTGCAACTTGATGGATTTCACTACGCCAGCACCTGTTCTGAAAAATATCGGGCAATTGTGGTGAAACAAAAAGATCAATATATTGCTTTGTTGCTCAAACCTGAGAGTTTCCATCAGATTACCGAAGAGCTGATCGACTGGGCTAGAACCTTTAATTCCGATGAACTCAAGCTTTATCCCCAATTCCGACTCGCTTAGTCCCCGTTAAACATTGAAGCTAAATGGAGTTAATTCAGTCTCGTGATGCAGAGGTGAATTGGGGTTAAGTTCAGTCACAATAAAGCTCCACAGTAACTTAACCCTATTTTTATGTCGATAAAGAATTTCATCTCAACCGTAGCAACTACCATGCCAATTACCAGCCGGTAGTACTAGAATTTCAAACTTCTCCTCGATCGTCTTTAGCAGAAGATTCAGGAGAAGAATTATACAGGGCATCTAACTTTTCGCGAGCATCTTCTACCGTAATCGATCGCATCACCAATAAGGGTTCTTTGATTAAGGTTCCCGTGTCATCTAAAAACTCAGGATGGGGAACCTGAGTGGATGAGATGCGATTCTGTTCTACCGGAATATCCGTTAACTTCGGGGGATAGGTGCGAGTGCTTTCAGAACCGAGTACCATCAAGTTGCGGATTAAATTACCAACAGCGATAAAGGCTAAGGTAGTGAAAGCAAAGACATAAACCAGATGTAGCATTATTACAGATCTCCAAATTGAGTTTTAATCAAAAGGGGTATTAAATCCAGGTGCAGGGGCACGACCCATATCACCATCAATCCAGTATTGATCGATCATCTCTATCATAAGCTTAACGTAAGTTACGTTTCTTTACATTTAGAAATTTAAGCTTAACTTAAGATTGTTTCACTCCACGGTGAGACTCTTGACCCTCAAGAAGGCCCATTTTCTCGTAAAATGGAGGCCGATTCCCAAAAGAATCGCGAAAGCGAATGGCTTCCATCAACGCCTGACTCTAGAGATTATCCAATGGCTCTGACATTGAGCATTAACCCTACATCATTGATATAGATTAGTAAACCCATGCCTCCAGAAGACTCCAAAGCAGCCCAACCTATGGAACAAGAAGCGCCTCAAATCCATCTACCTCGCACCAGTGAATCGGAAACCTTAAAGAAAATCCGCCATACGACCTCTCACATCATGGCAATGGCGGTACAGAAACTTTTTCCCAAAGCTCAAGTTACGATTGGGCCTTGGATCGAAAATGGATTTTATTACGACTTTGATTGTCCAGAACCCTTTACGGAAAAAGACCTGAAGGCGATTAAAAAAGAGATGATCAAGATTATCAACCGCAAACTCCCTGTACTTCGGGAAGAGGTGAGTCGCGAAGAAGCAAAGGCGCGAATCGAACAACTGCAAGAACCCTACAAACTGGAAATCCTTGACGATATTAAAACGGAGCCGATTACGATCTATCATTTAGCCGATCAATGGTGGGATTTATGTGCTGGACCCCATGTAGAGAATACAGGAGCAATTAACCCGAAGGCGATCGCCCTGGAAAGTGTCGCAGGAGCCTATTGGCGTGGAGATGCCAACAAAGCCCAACTTCAGCGAATTTACGGTACAGCTTGGGAAAACCCCGAACAACTGGCCGAATATCAACGACGTAAAGAAGAAGCCCTCAAACGAGACCATCGAAAACTGGGCAAAGAGCTGGGATTATTCATTTTTTCCGATCAAGTTGGCCCGGGTTTACCCCTGTGGACACCGAAAGGTGCAACCGTTCGCAGCTTACTCGAAGACTTCCTCAAACAAGAACAACTCAAACGGGGCTATCAACAAGTGGTTACTCCCCACATTGGGCGAGTAGACCTGTTTAAAACCTCCGGTCATTGGCAAAAATACAAAGATGACTTGTTCCCGATGATGGGAGAATCGGAAGCAGAAGGCTTTGTGCTAAAAGCGATGAACTGTCCCTTCCATATCCAAATTTATAAAAGTCAGCTCCATTCTTACCGAGATCTCCCGATTCGATTAGCTGAATTTGGCACCGTTTACCGCTACGAACAATCGGGAGAACTGGGGGGACTTACACGGGTGCGCGGGTTTACTCAAGATGACTCGCACTTATTTGTGACTCCGGAGCAGTTGGATCGGGAATTCTTAAATGTGGTGGATTTAACCCTGAGCGTGTTTAAGACCTTGCGGTTAAGTAATTTCAAAGCTAGGTTAAGTTTTCGCGATCCCAGTTTAGATAAATATATTGGTTCGGACGAAGCTTGGGAAAAATCCCAAAATGCTATCCGTCGTGCGGTAGAAACCCTGGGGATGGAGCATTTTGAAGGTATTGGGGAAGCTGCCTTTTATGGGCCAAAACTCGATTTTATTTTCCGAGATGCCCTAGACCGGGAATGGCAGTTGGGAACGGTGCAAGTGGATTATAATTTACCAGAGCGCTTCGATCTGACCTATGTTTCGGAGGAAGGGATTCGCGAACGTCCGGTGATGATTCACCGCGCTCCATTTGGTTCTTTAGAGCGCTTAGTGGGGATTTTAATTGAGGAATATGCAGGTGATTTTCCCCTCTGGTTAGCTCCAGTGCAGATTCGGTTGTTACCGGTGAGCGAAACGCAATTGCCCTTTGCCCAGAAGGTTGCCGAGCAAATGCTCAATTATAAGATTCGCGTGGAAGTGGATCGAAGTGGAGAGCGCTTGAGTAAACAAATTCGCAATGCAGAGAAAGAAAAAGTTCCCATTATGAGTGTTATTGGAGCGAAGGAAATGGAAGCAGAGAGCCTCAATATTCGCACTCGCGCTAAGGGAGAATTGGGGGAAATTCAGGTCAAAGAAGTGATTCAGAGGATGGTGGTGGCGATCGCCTCTAAAGACGATTTTTAAAAACCCTGTCCTAGGTTTCTGTTTACAGACTAAAATCCGCAAGGATACTGAACAAGGGGCATTCAGTCCCTTGCCTCCCGAAGATCGATGGGTAGCAATCTTCAAAAGAAAGGGTATATAGCAGAAATGCTAACCCTTTGAAGAGATAGGTTAATCCCTGGCGTATCTTGATTTTAATCGTCCCAATGTCTATGAAACCAACTGCAACGTGGCAACTTGCTCCTGAATTTGAGCCTCCCAACTGGTTTGTGCAGGAAATTGCCCAGTTCACCCCCCAACTTTCCCGATGCGATCGCTTGGCGCAGATTTTGGGGCAAAGGGGGATTCAAAACCGCGAGACTTTAGCTCATTTCCTATCTGCTGGGCAGTATACCCCGACTAGCCCGTTTGAATTTGGCGAAGAAATGCAACAAGCCGTTGCGCGGTTAGAACAAGCAAGAATTCAGGGAGAAAACGTCACTATTTGGGGAGATTTTGATGCAGATGGAGTGACTTCTACTGCTGTTTTACTCGATGGCTTGGGGCAATTCTTCGCGGCGGCAAACTTAGACTATTATATTCCTAACCGCTTAAGCGAATCCCATGGCTTAAATGCTCCTGGAATTGAACGCTTGGCAGAGCAAGGAACCCAACTGATTGTCACTTGCGATACGGGAAGTACCAATTTAGTGGAAGTGGAATTAGCCCAAAGTTTAGGCATTGATGTTATGATTACCGATCATCATACCTTACCGGCCCTGCGTCCTCCTGTTACTGCTATTATTAACCCCCGCTATCTGGCTGAGGATCATCCTCTGTTCCATTTATCTGGGGTAGCGGTGGCTTATAAATTGGTGGAAGCACTGTATCAACAGTTTCCTGATATTCCGCAAGCGCCCTTAGACGAGCTACTGGATTTAGTGGCGATCGGATTAATTGCCGATTTAGTCCAGCTTAAAGGAGATTGTCGCTATTTAGCCCAACGGGGAATCGGGTGCTTACAGCGTGATTATCTGCGTCCTCCTGAAGCGCGTCGTCGTCCTGGAATTGGGCGTTTATTGGACTTGTGCAAAAAAACGGGCGATCGCCCCACGGATATTTCTTTTGGTATTGGGCCTAGAATTAACGCCGTCAGTCGCATTTATGGTGATGCCAGTTTTTGCGTGGAACTGCTGACCAATCGAGACTTAAAAACCTGCCATCAGTTAGCCGAATCTGCTGAACTGGCTAATACTCGACGCAAAGAAATTCAGCAGAGTGTCGTTCAAGATGCCATCTTTGAAGTCTCGCAATTAGACCTATCGACAACTCAAGCCATTGTCCTACACAAGCCTGAATGGCCGGCTGGTGTACTCGGTTTAGTCGCCTCTCAAATTGCCCAAGAATACCATAAACCGACGATCTTATTAAGTTGTGAAACTGGGTCTCAATTTGCTCAAGGGTCTGCCCGTTCTGTCGCCCAGATTGACCTGTATCAATTGGTCAATAGTCAATCCCATTTGCTGCATCGATTTGGCGGTCATCCCTTCGCCGCCGGTTTAAGCTTACCCCTAGAAAATTTACCTCTACTTACGGAAGGCATTAATCAAGAACTCAATCGCACTTTAGCATCTGGCGATCGCTCCCCCATTCTCGATATTGACCTTGAACTAACAGTTGCCGATCTAGGCAAGGAACTCTTTCAAGAACTCAAATTTTTAGAACCCTGTGGAATGGGCAATCCTGTACCGCACATTTTGCTTAAAAATTGTCGGTTTACTAACACGTTTAATACCAATATCAAAGACAATAAGGGAAATAAAGTTAAATATATTAAAACCCAGTTTATTTTAACCGACTCCAGCAGTAATCAGGGAATTCCGGGATTGTGGTGGGGACATTATCAAGAGGATATTCCTCCCGGTGAATCTCATGTGGTGGTTGAGTTAGATTTTAATGACTATCAGAAATACCATGTGCGCATTATTGATTTAGTTGCTGCCGAGCAAGAGCCATTATCGACGGCTACATCTGAATCAATACCGATTCTAGATTGGCGCACCGAGAAACTGGATGAACCGGAAAAGATTACTGAGTCTGATCCTTGGGTGATTACTGAAAATCCAGTCAGTTGGCAAGAAATTGAAGGATGGCTAGAGCAAGCCAATCAACAGCAAAAAACAGTCGCGATCGCTTATAATTCTTTTACACCCCATAACCCTATCGAAACCTGGAAAAAGTTAGTCGGCATTGCCAAATATTTAAGTCGTACTCAAGAGTCCATATCTCTCAATTTTCTACAAGATCGGCTTCAAGTAACAGCAACAGCTTTGCAGTTGGGATTAAATGCCTTATCTCAGATTGGGTTTAGTATCGCTCAACAAGAAAAAAAATTAACTATAGCCTATAATGCTAGAATTGATTTCTCTGATTTTAGCCTCATCTATATCTTTCTCTCTGCTGTGCAAGAAGAACAGTTTCGCCGCCAATATTTTGCCCAAATCTCCCTCGAAACCCTGCAACGGGCAACCTCAAGTAATTCGCGCTAAGGAATAGGGTTCTTCTGCAATTATAGCAGAAGAATTATGGTAAGCTTAAGCTGAGTTACACATCGGGAAATCTCTATAATTCACATGAAATATTGTTTTCTTACAGCCTGTCTGATTTTCAACATCATTACTGTCAATTCATCCCCAATTATTGCTGAGGAAAGACAATCTTCACTGCCTGTTTTAACAACTACATAGGAATCATCACTTAACCATAATATCAATTTTGAACAGCATTTTAGAAACTTAAATGCAAACGGTTCAATCGTAATCTATGACTCAAACAATGATCGGACTTATCAATACAACTCTACTCGCAATAAAACAGCATTTAATCCTGCATCTACCTTTAAAATTCTTAGTTCTCTAATTGTATTAGAAAGCAATGTAATCCCTAGCTCAGTACAGGACAAAAGTG